>DASXXB010000373.1:0-15893 GCA_036503355.1 Kribbella sp. | reverse complement strand
CGGCTCCCCCGCCGCTCGGAGAGCAGCTCCTCGAAGGTCTCGGGCTCGGGCGGCAGCGTCGGCACCAGGATCTCGCGCGGGACCGCGTCGTCGTCCTCGCCGCCGGCGTAGAGCTGGAGCAGGAAGTCCTCGACCAGCTCGGCCGTGCCTCCCTCCTCCACCCGGTCGGCCACCCAGCCCCGCTGGCCGCGGATCCGCCCGCCGCGCACGTAGAAGATCTGGACGGCCACCTCGAGCGGGTCCTCGGCGAGCGCGATCACGTCGGCATCGGTGCCGTCGCCGAGCACCACGGCCTGCTTCTCCAGCGCCTTCTGGATCGCGCCGAGGTCGTCACGGAGCCGGGCCGCCTTCTCGAAGTCGAGGGCCTCGGACGCGCGGTACATCTCCGCGCGGATGCGCTTGACGAACGTGTTGGTGTTGCCGGCCATGAAGTCGCAGAAGTCGTCGACGATCTCGCGGTGCTGCTCGGGGGTGACGTTGCCGACGCAGGGCGCGGCGCACTTGTCGATGTAGCCCAGCAGGCACGGGCGTCCGATCTGCCCGGACCGCTTGAACACGCCGTTCGAGCACGACCTCATCGGGAAGACGCGGAGCAGCTGGTCGACCGTCTCGCGGATCGCCCAGGCGTGGCTGTAGGGGCCGAAGTACCGGGTGCCCCGCTTCTTCGCACCACGTCCGACCATGACCCGCGGGTAGTCCTCGCCAACCGTCACCGCCAACCAGGGGTAGGACTTGTCGTCGCGGTACTTGACGTTGTAGCGCGGGTCGAACTCCTTGATCCAGCTGTACTCCAGCTGGAGCGCCTCGACCTCGGTGTTGACGACCGTCCACTCGACCCCGGCGGCCGAGGTCACCATCGCGGCGGTCCGGGAGTGGAGGTTGCCGATGTCCTGGAAGTACGACGACAGCCGCGCGCGGAGGTTCTTCGCCTTGCCGACGTAGATCACCCGCCCGGCGGAGTCGCTGAAGCGGTAGACGCCGGGCGAGTCCGGGATCGACCCCGGAGCGGGACGGTAGGAGGACGGATCAGCCACCCAACCACCCTAGTTCGGGGCGCCGACAAATCAGGAATTCCCACAAAGTTTCTACTGCTGGTCCAATGACAGACTTGAAGGTATGACTCTCGACGAACTCGATCGGATCTTTCGCGCGTACGACGGCGTCCGGGTGCTCGAAGCACAGGACGACCTGTTCTACCTGTACGACCCGGCGGCCGACCTGCCACCGGAACGGCAGCAGCCGTTCGCCACCATCGTCACCGGCGACCACTACGAGACGGTGTCCCGGCTCGCCGAGCCCGGCACCTTCAGGCTGAACCTCGGCCTTACCAAGTCGACGTACGTGAGCCTCTTCGGCGATCCCCCGACCGAGCGGGATGCCGACTGGGTGCTGGACTCCGGCCACGACTACGCGGCCCGCGACACGTTGATGCCGCACCCGTTCTACGCCTCGCAGTACTGGGTCGCGATCGTCGACCCCACCGGTCCGGACCGCCTGCACCCGCTGATGGACGAGGCGTACGACTTCGCGCGCCGCAAGTATTCCAACCACCGGACACGGCAAACCGGCTGAACGTTGCGGTCGTGTTGCGGCTTGACTCATAAGCCTGGGTTGACCCCCGGCTGGGATGGGCGCGCTGCCTAGCGTGTGACCCAGGGTAGATGTGCAGGTCCTTTGCGTGAGGCAACCAGGCCTTGCGCTGACTCGAGGGAGTTCCGCCCATGTTCCCCAGGAATGGACACCGCAGCAGTCGGCCCCGTGCCGTACTGGCCGCGGTCGCCGCGTCCGCGCTCGCCGTCACCGGCGCCGTCGTCACCGCGACCGGCAGCGATGCGGCACAGTCGTCAGCACAGTCAGCCACCGTCTCCATCCGCGGCGCCGGCAGCCCGGACGCGATCCCCGGCAGCTACATCGTCGTACTCTCCGGCCAGAAGTCGCGGGCCCAGACCAGGGTCGCGACCCAGAGCCTGGCGGCGAGCTACGACGTCAAGGTCAAGGACCAGTACGACTCGTCGATCAAGGGTTTCTCGGCCTCCATGAGTGAGGAGCAGGCCAAGAAGGTCGCCGCTGACTCGCGGGTCGCGTTCGTCCAGCAGAACCAGAAGATCACCGTCAGCCAGGACAACCCGCCGTGGGGCCTGGACCGCGCCGACCAGCGCGACCTGCCGCTGGACAAGAAGTACGAGCCGACGACCGACGCCAAGAACGTCAACGTCTACATCATCGACACCGGCATCTACGCCAAGCACCAGGACTTCGGCGACCGCGCGTCGGTCGGCACCGACACCGTCGGCGACGGCCAGAACGGCGTCGACTGCATGGGACACGGCAGCCACGTGGCCGGCACGATCGGCGGTACGACGTACGGCCTGGCGAAGGCTGCGAAGCTGATCGCGGTCCGCGTGCTCGACTGCCAGGGCTCGGGATCGACCGAGTCCGTGGTGGCCGGCATCGACTGGGTGACCAAGAACGCCAAGAAGCCGGCGGTCGCGAACATGAGCCTCGGCGGCGGGGCGGACGACGCGCTGGACGCCGCGGTCAAGGCGTCGGTCGACTCCGGCGTCACGTACGCCGTTGCCGCCGGCAATGAAAGCGCGGACGCCTGCCAGAGCTCGCCCGCGAAGGAGCCGTCGGCGATCACCGTCGGCGCCACCGACGACGCCGACAAGCGGGCCGAGTTCTCGAACTACGGCAAGTGCGTGGACGTGTTCGCGCCGGGCGTGGACATCACCTCGGTCGGCATCACCGCGCCGGACTCGACCGCCAAGATGAGCGGTACGTCGATGGCGACGCCGCACGTCGCGGGCGGGGCCGCGCTCTACCTGGCCGACCACCCGGACGCCACGCCGGCCGATGTCGCGAAGGCACTGGTCGCCAACTCGACGGCCGGCAAGGTCGGGGACCCGGGCACGGGCTCGCCGAACCAGCTCCTGTACGTCGGCGCCGTCGACCAGTCCTGATCAATTGACAGCGGGCCCGGCCGATGAACGGCCGGGCCCGTTGTGCTGTGAGGCGTTGGTTGTCAGGCGGACTCGACGATGTTGCCGCCCTGGACCTTGACGTTGACGGCCGGCAGCGGCGACTGCGCGGGCCCGCTCACCGGGCTGCCGTCGGTGATGCTGAAGTGGCTGTTGTGGAACGGGCAGACGATCTGGCCGCCCTCCACCGAGCCGATCGGGTTGCCCTGGTGCGTGCAGACCGCGGAGAACCCCTTGAACGTGCCCGCCGTCGGCTGCGTCACCACGACCTTCGCGTCACTGAACACCTTCCCGCCACCGACCGGTACGTCGGCCACCGGGCCGAGAACCGAACCGCCGCCGGCCGGCGCACTCGACGACGCACCGGTCGACGGCGCAGTAGTGCCGGTGCTCGGCGCGGAGCTGGAGCCGCTCGCCGACGGGGCTGAGCCGCCGGAGCTGTCGCTGCCGCCACAGGCCGCGAGGATCGGCGCGCCGGCACCCGCCAGGGCGACCATCGCCGCACAGCGGAGCACGGTCCTGCGATCACGCAGTCCGCCCTCCCCCGCTGTGACAGCCGATGTCGCCGATGCGGTGGGCGGTGCCGTCGTGTCATCGCTCATGAACTGGACCTCCAGGAGCCTGCTCGTCGAAGTAGTTGAACGCAGTACACCCGGTCAAACGACCGGATCAGCCGAACGGTTCACCTTGAACCGGAGATTGAAGGTTCCTGAGAATCAGCCGGCAGTCCCGGTCGCCGTGGCGACCACCCGGGCGGCCAGTTCCAGGACTGCCTCGCGGGTCTCGGACTGCAGCTGATCCGAGCGCAGCGGCCAACTCGTGGCGATGTGCTCGTCGTAGGGCAGCACGACCGGCTGCAGGCCACGCCGGCCGAACGCCTCGACGAGCCAGTCGACCGAACTCGCGGCGACGTTCTGGACCACGCTGATCACGATGACGCCGCGATGCAGCAGGATGTCCTGGCCTTCCGGCGGCAGCTGGTCCAGTTGCGCGAGGCAGTACTCCGCCACCTGCTGCACCGAGGGCACGACGAGGACCGTGCAGTGACCGGACGACGCCATCTCCGAGCCGATCTCGTCGTACATGCTGCCCGGGCAGTCGACGACGGCGACACCGACGTCCCGCGCTCCCTGGCCCTGGACCTCGGCCAGCGTCGATCGGATCGCCTCCGCGGTGCCTTCGCTGCGGACCAGCGTGACGCCCTCAACCGGCCCGGCGCCGAAGTTCAGCTCGAGTCGCCGGGACAGCTCGGCGCCCGCCGGATCCGCGTCGACCACGACGACCCGGTCGGAGCGTTGGGTGCTCAGCATCGTGGACAGCAGCGCGCTGACGGTCGAGGTTCCGGCATTCGTGATCGGGCTCAGTACGCCGACCCGCCGCATGATCGCGATCGGCCGCCGGACGGCCGCGAGGTGGTTCACGTCGCGCCGCATCCGGCCGGAGCCGCCGACGAGGTACGCCGCCTCCGACGCGATCCGGCGGAACCTGCGGAAGACTGAGTCACCGCCCGGCTCCTGCATCGGCGTACCGACCTGGTCGGACTGCGGTGTCGGGGGCGTCGACCAGCTTCCGCCAACCGGCTCCGGGGGCACCTGGTCGTAGTAGTCCTGGTACGGCACCTGTCCGGGGTGGTGCTGCCCTTGCGGCGGGTACTGCTGGTACGGCGCGGGCGCGTACTGCTGCTGCTCGTACGGGCCGGGCTGGTACGGCGGCTGCTGCTGGTAGCCCTGCTCCGGCGGATACGGCTGCTGGGGGTACTGCTGCTGGGGGTACTGCTGCTGCGGATACGGCGGCTGCTGCGGCGGGGTTTGAGGCGGGTACTGCTGGGGCGCGTACTGCTGTTGAGGCGGGTACTGCTGGGGCGCGTACTGCTGCGGCTGGTACGGCGGCTGGGGTGGGTACTGCTGTTCAGCCGGCGGAGGCTGGTACGGCGGCGGCGCCTGGTACTGCTGAGGAGGCTGCTGCTGATACTGCTGAGCAGGCTGCTGCTCGTACTGCTGAGGAGGCTCCTGCTGATACTGCGGCGCCGACTGCTGCTGGTACTGCTGGTTCGGGTACTGCTGGGCCTGCTGCGGAGGCCCTGGGGGGCCGGCAGGTTCCGACGGGGGCGTGCCGGGGGCGGGGGCAGGCGGGGGCCCGGGCTGGTCGGTCTCTTCGGCCGGTGACTGCTCCGCCAGCCGGCGCAGCATGTCACCCTGCCAGTTCGATTCAGTCATTCCATCCGAACGTCAGAACGCGTGCAGCAACTTGGAGTAGACGCCGAACACTCCCAGCGCCAGAGGGACCGTCACGATGATGGCCCCGACCTCAAGATAGTCGAGCAGTTGCGTGAGGCGCGCACGGACGTGCTCCGCCGGTGCGAAACTGAGACCGAACACGCAGAACATCGCGACCACGACCAGCAGCCCCAGCGCGATGAACGCGCCGCCCTGACCGTTCACGGCCGCGATCAGCACACACCCCGACACGATCGTGAACGCCGCCGCGAACAGCACCGCGACCTCACTCACCAGCGGGTACAGCCGGGACCGCGACGCGAGCAGGAACGCCAGCACCAAAGCCAGCGCGACCGCCCAGGCACCTCCTGCCTTGAGGAGCATGATCCCGGCCACCGCCGACGACACGGCAATCGGAACAGTCGCCAGGGCAAGACCGAGGTGCGCCGCGTTCAGCGCAGTCTGTACGTCGCCGCGCATGATCTCACCGCCCGCGGCGCGCTTGTCGTCCAGACCCGACAGCCCGGACAGCGCCAGCGCCATCCGCGGCAGCAGACCCAGCAGCAGTACGGCGAGCAGGCCCGCCAGCGCGCCGGTCCGCTCCATGGCGAGGTCGGTGCCGGCACCGATCATCCAGACCGCGACGAACAGCACCGACGTGGCACCGGCGACCACACCACCGCCGGCCACCCCGGCCGCCGCGTAGAACATCGGCCCGAAAGCCAGACAGAGCGCGCCGACGGTGATGACCAGGCCGATCTCCCAGTCCGCCTGCAACGCCCAGAAGCCGACCGCCAGCGCGAGCAGCACGGTCGCCACGGTGACCATCGGGATCGCGACGAGCTTGTTGCCACTGCGGCCGAGCGCGATTCCGACGAACGCGCAGATCGCCGCGATCACCAGCAGGATGGCCGAGGTGAGCGCGTGCGGGGCGGCGACGAGCAGCGAGATCCCGCCGGCAATGATCGAGAAGACCAGACCGGCTCCGGCCAGGATCTGCCGGTGCTTCGGCTTGAACGTGGCACCGCGGCGCTTGAGGTCCTCGACGGCTTCCTCGGTGACGTCGTACACGGTCGGCGGCGGGGGCAGTTCGCCCTCCGACGCAAGCCGCAGTACCGCACCGTCGATGATCTGGGCCGACGAGAGCGTCCCTTCCGGCGGCACCAGCACGCCGGTGGCGGTGGTCAGGAACCGTCGCTGCGGGGTCTGCTGCATCGGCTCGTCCAGCATCCGCAGCAGATCCGGGAGCAGTACGCCGAGCGGCTCGTCGGCGGGCAGCACGGCGTCCAGCCGCCGGCGCTCACCGATCACCGTCACGCGGCTGTAGGTGCTCATCGCTGACTTCTCCTGTTCTGCTCGTTCGTCACGCCTTGCCCGCCAGCACGTCGGCCGGGATGAGATTCTGCATCAGCTTGGTATAGGTGTCCCAGTCGCGCGGGTTCCGGCCGTCGCCGATTGGGTACCAGACGGCCGGCTGGTGTGCCGGACCGATCGCCATCGCGCGCTTGCCGGCCTCGAGGCCGAGGAGCTTGTCGAGCCCGTTCGCCTGCACGGCCTCGTTCCCAGCGGCCATCCCGATCGGGCAGCCCATGCCTGCGAACCGCGGCCGGTAGGTCCCGTCCGCCTCGCCGTTGGAGCCCACCACCATCGCCGAGACCAGCTCGTACTCGTCGGCGACGGCGTCGACCCATTCGCCGACCTGGTTCACGTTCGGGAAGTCCATCCCGGTCTGCGCCACCGAGAGGGTCAGCGTCTCGTCGACGCCGGACTTCACCCGGCGGATCTCCAGGGTGCCGACCGCCGGCCGGAACTCCTCACCCGGCTGGCCGGACACGACCAGCCAGGTGGGGCTCGGCGCACGGTCCCGGCAGTACTCCGTCAGCGCTTCAGGGCTCCACGGTTGCGTCACGGGCTCCGACGTCGACCATCCGGCCGGGCCGCTCCCTGTGGTCGCGGTGAACAGCTGCTCGGCGACCCCGCCCAGGACCAGGCTGTCGACCGGCTTGTGCCGGACCCGAACGGTGAACTGGAGGTGGCCGAACAGGTCCTCCTCGACGACGTAGTCCGGGTGCATGTCGGAGGTCGGTTCGCCGCGGGTCGCCGGCGCCTTCGCGAGGAACTGCTCACCGTTCCACTTCAGGCGGATGCCGTTCAGCCCGTCGAAGTACTCGCCGTCGCTGCCGGTCACGACCCACCGCGAGAACGGGCCACCGAACAGCGCCGACCGGACCGGCCAGGTCAGCCGGGACTGCTTCGGCGTGACCAGCTGAACGTCCCGGTCGGCCGTCCGCGCCGACGTCAGCGCGTCGCTGAGCCAGGCGGACATGCCGATCACCGGGCGGTCCTGCATGACGACGGCGACCTTCTCGGTGATCAGGTCGACGCCCGGGCTGAAGATCAGTTCGTTCGGCATCTCAGTCGGTTCCCTCGTTCACGCTCGCCGGCAGCTCGTCCCCGGTCCGGATGCCCTCGGGCGTCCAGACCTTGCCGCCGAGCCGGTTGATCAACGTCTTCGCGTACTGCTCCGCGATCTCCCGCGCGCCGTCCCGCGCGGTCGCCCGGATCTCGACCCACCAGGCGGGTGTGTCCACCAGGCCGACCGACGTACCGAGCATCCGCTCGACCTCGCCCGGGACCTGGATCAGCAACGGCAGCTCGATCGACACCAGCGGCAGGTTGTCCTCGCCGCACAGCTGGACGACGGCGCCGCCGCTGACCGCGCGAACTCCGAGCTCCTCCCCCGCCGCGGCCAGCCCGGCCAGCACGTCCTCGCTCGACGGGCGCCCGTCGACCAGTGCCACCATGTCGTAGGTCATAGCGCTCCTCCGCTGCTCTGGCCGGCCGCCTGGACCGGGTCGGCCAAGGCCGTCTGGACCAGCTCCGGTCCATCGCCTCGTCGTACGAACAAGCCACGGCCGGGCGGGTAGTCGCCCGGGTAGGCACCGGTGAACAGCTGCCCCTCGCTGCGGTCGCCGGACAGCACCAGACCGGCTGCACCGGACTCCATCACCGCGGACAGGAACGGCTCGTACAGCTGCCGTGACGCCCCCGAGGCGCGCCGAGTGACGATGAAGTGCAGCCGGATGTCCCGGCCCGCCGCGACGTACGGCAGGAACGGGTCCATCGGTGACTGGCCGCCCGAGGTCAGCAGGTCGTAGTCGTCGGCCAGTACGACGATCCGCGGCCCGCCCTGGCCCGCGTCCGGGATCGTACCGGTGTCGTCCGGCATCCGCTTCGCCAGCTCCTGCGACACGCCCGCGGCCAGCCCGGCGGCCACGCGGCCGGTCGGGGCGTAACCGCCGACGTACGCCTCCGGCACGAACTCGCGCAGGCCACGCCGCGGGTCCATCACCGCGAACACCAGCTGGTCGGACGTGTGCCGCTCGATCAGCTGCTGCACGACGAGCCGGACGATGTTGGTCTTGCCGGAGGCGCTGTCGCCGAAGACCACCAGGTTCGTGTCCCGGCCCTCGAGGTCGAGATACACCGGCGCCAGCGCCCGCTCGTCCACACCGATCGGTACGACGGCAGGCCGCCGTACGTCGTCGCCGACCTGGGCCCGCGGCAGCTGCAGCGGCAGGATCCTGACCTGCGGCGCGCGCGGACCCTGCCACGTGGACCGGACGGTGACCGCCTGGGCCTCGAGGATGTCCGACAGGTTGTCGTCGTCGGCGACGCCGTCCACCCGTGGCAGTGCGAGCTGGCCGAACAGCTTGCTGCCCGGCACCAGCATCCGCCCCGGACCGGCCTTCCGCAGTACCTCCTGCAGGCGCCGGTCGATGTTGGAGTCGGTCGGGTCGTTCAGCCGGAGCTCGAGCATCGTGCCGAACATCGCCTGGTTCTGCATCCGGACGTCGTTCCAGCGCATCATCGACGCCACCACGTGCACGCCGTAGCTGCTGCCGCGCTGCAGGATGTCGGTGATCGGCTCGTCCAGCTCGTCGAACGTGGTCCGGATCGCGCCGAAGTTGTCGATCACCAGCACCACGTCGGCGGTCGGCAGCTCGGGCAGCGCGCCGGCCGCGTGATCCTTGCGCAGGGCTTCCATCGTGTCGATCGCGTGGTTGCGGAACACCCGCTCGCGCTCGTCGATCATGCCGCGGATCTCCTCGACCGTACGGCGGATCCGCTCGCGGTCGGTGCGCAGCGCGACGCCACCGACATGCGGCAACTCGGACAGCGCCTGCATACCGCCACCGGCCAGGTCGAGCGCGTAGATCGCGACCTCCTGCGGCGTGTGCGTGTGCGCCAGCGAGGTCACCAGCGTCCGCAGCGCCGTGGTCTTCCCGGACTGCGGACCGCCGACGATCGCGGCGTGGCCACCGGCGCGGGTCAGGTCCAGCCGGAACACCGACTGGCGCTGGTTGGCGGGATCGTCGACCACACCGACCGGCGGCTGCATCTGCGGCGCCCGCACCGACAACTGCAGGCCGCGACCGTCGACGAAGTCCGTCCGGCCGGCCAGCCCGTCCAGCGTGCAGGCGCTCGGCAGCGGCGGCAGCCAGATCTTCAGGACCTGCTTCGCCGCCTGGCGCACCTGGTCGACGAAGACGCTCAGCTCGGTCGGCCCCGTCGTACGCTCCGTCGCCTCGAGCGGCTTCGCGGCCTCCACCTCGGCGCTCGACAGCTGGTACGGCGGCAACTCGTGCGGCCGCACGTCCTCGTGCTCGTCCTCGACGACCTCGTCGTTCGCCGGCACGTAGGCACCCGACACGTACGCCGCGCGGAACCGCTGGTACACGCTGGTGTCGACCTTGAGGAACCCGAAGCCCGGCAGCGGCGGCAGGTGGAACGCGTCCGTGGTGTCCAGCACGGTCCGGCTCTCCTCCTCGGAGAACGTCCGCAGACCGAGCCGGTAGGAAAGGTACGTCTCCAGCCCGCGCAGCTTGCCCGACTCGACCCGCTGACTGGACAGCAGCAGGTGGACGCCGATCGAGCGGCCGATCCGGCCGATCGACAAGAACAGGTCGATGAAGTCCGGCCGCTCGTTCAGCAGCTCACCGAACTCGTCGATGATCACGAACAGATGCGGCAGCGCGGGCATGTCCGGCCGCTGCTGCCGGTACAACCGGTAGTCGGTGATGTTCGCGATGTTGCCGGCGTCCTTGAGCACCTGCTGGCGGCGCAGCACCTCGCCCTCGAGGCTCTTGTACGCCCGCTCGATCAGGCTGGCGTCGTCGCGCAGGTTGGTGATGATGCCGGCCACGTGCGGCACCCGCTCGAACGGCGCGAACGACGCGCCACCCTTGAAGTCGACGAGCACGAACGACAGGTCCTCCGGACTGTGGGTCGCCATCAGTGCCATCACCATCGTCCGCAGTACTTCGGACTTGCCCGAGCCGGTCGCACCGACGCACAGGCCGTGCGGACCCATACCGAGCTGCGCCGACTCCTTCAGGTCGACCTGGACGACGTCGCCGTGGTCGTCGACACCGAGCGGCACCCGCAGGAACGCACGCTCCGACCGCGGCTGCCACAGCTGCCCGAAGTCCAGCCGGGCCACGTCGTGGATGCCGACCAGGCCCATGAAGTCCACGTCGTCGTGCTGGGCGTCCTCGTCCAGCGATTCCGCGGACAGCCGCAGCGGCGCCAGTTCGCGGGCGATGCCCTCGGCGATCGCGGCCTCCATCCGGTCGACCTGACCGCCGGCGGTCATCGGGTACTGCCCGCGCAGGTCCTCGATCCGGACCTCGTCGCCGAACACGGTGATGCGCATCGTGACCGAACTCGGCTCCTGGAGCCGATCGGCGACCAGATGCAGCACGGTCACGCCGAGCTCACCCGGGACCAGCGAGTCGTCGGCGTCCGGCCTGACCTCGGCGGACACGTCGCCGTACGTGTCGTGAAGCACGAGCAACCGGCGGGTCAGCCGGCGGCGGTCCTCGAAGTCCACCGACCCGCGGCGCGACTCCGTCGCCCACTGCACCCGCTCTCCCAGGTCGTCGGCGAGCAGCTGGGACAGTTTCGCCGGATCCTCAGCGATCCGGCGAAACGGGACCGGGCCCTGCCGGTGCTCCGGATCCTGGACATGCGGCAGCCAGTTCATCCACTGCCAGTCCGGCAACGCCCGGGCCGGGAACGCCGCGGCCATCGAGACGTCCTCCGGTGCATGGAACACGGCCGTCTGGACCAGCAGCGAGCGGGCGACGCGGACCACGCCGTCGCGGTCCCCGACGATGCTGACGTTGCCGACGTGGTCGAGCGGGACGGTCAGCGGCATGCCGGGCATCTCGGTGAAACGCCGTACCAGCGCGTTCGCCTCGGCCATCATGAACTGGTCGGGCGGCTCCATCGCGGACCCGCCCTGGCCGACCGTCGCCGGCACCACCGGCACCCGGCCGCTGCCACAGCGCGGCTGCAGGAAGTCGCTGTCCGTGCGACGCCGCTCCCACAGCCGGGACACGTCGCCGACGCAGTCCAGCAGCGCGTCCGGCGGCGGGTTCAGCTCGAGCGCCTGCGCGCGGGCCGTGCGCTCCTGGGCCGAGAACTCGTCCCGCATCCGCTCGAGGTAGTCGAGGTACCGGGTGCGCTGGTTCTTCCGGTCCTTGCCACCCCTGCCCCGGGAGGTGAGCATGCCACCGATCGAACCGAGCAGGGTCAGCGCGAGCAGGCCGACACCGACCATCACCATCGGGCCGGACCGGCCCATGGTCATCATCGCGACCGAGCCCAGGCTGCCCACCATCGGCAGCAGCATCTGCATGGCGCCGCCGCCACCTCCGCCGCCACCACCGCCCCCGAGGCTCGGGGCCGACTCGATCACGCGCTGCTGCTGTACCCCGGGAACAGGTGTACGCCGCGCCGGGCGGTGCACCATCCGGCTTGCCACTAAGGTTTTCCTCCGCTGGACCAGCCCGCGATCGCGCGGGGGACTTCGTACTTCTTACCGACGGATGTGCGAGACACTGTAGTGGTGGGTGAGGTCAGTAGATGACAGGGACAGGCGATTCCACCGTGGTCGAAATGATTGCGGAACTGGCTCCGATCTGGTTGCCGGGCTGCGTTGTCGACGTCGATCAGCGCACCGTCGAGGTCGGCTGGGGGCGCGGCGCACTGCAGATGTCCGCCGTGGTGGGAATCGGCGAGATCGTCGATCGTTGCCTGCAGCTACCAACGGCGCGCTGGGCCGAGCAGATCGAGGCCTGGCTGCACGCGGTCGTCGCCGAGGGTGAGCTGGCCACCGAGGAGCACCGGTTCGGCGACGTCGCCGAACGCCAGCGCGCGGTGCTCGTCCAGCGCGGCTGGTCGGCGCGGACCGCCGGCCCGGTCGCCGACGCGCTGATCCCGTTCGGCGACCACTTCGAGGTCGTCGTGTTCGTCCGTACCGGTGACCAGTTCCGGCGGCTGACCGTCGTACGGCGCTCGATGCTCGGCCTCGGCGATCCGGGCACGCCGTCGCCCGTACAACTCAGCCTCGCCGACATCTCCGGCCTGCTGCCGCGCGACCAGCACGGTCTCACGATCCTCGGCAGGGAGGGCGACCCGCTGGTGTCGATGGCGGTCGTCGACCGGGAGAACCTGTTGCCGCAGGCATCGACCGGTGCCGGCGTACTGATCGGCGTACCGCGACTCAGCATGGTTGCCTACTGCCCCGCCGACGCCGGCCAGGATCGCGCGGACACCCTGGCACGCTGGATCGCCGACAGCTACCGTGGCGCGCCCGACCAGTGCTCACCGGACCTGTACTGGCTGCAGGGCGACCAGATGGTCCAGGTGCCTGTGACGCTCGGCACTCCCCCGACCGCTCTGGTCCCCGCCGCGCTCAAACCGCAGCCACGCCGGACCTGGCTGCGCCACCTCTTCAGCCGCCCGTCCGACGATCTCGGCCGCTGAGCTACTTCGCGGGCGACGGGCTGACTGGACCGGTCGTCGTCTGGACCGGCGTCGGCTGCTGCTTGTCCTTCTCCTTCGCCTGCGCCGACTTGAAGTACGACACTCCGGCGCAACCGGCGCAGGCCAGCGCGCCGATCATCACGCTGGCGAGCACTCGTCCGGTCTGTTCGTTCAGGGTGTTCTTGGCTCGCTCGGCCCCGAACAGCCACGCCTCCCGCAGCCGCCGACGACGGACGGCGACGGACTCGATGACCTGCGTCCCATACGCGCCGGACACTCAGGCCTCCTGATCCACAGCCACCCACGGCTGCCACTCGGCTGCGTCGGGCGCGTCCACCGTCGTACCAGCGGGAAAGTCGTGAACACCCTGACCCGGCCGGTACGCCGCTACGAGCAGATCCAGGTCGTGACACAACAGCATCGGCACCTCCGGACGAGCTTGGACCAGCCGATCGAACACCACGCGGGCCTCTGCCCGCTGGGCGGCCTCGTCGCGACCGAGCCAGATGTCGATCTCGATCGGGTAGTTGTCGATCGCCTGCGCGTCCTCGGGACCGCCGTCCTGCACCGCGAGATCGTTCGGCTGGATCACGTACCCCAGAACACCGTCGCTCTTTTGTGCCGGGCCGCGCAGGCCGTACTCGTCCGGGCCGGCGCCCGACGTGTCCGGGATCGGCTCCAGCCCGAGGAGCTCCCGAAGCGCCGCCGCCTCCTCCTCGGCAGTCGCGTACGACTGCAGGAAGATGTTCTCCTGCGTGGACATCAGCCCCGCCTCTCGTAGGTGATCATGCGGCCGTCGCCGAGGATGACGTACAGCTTCGCAGGAACCCGGTCGCCGAGGCGCACGAGGCTCGCGTACGCCTTGTCGACCACGTCCTGCGTGAGGCCGACCTTCCGCCCGTCGAGCACCGCCTCACCGTCGGCCTCCGGCACCTGGCCGGCCGCCTTCTTGACGTTCCGCTTGATCGCACTCTCCGAGCCGCTGTCCAGCCGCTTGAACTCGGTGATCAGCCCCTCGTCGTCCGGCCCCTTGCGAACCATCGACTCCGGGTTCTTCATGTTCTGCTTCGAGTCGTCCTGCGGACGGGCATCCACCCGCCACCCTTCCTCCTCGAGCCGGTCGGCCGTAGCCCGCTCCTTCTCGAAGAACTTCCCCTCCGGGTCGTGCACCCCCGGCGCCCACTCGTCACCAAGCGCCTTGTGATGAAACGCCGGATCGAACCCCACCTTGGAGCTGACCCCAAACCCAGAGTCCCCCACCCGCCAATCAACCGCCCCACCCGCGCCAGCCGCACCGACCGCCTGCTCCCCCGCACCAGTCGCACGCCCACCAGCCGCCGCCCGCTCACCGACCCCAGGCTGCTCGCCGGTCCCAGGCCGCTCGGACGTCGCAGGCTCCTCGCCCGTCCCGGGCCCCTCGGACGTCGCAGACTGCTCGCCGGTCCCAGGCCGCTCGGACGTCGCAGGCTCCTCGCCCGTCCCAGGCCCCTCGGACGTCGCAGACTGCTCGCCGGTCCCAGGCCGCTCGGACGTCGCAGGCCGCTCGCCGGTAGCACGCTCCTGCCCGTGCGAGGGCTCTTCGCCGTACGACGACCGATCGCCCGCCGGCTCCTGCCCGCGAGATGGCTCCCCGCCGTACGACGACCGATCGCCGGTCGGCTCCTGCCCGCGAGACGGCTGCCCGCCGTACGTCGGCTCTTCGCCGGCCAACTGCTCGCCGTGCCTCGGCGATCCGCCGGTCGCCGGCTGTTGCCCGTACGGCGCCGCATCGCCTTGCGGCGGCCCGCCGTACCTCGGAGGCTCGCTCGGCGTGTGCCGCGCTGTGGGCCCGAAGTCCTGCGGGTTGTACTGCGAACCCTGCTGATACGGATCCGCCCGCGGCGCGTACCGCTGCCCGTCATACCCCGACTGCTGCCCCTGCCGACCGTCATACCCAGACGGCCCTTGCCGACCGTCAAACCCCGGCTGCTCCGACTGATGCCCATCCGGACCAAACCCAGGCTGCTCCGAGTGGCGCCCATCCGCACCAAGCCCAGGCTGCTCCGCGTGGCGCCCATCCGGACCGAACCCAGGCTGTCCGAGTTCGTGCCCCGTAGGACCGAAGCCACCTTGTGGGTCATGGCCCGGCTGGTTCGGGTAATGCTCCGGCCGCCGCGGCTCATACCCCGGCTGCTGCGGCCGCCGCGGGTCATATCCACCAGGCTGCTGCCGAGGGTCATACCCGGATTGCTGCGCCTGCCGCGGGTCATACCCGGACTGCTGCGCCTGCCGCGGGTCATACCCGTGCTGCTGCGGCTGTCGCGGGTCGTACCCCGGCTGGTGGGAACCCGGCGTACCCGTGTCATAGCCAGGCTGCTGCGGCTGCCGCGGATCGTGTCCAGTCGGACCGAACTGCCCCGGCTGATTCGGATACTGCCCCGGAGGCCGCGCGTCGTACCCAGGCTGCTGCGGTTGGCGCGGGTCATGTCCAGATGCCTGCTGCCGAGGGTCATACCCGGACTGCTGCGGCTGCCGCGGGTCATACCCCGGCTGCTGCGGCCGGCTTGGGTCGTAGCCCGGCTGGAGAGTACCCGGCGTACCCGTGTCATAGCCAGGCTGCTGCGGCTGCCGCGGACCGTGTCCAGTCGGGCCGAACTGCCCCGGCTGGTTCGGGTACTGCTCCGGTCGCCGCGCGTCATACCCCGGCTGCTGCGGCTGCCGCGGGTCGTGTCCGGTCGGGCCGAACTGCCCCGGCTGCTGGTTGCCCTGCGGACCGAACTGGCCCTCCGACTGCACCGGATGCTGCCCACCCGGACCGTAACCACTCTCCGGGTTGTAGCCCGGATGCTGCGGCCCGAACGACCCCGGCGGCCCGTACTGCGGCTCC
>DASXXB010000372.1:0-11669 GCA_036503355.1 Kribbella sp. | reverse complement strand
GATCGAAGAACTCGGCTCGGACGCCTTCCTGTACGGCTCCGCCGACCACGCCGAGAACCAGCAGATCATCGCCCGGATCGGCACCCGCCTGCACAACGACAAGGGCACCGAGGTCTACCTCGCCCCGGACCCCGACAAGCTGCACCTCTTCTCCACCTCCACGGAGGAGCGCCTCGTAGTCTGATGCCGTGGGCCTTTGGAGCAAGGACGCACCAGGAGTGATGGAGCTGCCGTCGGGGCGGCTGGTCCGCGGACGTGGTCTGCGGTACGGCCCGGCGGCAGCGCCGTTCCCGACGTACGGCGTGTATCTGCTCGGCAAGGAACCACCGGACGTCCCCTGGGAGACGCACTGGGTCAAGTGGCCCGACTTCCGGCTCCCGGTGGATCGCGCCCAGGCGCTGACGGCGTTCCGCGAGGCCTTGGAGCAGACCGGGAACGGTCGGGTCGAGCTCGCTTGCGGCGGTGGCCGCGGCCGGACGGGTACGGCGCTCGCGTGCCTCGCCGTACTGGATGGGGTGCCGGCCGACCGGGCGGTCGACTACGTACGGGCGCATTACGACAAGCGTGCTGTGGAAACGCCGTGGCAGCGGCGGTACGTGGTAAATCTGTTGACCGGGGCGTGAGGGATCGCGTTGGGTCGGGACGTGACGATCGAGCGGAGCAACCCTGAGGGTCTGCATGCAACGCCTGGCTACCACCACGTGACCCGGGTGCAGGCGGACACCCTGGTGTACCTCGCAGGGCAGTGTCCGCTGCAGCCCTCCGGCGAACTGGCCGCGGGCGGCCTCGAAGGGCAGACCGCGCAGGTCATCACCAACATCCTGACCGCGCTGGAGTCGGCCGGAGCCACCCCCGAGAACGTCGTCCGTACGGTGATCTACGTCGCCAGCTCCGACCGGAGCGATCTGAGCGCGGTGTGGACGCAGCTCAATGCCTCACCGCTCGCGCCGGCATTCACGACCGCGAGCACGCTGCTGGGCGTCGCGCAACTCGGATTCCCGGGGCAGCTCGTCGAGGTCGACGTGACGGCTGCTCTGTGATCGTCCCCGCGGAGGTGGTCGACTACGACCCGCGATGGCCGGTCTGGTTCAGGGAGATCGAGGCGCGACTGACGTCGTACCTCGGTGAGCTCCCGCACCGGATCGAGCACGTCGGCAGCACCGCCGTACCGGGTCTGGCGGCGAAGCCGATCATCGACGTCGATATCGTCGTACCGGCGGCCGACCTGGTCCCGGCCGCGATCGCGTCGCTGGCAGCAGCCGGTTATGTCCACGAGGGCGATCAGGGGATTGCCGGTCGTGAGGCCTTCGCGCTGCCGCCGGACGCGGTGCACTACCACCATCTGTACGTCGTTGTCGACGGCAACAAGGCGTACCGGGACCACGTGGTGCTGCGCGATCACCTGCGCGCCGACGCGGCCGATCGCGAGCGGTACGCCGCCCGCAAACGCGAGCTGGCCCACCTGCTCACCACCGACCGCACCGCCTACGTTTCAGGCAAGGGTGCACTCGTGGAGGAACTTATCGCTAGAGCTGATGGTTCGCCCACAGCCGGTGACTCGGGTCGTACCGGCGCCTGAGGTCGGCGAGCCGCTCGTAGTCGTCGTACGCCTCGGCCACCTCTTCCCGGCTGAGCTTCCCGAAGCTGAAATTGAGGGCGCGGCCAATGGTTGCCTCACACCACGGTTCGAGGACTGCGGGATCGGCGTCACCCTTGCCCGGAGTGAGCACGGTCAGTGAGTACGCCGCCTCGCGGTGACCGACCGCGTTCGGGATCTCCGGCTCACGGGCCAGCGCACCGCCGAGATGACGGATGCCGATCACGTGCATCCGCGATGCATTCGGACCCGCGAGCTCGGGGAGCGTCTTGAGTGCAGTCAGGTCGTTGAGCAACACGTTGCGCGAGCTGTAGCTGTCCGGGTGCTCCGGCTCCGCGAAGATCTGCCCCGAGTCGACGTACGGCAGGACGCCTACGGTGTCGATCGCCGGCGTCCCGATCGCCCGCAGCGGTTCGATCAGTTCCTCGCCACGATCACCGAGGATCGCGAGCTGGACCTGCCCGACGTACTTCCCGCGCACCGGCGCCGGCACCTGCGGGATGTCCGGGATCGGCAGGATCGCGATCGCCGACGTCACCTCCTCCGGCACGGACCGCGTCCAGTCCGCCCAGACCTCCGGCACGTCCGGGTACTCGGTGAGGTCGAAGTACAGGCTGCCGCCGAACAACGCCGGTACGTCGAACAGGTCCACCTCGAGCCCCGTGACGACACCGAAGTTCCCGCCGCCACCGCGCAGCGCCCAGAACAGCTCCGGGTCCTCCTCGGCGTTGCGTCGTACGCCGTCCGCGGTCACCACCTCGATCCGCCGCACATGATCCGCGGCGTACCCGTAGCGACGGGCCATCAGCCCGAGCCCGCCGCCGAGCGTGTAGGAGATCGCGCCGACGCCGGGCGCGCTGCCGGACAGCGGCGCGAGCCCGTACGGCGCGGTCGCGTCGAGCACATCGCGCCAGGTCGCGCCCGCCTCGATCCAGGCCGTCTTGCGCTGGGCGTCGATCGTCACGCCGTTGAACCCGGCCGTCGCGATCAGCACCCCACCATCGATCCCCTCGATCAGCCCGTGCCCGGACGCCTGGACGGCGATCCGCAGATCGCGGTCGACGGCATAGCGCACCGCCTCCTCGACCTCGCCGGCATTCGTGACCGGGAAGATCACCGCGGGCCGATGCGGGTCCCGGCGCTGGAACCCGAGTCGTGCCTCGTCGTACCCGTTGCTTGTCGTGGTCAGCATCATGAAGATCACGCTAGAGGGCCTTGCGGACACATCGTGTCCGCAAGCGATCATGGGCGGATGAGCGCGCGGAAAGAGATGCCGGGCCGGATGCTGCGGCTGCTGTCGCTCCTGCAGAGTCGCCGCGAGTGGTCCGGCCACGAGCTCGCCGACCGCCTCGGCGTCACCGAACGGACGGTACGGCGGGACGTCGAACGGCTCCGGTCGCTCGACTACCCGGTGACCGGCACGACCGGGACGGCAGGCGGATACCGGCTCGGGTCCGGGACGCACCTGCCGCCGCTGCAACTGGACGACGACGAGGCGATCGCCGTCGCGATCAGTCTCGTCGGTGCGGCCGGTGGCGGCGTCAGCGGGATGGCGGACAGTTCGATAAGCGCGCTGGCGAAGCTGGAGCAGGTGCTGCCCGCTCGCCTCCGGCCGCAGCTCGCCGCAGTCGGCTCGGCAGCCGAGGCCATCCCGCGTCCCGGCGTACCACAGGTCGACCCGGGCGTCCTCGCCGTCCTCGCCCGCTGCTGCCGGAACCACGAGATCGTTGCCTTCGACTACCACGGCCGTGCTCGCGGTACGACGCGGCGCCGGGTCGAGCCCCATCAGCTACTGACGCTGGCGTGGCGCTGGTACCTGCTGGCCTTCGACCCGGAGCGGGACGACTGGCGGATCTTCCGCGTCGACCGGATCTCCTCGGTGACTCCGGTGCTGCATCGCTTCACGCCGCGGGTGGTGGACGGCCCGACGTACCTGGTGGAGTCGTTCGCGTCAGCGCAGTACCAGCACTCCGTCCACCTGACCGTGCAGGCACCCGCGGCCACCGTCTCCGCCACCTTCGAAGGCGTCGTCCGCGGGATCGTCGACGCTGTTGACGAATCGTCCTGCACCGTCCGGTTCAGCGCCGACACGCCCGCGATGCTGCTGACACAGGTCGCCGCGATCGCCGCGGTCGCGACGTTCGTGGTCGACCACGCGACACCGGAGACGGCTGCGCTGATCCGCCGGGTCGGCGATCAGCTCAAGGACTCGTTCGGTGCCTCAGGCAATGATCAGGCCGATGCCGAGGGTGAGGACACCGACCGCGAGTGAAGCGGCCCCGAGCCAGAGGATCCACAGGAACTGGTTCGGTTGGGTGCGGTCCTTGCCGGCCGAGGACGCGAAGAAGCCGCCGGACATCAGGACGGCCGCGACCGGGATCGCGAGCCGGGCGAGCCACAGCCAGAATCCGGTGAGGCCGGTCTGGTCGACGTACAGCAGGGCGACCAGGCTGAGGATCACCAGGACACCGGCGTGCGCGTGACCGGCCCGGGCGAACGACTTCTGGAATCCGGTCATCGGCACCTGACCACGGACGATCTTGGTCATGAAGTACCCGCCGAACTGGATCGTGACGATCGTGAGCAGGATGACTCCGGCGATCGTGCGGGACACGTCAGTCATGCGTAAACCTCTTCCTTGACTGGTGCGGCGGCGCGGGAGGTGCGCGCAATCCACAGGGCGACGGCGAGATAGAGGAGCTGTTCGGGGATGCGCTGCCACAGCGGCGTCGCTTCGCCACCGGCGAACGGCACGTGCGCGACCGCGGCGTGAATGTTGGCCGGGAGCAGTCCGATGAACAAGGCTGCCAGTGCGTACGCGGCCGGCTTGCGAGTCGCGGTGATCACCAGGCCGACCGCGCCGAGCAGTTCGAGAACGCCGGTCAGGTAGACGAGCGCGTCGGCGTACGGCAGGAACGGCGGGACCATGCGCACCATGTCGGCGTGATTGGGCATCACCGTCACGCTCGCCGGAACGAAGTGGGCGCTCGCGGTCAGGAGCAGCATCACCGGCATCGCATGTGCCGCGGCGACCGGCCAGGTCGCGAACCGCCGGACGCCGAGCGCACCCAGCGCCCGGAAGCCGATGGTCCCGAGGATCAGTGCGAGCGGGATCATCCGGCTCGCCTCCTTATGGATAGTTCGAGTATCCGTTTATGGATACTGATACTATCCATCACAGGCGACAGGAAGGCAAGCCATGCGAATCGGGGAACTCAGCAGGACCACCGGCGTCCCGGTGCCGACGATCAAGTACTACCTGCGCGAGGGCCTGCTGCCCGCGGGCGAACTCAGCAGCCCGAACCAGGCGTCGTACGGCGAGACGCACGTCCGCCGGCTGCACCTGATCCGGGCCCTGATCGAACTGGCACAGGTCCCGGTCGCCGGCGTGAAGGAGATCCTCGAGTCACTCGACGCCGACACCGAACCGCTGCACGAGCAGATCGGCCGCGCGCACCGCGCACTCACCCCGACCCGCCGCCTGGCGGCCACGGACGACGCCCGTGCCGCCGCGACCGCTCAGGTCGCCGACCTGCTCCACGACCGCGGCTGGTCCGTGGACCCCGACGCGCCGGCGCTGGCCACCCTCGTCGACACCGTGGCCGCGCTCCGCACCCTCGGCCAGGACAGCCTCGTCGCCCACCTCGACACCTACGCCGATGCCGTCGAGCGGTTCACCGCGGTGGAGATCGAGGCCGTCACCGCCAACCCCACCCGCGACCAACTGGCCGAATCGGTTGTCATCGGCACCATCCTCGGCGAGACCCTGATCTCCTCCCTGCGCCTGCTCGCCCAGGAATCCATCTCGGCCGACCGCTGGAAGAACCGCTGACTCACACGCGGGGCTTCAGCACCTGGTTGCACCAGGTGCGGAAGTCCGTCTCGGTGATCGTGGCTCGCGACCAGTCCGCGTCGTAGATGCCGTCATCGTGCGCGACGAACGCGTCGGTCACGTCCTTCACCGACTGCTCGTCGGCACCCTGGGAGCGCAGCAGCGATCCATAATCCGCGATGGACACACGCTGGTAGGTGATCGGACGGCCGAGTTCCTCGCTCATCACCTCCGCCATACCGTCCGGGGTCAGGCGATCAGGCCCGAATACCGGGATGTTCTCCTGACCGTTCCAGGACAGGTCGGTGAGCAGGCCGGCGGCGGTGCGGGCGATGTCGCGCGTCGCGATCATCGCCAGCGGGTGATCACCGGCGCCCGTCAGCGAGAACGCGCCCCGGGTACGGATCGCGTCGAGCTGCCGGAGGAGGTTCTCCATGTAGAACGGCAGGCCCAGCCCGCGGTACGCCGTACCCGAGGCCGCGAGTTCGTCGTCCATCGCGAAGGCCGCCGAGAGTACGCCGGCCGGCTTCGGCCAGCCATGCCCTGCACTGGAGACGGCAACGACATGCCCCACGCCGTGGCGCGCGACGGCGGCCCTCGCGGCGCGGGCGAAGTTGAGATAGTGCGCCTCGGCGCTCGGCGCCTGCGGGTTCGGCGGGATGAGCCAGAACAGTGCGCCGGCCCCGGGCAGAGCCTTGTCCAGCACGGCCGGGTCGTCGTGGGAGCCCTCGACCGTCTCGACGCGCTCGCGGACCGCGCCGCTCAGCCGTGACGCATCGCGGACGATGACCCGGACCTGAGCGTCCTGGTCGAGAAGCAGGCTGACCAGCTCGCTGCCGATCTGCCCGGTCGGTGTGGTGACGACAATCATCGTGAACCTCTCATACGTCTGGTATCGCTCATAACCTGAACAGGAATTCCGGTTCCGAATTTAGGTCGCCCCGGTGCTTTCGTCAACTAGAGTGCTGACATGACCTCCCGCGAGCGCCCGTTGCGCGCGGACGCCAAGCGCAACCGCGACGCCGTCATCGATGCCGCCGGCGAGTTGTTCGCCCAACGCGGCGACGGCGTACAGATGGACGAGATCGCGGAGCGTGCCAGGCTGGGTGTCGGCACGCTCTACCGGCACTTCTCCGACAAGCAGGCACTGATCGCGGCGATCATCGGCCGGCGATTCGAGGCGATGACCGCTCTGGCCCGCAGCGCCGACGAGATCCCGGACGCGTGGACGGCGTTCGAGACGCTGCTCTACGGCTACCTCGAGTCCGCCCTCACCGACGCCGCCTTCCGCTTCGCACTCCTCGGACCGGAGAAGCCGGACTGGAACGAGATCGAGCAGGAGAAGGCCGAGTTCTCGACCGTCACCGAAGGCATCGTGCGACGCGCGGTCGAGGCCGGCCATTTGCGCGAGGACTTCAGCTCCGAGGACTTCATTCTCATCACCCGCGGAGCGATGGCGACGATGACCGGAGCCGGCGACTGGCGCCGGTACGTCGAGCTGGTCCTCGAAGGGATCCGCCGTTAGCAGTCGCCCTGCAGGCCCGGGAGGAGTTTCGACAGGGCCTTGTGGAGGGCGCGCCGCTCGGTCTCGGTGAGCGGGTCGAAGACCAGTTGGCGGACGAGTTCGACATGCCCGGGCGCGGCCTTCACGAGTTCGGCGTAGCCGTCGGGCGTGAGGATCGCGTTGGTGAACCGTCCGTCGTCCGGGTCGGGCTCACGTCGTACCAACCCTCGCTTCTCCAGGCGACGGATCAGGTGCGAGAGCCGGGAGAGCTCGGAGTTGGCCAGGACCGCGAGCTGGCTCAGCCGCATCGTGTGGTCGGACTGGTCCGAGAGTCCTGCCAGGACGTAGTACTCCAGGAAGCTCAGGTTCGAATCGCGTTGCAGCTGGTCGCCGAGCGCGGTGGTCAGCAGGGCCATCATCAGCTGCAGCCTCTTCCAGGTCTCCAGCTCCTCGGGCATCAGCCAGCGCGGCTCGACCGCCTCCCCCGCCGCCTCGCTACCCATGGTTGCAGCATAGCCAGAGACGGGTTGACTTGAATGTTCATGTCAATCACCTTACCTTTGACATGAACTTTCAAGTCAATCCCTCTCTGAAGGAGCCGTCGCCATGAGCGACCTGAAGATTGCGATCATCCTCGGCAGCACCCGGCCCGGGCGGAACGGGAAGGCGGTGGCCGACTGGATCCTGGGGCAGGCCTCCGGCCGTACGGACGCGACGTACGAGCTGGTCGATCTGCTCGACTACCCACTGCCGCACCTCGATGAGGCCATGCCGCCGTCGGCGGGTCAGTACGCGGGCGAACACACGAAGACGTGGGCCCGGAAGATCGCGGCGTACGACGGGTTCGTCTTCGTCACACCGGAGTACAACCACTCCACGTCCGGCGTACTGAAGAACGCGATCGACTACCTGTACGCCGAGTGGAACAACAAGGCCGCCGGCTTCGTGTCGTACGGATCGCTCGGCGGGGCGCGCGCGATCGAGCACCTGCGGGCGATCAGCGCGGAGTTGCAGATCGCCGACGTACGGCAGCAGTTGTCGTTCTCGCTGTTCACCGACTTCGAGAACTTCAGCGAGTTCCGGCCGGGGCCGCAGTACGCCGCGCAGGCAAGCGTGCTCTTCGACCAGCTCGAGTCGTGGGCGAGCGCACTCAAGCAGGTCCGCGTGGGTCAGCCGGTCGCGGCATGAACCTCGCCGTCTGGATCGTCTCCGGTCTGCTCGCCGCGGCGTTCCTGCTGTCCGGCGTGATGAAGGTGCCCGCGACCAAGGAGTCGCTCGCGGCGAATCCGCAGATGGGATGGGCGGCCCCGTTCCCGATCGGGCTGATCAAGCTCATCGGCATCGCGGAGATCGCCGGCGCCCTCGGCCTGATTCTGCCCGGGGCCTTCGGCATCGCTCCCTGGCTGGTCCCCACCGCAGCAGTAGGGCTGGCCGTCGTCATGATCGGCGCGATCGTCACCCACGGACGTCGCTCCGAGTACCCGAATGTCGTGGCGAACGTCCTGCTCCTGGCGTTGGCAGTGTTCGTCGCCGTCGAACGGTTCGGTCCGCAGACTTTCTGACACCCCGGGGCCTGCGTATCCTTGTGGGTACGTAACTGATTGGGTACGCTATCCGCATGGATGCGGTACTGCACGCGTTGGCCGATGAGAGCCGGCGAACGATGCTGGAGATTCTTCGCGACCACCAGGCGACGGCCGGCGAGCTCGCCGACGCGCTTCCGATCGCTCGGCCCGGCGTCTCGCGGCACCTTCGGGTACTGCGGGAGGCCGGGCTGGTCGACGTACGGCAGGAGTCGCAGCGGCGGATCTACAGCCTGCGCCCCGAGGCGCTCGCCGAGGTGGACGAGTGGCTCGAGGGGTATCGGGCGCTGTGGCAGAACCGGCTCGACGCGTTGCACACCGAAATCGCCCGGGGAAAGAAGGCACGGAAGTGAAGCTGATCGGGACCATGCGGGCGCTCGACGAGACCCGTGGAGCGGTACGGGTCGAGGACGTCTACGACACCGACATCAAGGATCTCTGGGAGTCGTGCACGGCACCCGAGCGACTCGCGCGCTGGATCGCCGAGGTGTCGGGCGAGCTGCAGGTGGGCGGGACGGTTCAGGCCGTCTTCACGAGCACGTGGACCGGCCCGGCGCGGATCGAGGTCTGCGAGGCGCCGCACCACCTGCTGCTCACGACGGAGCCGGGCACGGACGACGAGGGTCAACTGGAGGCGTGGCTGACATCCGAGGGGTCCCGCACCCGACTGGTTGTCGAGGAACGAGGGCTACCGGTCGACAAGCTCCACTTTTACGGAGCCGGCTGGCAGGCCCACCTGGAAGACCTTGGGCGTTCTCTCGCCCAGGACGGCTCGGCACACGAGGGTGGTTGGTCGGGAGAGCAGCCTGCCGCCGCCTGGCATCAGCGCTGGACCGAACTCACCACGGCGTACCAGGATACGGAGGCCAGTTGATGTCGGACCGCATCCGCTTCAGCGGTGTCACGGTGAACGCGCCGGACGCCCTTGCACTCGCGAGGTTCTACGCCGAGATCACTCGGGGTGTTGCCAAGGGCAACGAGCATTGGGCGATCACCGACGGACCCGACGGGAGCATCGGATTCCAGCAGGTTGCCGACTTCCGCGCACCGCACTGGCCGGACGGCGACATCCCGATGCAGATGCATCTCGAGTTCTTCGTCGACGACCTCGAAGCCACCGAACGCCGCGTCCTGGCCGCCGGCGCCACCAGATTCACCTACCAGCCGAACTCCGACCACTGCTTCGTGTACGCCGACCCGGCCGGCCACCCCTTCTGCCTCTCCACCTGGGACACCCCCGAACTCGGCTAGCGCCTCTAGCCGTCGTGCGCCATGTCCACGAACCGCGAGTAATGCCCCTGGAACGCCACGACCACATCAGCAGTAGGCCCGTTCCGGTGCTTGGCAACAATAAAGTCCGCCTCCCCCGGCCGAGTCGACTCCCGCTCATAAGCATCTTCCCGATGCAACAGGATCACAACGTCAGCATCCTGCTCCAGCGAGTTATGTAGAGACATTCCGTTAGCCACGAAGTTGTGCGTTCCGAGGACCGTGGCGTCGTACACCTCTTGCTCACCGAGGCTTTCGACCGAGGTGATGGTGTCCCAGAAGACGTCGTTGGTGGCCAGGACCTCGAGGTCGGCGTCGTCGAGGATGTCGGCGACCTTGGCGAGCCGCTGCCGACTCGGGGCGTGCTTCCACATCGTCGAGCCGGAGAACTGCGTGCCCATTGCGGCCGCGAACTCGCGATGCGTGACGTTGCGGTGGGCAAGCACCTCGCGAACCTGCGACCAGACCTCCTTCGGAACCGTGTCGAGGTTCGTGTTGGCCTTGACGTCCCGCAACGCGGTCGCGACCTCGAGAACCTGCACACCACGAAGCCCGTGGACGCCGATGGCTTCACAGAACCTCAACTGGTTCTCGGCGCCGTAGATGTACAAGTGGTACGAGTCGCGATAGCCCGGCTTCTTCGCCGTCTTGATTCGGCTGAAGATGTTGTGGCGGAGGAGGAGCCGGGCGAGGTCGTCGACGAGGCGGCGGCTGGTGCTGGCGTAGTAGATGCGGCCCTGGCCCACCTTCGCGTCCCAGCGGACGGAGCCGTCGGTGGCCCAGAGGTGGCGGATGAAGTGGGCCACTTGTTCCTTCGGCAGGCCGAAGACGCCGTCGGGGACGAACTTCTCGTGGCTGCGCAGACCGAACAGGCCGAGGTCGTCGAGCCAGGCTGCGATCGGGTTCCGCCTGCCGCGAGCCAGCCGGTACGGCGCCGGCAGGCGGAGCGTGGTGACGCGTGCGGCGGCGTACTCGTCGCGGATCGCGGTGATGCCGAAGCGTCGCTCGGCGGCCTCCGCGACGGCGGTCAGGTTGGCCTCGTCGATGCTCGCATACCGGATCGGCTGCCGCTTCACGAAGGAGCCGTCGCCGAGCAGGTGAGCGAGCAGGGTGAGCTCGTCCTCGTCCCACGGCTTGACGTCGAGCGGAGCAGGCACATGCCGCAGCGAACCCACGCGGGAGCCCGGGGTCAGGTCGCCCAGCGGCTTCCAGCCGTTGTACGTCAGGAACGGATGGCTTGCGGTGGCCTTGACCTCCCGGCCGGAGGCCAGCTTCACCCGGAAGACCTCCTTCACCCCGCTCGGGAAGGCGTGCGTCAGCGTCCGCGGCACCAGCTTGAGGCGATCGTCGAGCGACCAGACCGGGATGTCGCGAGTGTCCGTGGCGAGCAACTCACCGAGCGAGATCTCCGCACCTGTGTCCGCGCGCATCAGCCGGGTATCCGCGGTCAGGCAACCCGACTCGCGGAGGTCGGAGGCCATGGGGCGTTTGTCGGAGCGTTGTTCTGAGCCTCGGTTCAGCTGGCAGATGGCTACTACGGGGAGCTCGAGTTCCTTGGCGAGGAGTTTGATGGAGCGGGAGAACTCGGAGACCTCGAGCTGGCGGGACTCGACCTTCTTGCCGGACGTCATCAGCTGCAGGTAGTCGATGATGATCAGCTTCAGGTCGTGGCGCTGTTTGAGGCGGCGGGCCTTGGCCCGGATCTCCATCATCGTCAGGTTCGGCGAGTCGTCGATGAACAGCGGGGCCTCGGAGACCTCGCCCATCTTGCGGGCCAGCCGGGCCCAGTCCTCGTCGGTCATCTTGCCGTTGCGCATGTGGTGCAGCGGCACCTTCGCCTCGGCGGAGAGCAGTCGCATGGTGATCTCGTTGCGGCTCATCTCC
>DASXXB010000371.1:0-13097 GCA_036503355.1 Kribbella sp. | reverse complement strand
CCCCACAGACTGAACGGAATCAGTTCCATCTGTGCCCTCCAGTCCTCACTGACCGGCTTTACCCGGCTCATCCCGACCAGGACCCTGGTCGTTACACCGAGTGAGCGTATGAAAACTAGACTGCCCAGTGAAGGGCCGTTTCACGCATGGTGCAAGAGTCTGATACGCAAAGGTAAGCCGCCGGTCCGGACTGTGGACGCGGATCGTCTTGTGCAGCGAGCGAATCGGCGAGAATCGTGCAGATGCACGGGAAGGAACACCATGCAGGGCAGCAGTTCAGTCGATCGATCGACGGTTGACGCCGAAGCGATCGAGGCCGCGATCAAGCGCTTGGACGGCGTCGCCGTCCGTACTCCGTTGCAGCGCAACCTCCGCCTCTCCGAGCGCACCGGCGCCCAGGTCTGGCTGAAGCGCGAGGACCTGCAGATCGGGCGTTCCTACAAGCTGCGCGGCGCCTACAACCTGATCGCGCAGCTCGACGACACGGCGAAATCCGCCGGGGTGGTGTGCGCGAGTGCCGGCAACCACGGTCAGGGCCTGGCGTATTCGTGCCACATCCTCGGCGTTCAGGGCAAGGTGTTCGTTCCACGGACCACCCCGCGCCAGAAGCGGGACCGGATCGCGGCGCTCGGCGGCAAGCAGATCACGGTGATCGTCACCGGCGACACGTACGACGACGCCGCGGCCGCCGCGCTCGCGGAAGGCTCGAGCAGCGGCGCGACGATGGTGCCGGCGTTCGACGATCCCAGAACCGTTGCGGGGCAGGGGACCGTGGCCGTCGAGCTGGTCGAGCAGCTCGGCCACGCGCCCGACGTACTGGTGGTTCCGGTCGGTGGCGGCGGTCTCGTTGCAGGGGTTGCAACCTGGATCGCCGAGCGGCATCCCGGCGTTCGGATCGTGGGCGTGGAGCCAGGTGGTGCGGCCAGTATGGCGGCCGCGTTCGAGGCCGGTGCTCCGGTGACGCTGCCGCAACTGGACAGCTTCGTCGACGGTGCCGCCGTGCGACGCGTGGGCGACGTGACGCTTCCGCTGGTGCAGCAGGCCGGCGTCGAGCTGATGTCGGTGCCGGAAGGCCTGGTGTGCTCGGAGATGCTCGCGCTGTATCAGACCGATGGCCTGATCGCGGAGCCCGCGGGCGCTTTGTCGACAAGTGCCCTCGGCAACGGTCTCGACGTACGGCCTGGCGAGACGGTCGTCTGCCTGCTCTCCGGCGGGAACAACGACATCAGCCGGTACGGCGAGATTCTCGAGCGATCGCTCGTGTACGAAGGGCTCAAGCACTACTTCCTGGTGACGTTCCCGCAGGAGCCCGGCGCGCTGCGGACGTTCCTGGACGAGACGCTCGGGCCGGACGACGACATCACGCTGTTCGAGTACGTCAAGCGCAACAACCGGGAGACCGGTGTCGCGCTGGTCGGCATCGAGATCGGGAACCGGGACGACCTCCCCGGACTCCTGGCCCGGATGGGGGCCGCCCCACTCGACATCGAGCGCATCAACCCGAACTCACCGGAGTTCAGATACCTGATCTGACAGTGAGCGAAGGAAAGACAAGAACAAGAAGAAAGACAGGGAAAGAAAGATCTAGAGTGGTGGCTGGCTTCAGCGGCCGGCCGGAGGTTTCCAGCCCTACGACGTCGTCTGCGGGTGGGCGATGCACCCTGCCGACCTCGCGGCAACGGGAGCACCGTCCAGCAGGCAAACTTGTCGATGTTCTCTTCTTTCCTTCCCCGTCTTCTCAGGTCAGGTCAGGTGTCGTCTGATCTAGTGCCTGGTGTGCTTGGAGTGCCGGGGGTCGTGCGGGTGGGTGCCGTCGTCCCAGTCGGGGCGGACCGGCTGCTCGTCCGTCGCCCCGGACATAGGCTGCGCCGAGCCTTCCGCCCTACTCGTGTCGTTGTCAGCAGCACCTGCACCGCCGTCCCGGCTGAAGCCACCACGCCCCATACCGGCCTCACGGCTCATGCCGTCGTCGCGCGTCATACCGTCGTCACGCATACCGTCGCGGCTCATACCGTCGTCACGCATACCGTCGCGGCTCATGCCGGCGTCGCGGTTCTTGTCCGGCCAGAGGTTCTGGGCGTGGGCGCGGTGTTCGTCGGACTCGCTGCGGGCTTCCGCGGCGGCCTCGCGGCGTTCACCGGCTCCCGCGGACAGACGGCGCGCTTCCGCGGCCTTCTCGTCGGCAATCGCCTGAGCCTTGCGGGCGCGGGCATCCACCTCGTCGGCGACCGCCTGATGCTTCTCGGCCTGCATCGAGCTGGCCCTGGCCTGCTGGTCGTGCTCGTACGCCTCCTGCTGGTGACGAGCCGTCCGGCGCTTCGACATCGCGCCGGCGATCAGCGCGATCACGATGATCAGGATCGCAACAGCAACGACGATCCAGACGATGGTCATACCGTTCATCGCTCCTCCTCGGCTCGATGATCAGCACCACCGGTACCCCGGCTCGTCGCCGCCTAACGCCGTACTGAGGACTGCTGCGTCAGACCAGGCCGCGGCGGGCGGCCCAGACTATTGCTTCGATGGCGGTGCTGAAGCCGAGGCGGTCGCAGATCAGGCGGGTACGGCGGCGTACGGTGCGCTCGGACAGCTCCAGGCGCCGGGCGACGCCGTCGACCGGGAGGCCGGTGGCGAGCAGGCGGAGCAGTCGCAGATCGTCGTGGCTGATCTCGCGCGGCGGCACCCGGCGCGCGAGCGGTCGGACTTCCTGGGGCAGAACGGTCATGCGGATCACCATGTTCCGAACATCCGGGACTCGGCGGCGTCCCAGTCGGCCGGTTTGCCCTGCGGGTCGTAGCGCCGCAGAGAGTGTGTGGCCCGGACCAGGGCGCGCATCGCGTCCAGGTCGGGAAAGGGCTCGCCGAGCGCGCGAGCCTGGACGAGTACGTTGCCGAGCGCGGACGCCTCGACCGGTCCGGCGAGAACGGGTACGCCGCACGCGTCGGCGGTCAACTGGCACAGCAACTCGTTCTGCGAACCGCCACCGATGACATGCAGTACGTCGACCTCGCGGCCGGCGATCGTCTGCGCCGCCCTGAGGGTACGGCGGTAAGCAAGCGCAAGGCTCTCCAGAATGCAGCGCACCGCGGCGCCACGGCTCCGCGGCGGCTCCTGGCCCGTCCGGCGGCACTGCTCCTCGATCCGCTCCGGCATGTTGCCAGGAGCAAGGAACTCGGGGGCATCGGGATCGATCAGTACGGCGAACGGCGGGGCGTCGGCGGCTGCGCGGAGCAGGTCGTCGAGGTCGTCGCCCCAGATCCGCTGACATTCCTGCAGGATCCACAGGCCCATGACGTTGCGCAGGAACCGGGTCCGCCCGTCGACGCCGCCTTCGTTGGTGAAGTTGGCTTCGCGTGCCGCATCGGTCAGCACAGGCGCGTCGAGCTCGAGCCCGACGAGCGACCAGGTCCCGGACGAGATGTACGCGAACCGCTTGCCGGACGCCGGTACGGCGACCACGGCCGACGCAGTGTCGTGCGACCCCACCGCAATCACCGGAATCCCCGGCGGCAACCCGGTCTCGTCCGGCAGCACGTTCCCGATCACATCCCCCGGCTCACGCAACGCGGGAAAGATCCGCCGCGAAACGCCGCCCCGGACGGCCTCAACCGCGCCCGGCGCGAGCTCACCCTGGTCCAGGGCACAGACCCGCGAGATCAGCTCTTCACTCCAGTCCCGGGCCGACACGTCGTACAGCTGCGTAGTAGACGCGTTGGTCCGCTCCACTCCGATCTCGCCGGTGAGCCAGTACGCGAGCAGATCCGGAATCATCAGCAACGTCGCAGCGTCAGCTGGCAGACGTTGAGCCGCCAGCTGGTAGATCGTGTTGAAGGGCAGCTGCTGCAGGCCCGTCACGGCGTACAACTCAGACGCAGGAATCGTCGACAGGACGCGCTCCATCACGCCATCCGTGCGGGAGTCGCGGTAGTGGACCGGGTTGCCGAGGAGGCGGCCGTCGGCGTCGAGCAGACCGTAGTCGACGGCCCACGAGTCGATGCCGATGCTGTCGATCGGGCCGGCCAGGTGCAGGCCCTCGAGGATCGAGCGGTACAGGTGCAGGATGTCCCAGTGCAGCCTGCCGTTGACCCGCACAGGCCCGTTCCAGAAGCGGTTCAGCTCGCGCAACTCCAGAACGCCCGGGCCGACCTCGGCGAGCATCACCCGCCCGCTAGAGGCCCCCAGATCGACCGCCGCGATCCGTTTCACGTGCGACACCTATCGCAGGAAGGCGGCAGCCACGCCGGCGTCGACGGGCACGTGCAGACCGGTCGTGTGGGTGAGGTCGCCACCGGTCAGCGCGAACACCGCGGCCGCGACGTTCTCCGGCAGTACTTCGCGCTTGAGCAGCGTGCGCTGCGCGTAGTACGCACCGAGTTCCTCTTCCGGTACGCCGTACACGGCTGCCCGCTTCGCACCCCAGCCACCGGCGAAGATGCCGGAGCCGCGGACGACGCCGTCCGGGTTCACGCCGTTGACGCGGATCCCGTGCTCGCCGAGCTCGGCCGCGAGCAGCCGGACCTGGTGCGCCTGGTCCGCCTTCGCGGCGCCGTACGCGACGTTGTTCGGGCCGGCGAACACCGAGTTCTTGCTGGAGATGTAGACGATGTCGCCGCCCATCCCCTGCTCGATCAGCACCTTCGCGGCCGCCCGCGAGACCAGGAACGAGCCCTTCGCCATCACGTCGTGCTGCAGGTCCCAGTCGCGTTCCGTTGTCTCGAGCAACGACTTCGAGATCGACAGCCCGGCGTTGTTGACGATCAGGTCGACGCCGCCGAACGCCAGCACGGCCTCGCGCAGCGCCGCCTCGACCGCCTCCGCCGACGACACGTCAGCGGCCACCGCGACCGCCACGTCGGTCGAGCCGATCTCCTTCGCTGCCGCCTCGGCCGCCGCCTGGTCGAGGTCCGCGACGACGACGCACGCACCTTCGGCCGCCAGCCGCTGCGCGATCGCCTTGCCGATCCCCGAGCCACCACCGGTCACGAACGCGACCCGCGTCGCGAGCGGCTTCGGCTTGGGCATCCGCTGCAGCTTGGCCTCTTCGAGCGCCCAGTACTCGATCCGGAACTTCTCCCGCTCGTCGATCGGCGCGTACGTCGACACCGCCTCGGCGCCCCGCATCACGTTGATCGCGTTCACGTAGAACTCGCCGGCCACCCGCGCGGTCTGCTTGTCCTTCCCGAAGCTGAACATCCCCACGCCGGGCACGAGAACAATCGCCGGATCCGCTCCGCGCATAGCCGGGCTCCCCGGCTCCGCGTACCGCTGGTAGTACTGCTCGTATTCCGAACGGTACTGAGTGTGCAGCTCCTTCAGCCGGGTAATGCATTCGTCCACTGTCGCGGAAGGGGGTAGGTCCAGGACGAGCGGGCGGACCTTGGTACGGAGGAAGTGGTCCGGACAAGACGTACCGAGCTGGGCGAGCGAATGCAGTTTCTCGCGCGACAGGAACTCGAGTACTGCCTCTGAATCGTTGAAATGGCCGACCTGTGGCTTGTCCGTTGACGCAAGCCCACGGATGAAAGGCGCGAGGGCGGCGGCCCGAAGCCGGCGTTCCTCGGCGGGAAGGGGCTGGTGGCTGGGAACGAGTGCGCCGAAGGGCTCGGCGACGCCGCGGTCCGCCAGGAACTGTTCCGCCGTACGGATGATGTCGAGGGAGTTGGCCTCGCACTCCTCCGACGTGTTGCCCCATGCGGTGATGCCGTGACCGCCCAGGATGCAGCCGATCGCCTGCGGGTTGTCGCGCTTCACGGCCGCGATGTCCAGCCCCAGCTGGAATCCGGGACGCCGCCACGGCACCCACACCACTCGGTCGCCGAAGCACTCCACGGTCAGCTTCTCGCCGTCCGCCGCGGTCGCCAGCGCGATCCCGGAGTCCGGGTGCAGATGGTCGACATGAGGGGCGTCGACCAGCCCGTGCATCGCGGTGTCGATGGACGGTGCCGCACCGCCCTTGCCGTGCAGGCAGTAGTCGAACGCGGCGACCATCTCGTCCTCGCGGTCCACGCCCGGGTACACCTCGACGAGCGAGTTCAGCCGGTCGAGCCGCAGTACCGCAAGGCCCTTCTCGGTCAGGGTTCCGAGGTCGCCGCCGGAGCCTTTCACCCAGACGAGGTCGACGGGCTGCTGGGTGACCGGATCGGTCACCGAACCCTTGGCGGACGTGTTTCCGCCGGCATAGTTCGTGTTGCGTGGATCGGCACCGAGTCGGTTGCTCCGCGCAACTAGTTCGGCTGCAGTGTCGCTCACTTATGCTCCCCATCCGGCTTGCTGACCGTCGGCGCGGTCCTTGGTGATCTGCTCGAAGTAGCCGCTGCGCTTGTACGCCGCGACCGGGTCGGGGTCCAGGCCCTGCGACTCGCGCAGTTCGGCGAGCAGCGGCCGGACGTCGGTGTTGTACGCATCCATCAACGCGGCGTTCGCGCCCAGCACGTCACCGCTGTGCTGAGCGGCCCGCAGTACGTCGCGGTCGACCAGCAGCGCCTTCGCGGTCGCCTCCTGGACGTTCATCACCGAGCGGATGATCGCGGGGATCTTCTCCTCGATGTTGTGGCACTGGTCGAGCATGAACGCGATCCCGCGGTCCGGGTCGAGCGCGTCGCCGCGGACGATCTCGTTCATGATCCGGAACAGCTGGAACGGGTCCGCGGCCCCGACCATCAGGTCGTCGTCGGCGTAGAACCGGCTGTTGAAGTCGAACGCGCCGAGCTTCTTGGAGCGCAGCAGGAACGCCACGATGAACTCGATGTTGGTCCCCGGCGCGTGGTGCCCGGTGTCGATACAGACCGTTGCCTTCGGCCCCAGTTCGAGACAGTGCGCGTACGACGTACCCCAGTCCGGCACGTCGGTGGTGTAGAAGGCCGGCTCGAACAGCTTGTACTCCAGCAGCATCCGCTGGTCGTCACCGAGCCGGTCGTAGACCTCCTTGAGCGCGGTCGCGAGCCGGTCCTGGCGGTCCTGGATGTCGTCCTGGCCCGGGTAGTTGGTGCCGTCGGAGAACCACAGCTTCAGGTCCCGGGACCCGGTCGCGTCCATGATGTCGACGCACTCGAGCAGGTGGTCGGTGGCCTTCCGGCGTACCGCGGGATCCGGGTGCGTGACGCTGCCGAGCTTGTAGTCGTCGTCCTGGAAGACGTTGCTGTTGATCGCGCCGAGCCGGACACCCTGTTCCTTCGCGTACGCCGCCAGCGCCGCATAGTCGTCGACCTTGTCCCAGGGGATGTGCAGCGCCACGCTCGGCGCGACGCCGGTGTAGGCGTGGACGACTGCGGCGTCGGCGATCTTCTCCTCCGGCGACCGCGGTACGCCGGGCTGGGTGAAGACCTTGAACCGGGTGCCCGAGTTGCCGAACGCCCACGAGGGCAGCTCGATCTCCTGGCGGCTCAGTGCGACCTTCGCGGCATCGGGTGTCATGAGTCAGTCCTTTTCGTTCAGGTGGAAGATCTCGGGCAACAGCAGGAACGACTCGTCCGGCGGCCGCCCGTCGATACCCGTGAAGAACTCCGTCATCTGCGCCTGCCAGCGGGTGTTCACCTCGGTCGCCGCCATCGCCTTCTGCGCCGCGTCCAGGTCCTCGGACTCGACGTACCCGACCAGCAGACCGTCGCCGCGCAGGAACAGCGAGTAGTTGTGCCAGCCGGAGTCGCGCAGAGCGGCCTGCATGTCGGGCCAGACGTTGCGGTGCCGCTCGACGTACTCGTCGAGCCGGTCGGGCCGGACCTGCAGACAGAAGCAGTAACGATTCACAGCGTCACCTGTAACTCGGCGGAACTACACTGGGCGGATGGAGTGAAAGGTTTCAAGAACGTGCCCTGACGCTAAGCGGAGGGACGGGCAGGCGTCAAGGGTCTGCCCAGCATTTGCGGCCGATCCCGGACTGCCTGCGGCGGGATCCGGCGGAAACCGGGTATTCTTCGGCCGCTAACACGTTTCAAGTGCGCAGGGAGGTCTCGTGTCCGTCGACGATGCGGAAGCCCTGCCTGAGCGCACCCGGCGACGCCGGGCCCCGAAGCCGCACGCGGCCGGCGTGAAGGCGGTGGCCGCGGCCGCCGGGGTCTCGCTGGGGACCGTGTCGAACGTGCTGAACCGTCCCGAGGTGGTCAGCCCGCTGACCCGGGCCAAGGTCGAGGCGGCAATGGCCTCGCTCGGCTTCGTCCGGAACGAGTCCGCGCGGCAGCTGCGGGCCGGATCCAGCCGCATCCTCGCGTACCTGATGCTCGACGCGGGCAACCCTTTCTTCACCGACGTCGCGAAGGGCGTCGAGGAGGCGGCCCAGGCGGCCGGGCTCTCGGTGTTCCTCTGCACCAGCAGTGAGGACGCCGACCGCGAGGCGGCGTACCTGGATCTGCTCGAACAGCAACGCGTCCAGGGCATCCTGATCACCCCGATCGACCAGAACTCGTCCCGGCTGCGCAAACTGCCCTCCCGCGGTACGCCGGTGGTCGTCGTGGACCGGACCCTCGACGACGCAGAGCACTGCTCCGTCGCGGTGAACGACGTCCTCGGCGGGGAGCTCGCGATCGCGCACCTGCTCGAGCTCGGTCACGAGCGGATCGCGTACGTCGGCGGGCCGAACACGATCGGCCAGGTCATCGACCGCCGCGACGGCGCCCGGCGCGCGCTCCGGACCGCCGGCAAACCCGCCTCGGATCTGATCGAGCTGACCACCGGCGCACTGACGGTCGCCGAAGGTAGGGGCGCAGGGCAACGACTTGCCGGCCTGCCTGCGGACCGCCGCCCGACGGCCGCGTTCTGCGCGAACGACCTGCTGGCCTTGGGATTGCTGCAACAGTGCGTGAGTCTCGGACTGCGCGTGCCCGAGGATCTCGCGATCGTCGGGTACGACGACATCGAGTTCGCCGAGGCCGCCGCCGTACCGCTGACCTCGGTCCGGCAGCCGCGGCAACTGCTCGGCCGGACCGCCGCCGAGCTGCTGCTGGACGAGTCGTCGAACCCGGACCACGAGCACCAGCGGGTCACGTTCACACCGGAGCTGGTAGTCCGCACCTCAACGCGCGGGACTCTCTGAGCCGTACGCCGCCAGGAAGACGTCGGCCGCCTGGTCGGCGAGCTTGCCGAGCTCACTGGTGTCGACGCGCTGCCGGGTGCCGGCGAACATCGCGCGGTTCATCGGCCGGTACATCACCAGGCCCGCGAACTGGTACGCCGCCGCCGTCGGATCCTCGAGCTCCCGCAGCAGACCGCGGTCACTCAGCCTGGTCAGCGCCTGCCCGAGCGCCTCGAGAGACTTCTCGAATCCGCTGGTGAACCAGGCTCCACACACCTCGGGGAACCGGTCGGCCTCGGCGATCACGAGTCGCCGGAGCTGCAGCACGCTGTCGGCGGTGAGGTTCTGGAGCAGGCGGTGCGCCAGCGCGCGCAGGGCTTCCCGGGCGTCGGCGGCCCCGTCGAGCGTGTCGACGTACGCCTGGAAGAGACCGTCCATCAGTTGGTCGCTGGTGCCGAGGACGATCTCGGCGAACAGCCGTTCCTTGTTGTCGAACTGCTTGTAGACGGTCTGTTTGGAGACGCCGGCCTTCGCCGCGACCTCGTCCATGCTCGCGCCGAGGTAGCCGTGCTGGAGGAAGACCTCGGTCGCCGCGGCCAGGATCGCGCGGCGCTTGCGCGGGGTCCGTCCCTCGATCTCTGTCTGCTCCATCCAGAAATCATACTAGACAGTCCAGTTCTGCGTCGAGTACTGTACGGTCTAGTTCCCCTGTTGAGTGAGGAGAAGACCATGAGCACCGTGACATCGGCCGACGGCACCACCATCGCGTTCGACGCGTACGGCGAGGGGCGGCCGCTGATCCTGATCGACGGAGCGACCGCGCACCGCGCCGTGAACCCGGCCAACGCCGAAGTCGGCAAGCTGCTCAGCGACTCGTTCCGGACGTACGTGTACGACCGGCGCGGGCGCGGGGCGAGCACCGACACCGCGCCGTATGCGGTCCAGCGGGAGATCGAAGACATCGCCGCTCTCATCGAAGACGCCGGCCAGCCGGCCGTTCTCTTCGGCTGGTCGTCGGGCAGCCTGCTGGCGCTGGATGCCGCGCAGGCGGGGCTGCCGATCGCCGGGCTGGTGTTGTTCGAGCCGCCGGTCGTCGTCGACGACGTACGGCCGCCGCTGCCGTCGGACTATGTCGAGCAACTCGACGCGTTCGTCGCTGCGGGCCGCCGCGACCAGGCCGCCGAGCTCTTCATGACCGCGGCCGCCGGGATGCCGGCGGAGGCGATCCCCGGGATGAAGCAGTCGCCGTACTGGGCGCCGGTCGAGGAGATCGCGCACACGATCGCGTACGACGGACGCATCATGGGCACGACCATGTCCGGCAATCCGCTGCCGGCCGACCGCTGGCCCGACATCAAGGTGCCCGTGCTGGTCCTGTACGGCGACCGGACCTGGCCGGCGCTCTCCGCCGGCGCGCAGGCCGTCGCAGCACACCTGCCCGGCGCGACGATCAAGGCGATCCCGGGCGAGAACCACAGCACCGAGCCGGCCACGCTGGCGCCGGTACTGCGGGAATTCGTGGCTTGACCTGGAGCGCGCTCCAGACGTTTTGATCTGGCGTATGACGAATCTTGCACTGGGCGCGATGGAGTACGGAACGCGGATCGACGAGCAGACGTCGTTCCGGTTGCTGGATGCGTATGTGGACGAGGGCGGGGAGTGGATCGACACCGCGAACTGCTACTCGTTCTGGCAGGACCCGAGCGGCCACGGTGGACAGAGCGAGGAGCTGCTCGGGCGGTGGCTGGCGCGGCGTCCCGGCGTACGGGACCGGATCAAGCTGGCCACCAAGGTCGGCTGTGAGCCACTGTGGCCGGGCAGCTTCCCGGAGCACTCCGAGGGCTTGAGCGCGAAGGCGATCGACTCCGCACTCGAGACCTCGCTCCGGCGCCTCGGCGTGGACCACATCGACCTGTACTGGGCGCACCGCGACGACCGGTCCACTCCGCTCGAGGAGACCGTCGCCGCCTTCGGCAAGCACGCCACGAACGGCACCATCGGCCGCATCGGCCTGTCGAACTACGCGCTCTGGCGAGTAGAGCGGATGCGGGGCCTCGCTGCCTCGCTGGGCGTCATGGGCCCGACCGCGCTGCAACTGCGGTACTCGTACCTGCAGCCGCGGCCGTTCGTCCGCGACAACGCCCACGACCACCGCTTCGGCTGGATCACCGACGAGGTCCTCGACTACGCACAGAACAACCCGGAGCAGCAGCTGTTCGCGTACAGCCCGCTGATGTCCGGCGGCTACGAGAACCGCGCCGACCGCCCCATCGACCCCGCCTTCGACCACCCCGGCACCACCCGCCGCCTCGAGGTCCTCACCAACCTGGCCGCCACCCTCAACACCAGCCGCTCAGCCGTGGTCCTGGCCTGGCTCGCCGGCGGCACCCCCGCCATCACCCCCATCGTCGGCATCAGCACCCCCACCTACCTGACCACCGCCCTCACCGGCACCCGCCTCGAGTTGACCCCACAACAACGCCACGAACTCGACGAGGTGTGGTAGTTGGCACTCCCGCTGGACCCGGGGTCGGTGAGATGGTTTGAGGGTGGACAGGGATGGTTTCTGGGGTCTGGTCGAGGATGCGCGTGCCTCGGTGGACGACACCGTGGCTGATCCGGACGGTGTCGCGGACGCGCTGACCAAGGTGCTGGGTACGGCGGAGGTCGAGGAGATCGTCGGGTTCGGGGCCGAGCTCGCGCGATTGCAGGTCGAGTCGTACCGGTGGGACCTGTGGGCGGCGGCGTACCTGATCAACTCCGGCGCCTCGGAGGACGGGTTCGACTCGTTCCGGGGCTGGCTGCTCGCCCAGGGGCGGGAGGTCTGGGACGCCGCGCTGGCGGATCCCGACTCGCTCGCCGACGTGGTGGACGAGGACCGGCCGGAGGGGTTCGAGGGCTTCGACGGTGAGGGCATGCTGCACGTCGGCAGTCACGCGTACAAGAACGTGACCGGCGACGAAGCGGCGTACTGGAAAGCCGTCGACGCGGACGCCCCCGACACCCCGGACGTACCGGCCGGCACCGAGATCGACTTCGACGACGAGGACGACCTCGAGACCCACCTACCCCGGCTGGCAGCGCTCTACCTCAACGCCTGACCAGATTGCCTACGGCAACCGGCCGTCGTCTACACACACGAGCCCGTTGGTTGGGGTCAGGCCGGTTCGCCGCTGAGTCTTTCGATTGCGTTGCGGAGGCGGCGGCGCCAGCCGGCGTGGCCGGCCTCTTCGTCGGCGGCGGCGAGGCTGACCAGGTGTTGTGCCGTCTCGAAGCCCTCGGCGGCCTGCATCTCGGTCGGGTCGGCCTCCACCTCGGTCGGGGCGGCCTGCGGTTCGTCGGGGATGCGGCGGCTCGTCCAGCCGAAGCCGTCCGGTATCAGGAGTTCCGGTACGAGCGTCTCGTGGCTGAGCGACGTCAGCTCCTTGTCGCCGTTGCCGATGCTGAAGATCGTCGTACCGCGTCGTCGTACGTCGCTGATGCGCTCCAGCAACGTGTCGGCCGGCGTCTCCTCAGCCACGACCAGCAACGACTCGCCACGACCTGCATCGCGGAGACGGTCCAGGCCGATCGCCAGGTGTGGTGGTGCGTCTGGCGGCGGCGCCCAGCGGACCAGCGACGGCCGCAGGTCGTTGATACCGGCCCGGTGCAGCTCGTCGTCCAGGTGCGCTGTCAGATGCCAGGGCTCGTCGTCGACCGGCCCGAACAGCATCAGTCCGCTGCGTCGGGTCGTGAACCGGCGCAACGCGTAGCCGAACTGTGTGGTCCGGCTGCCCAGCTCGGTGCCGGTCAGCATCTCCCGGAGGAGTGAGGCCCTGGTGAGATCCACGCCTCCAACATCTCACGCCAGACGGTCCGCTTTCGACTGCAGATAGTGGCGCTCAGGCACACTCGTCGTACGGCGGGCCGCCAGCAGGTAGCTCTCCCGCGCCGCCGCGACGTCGCCGGACATCTCGAGCAGGTGAGCGCGGACTGCCTCCAGCCGGTGGTTCATGCGGTCGTCCGACTCCAGTGGCTCGAGTACGGCGAGACCCTCCTTCGGGCCGACCGCCATGCCGACAGCGACCGCGTGGTTGAGCTTCACCATCGG
>DASXXB010000370.1:0-2980 GCA_036503355.1 Kribbella sp. | reverse complement strand
AGCACGCCGCGCGGGTCCGGCGACCACCAGCCCATCGGTCGGGTGCCCTGCTCGCCGAGCCCCATCGGGAACACGCCGCTGCGGTAGGCGGCGAGCAGGGTGCCGGCGCGCAGGTCGCCTCCGACGCCGACGAGGTCCTCGCCGTGCTCGACCCCGCCCAGGTCGAACTCCCAGGGCGTGGGCAGCGGCTCGACGGGCCAGGTCATGGCACGCAGGTGCCTACGGGGCCACGCAGGCGATGTGCGGCGCGATCTCGTCGGCGGAGTCCTGGCCGTAGGCCTCGGCCAGCCGCTCGAGGAAGCGGGCCTTGCCCAGCGTGTACTCCTGCGTGCCGACCGTCTCCACGACGTAGGTGGCGAGCATCGACCCCAGCTCGGCGGCGTGGCGCAGGCCGAGGTCGGCGGCCAGCCCGGTGAGGAAGCCGGCCCGGAACGCGTCGCCGACCCCGGTGGGGTCGGCGCGGCGGACCTCGCGGGCGACCTTCACCTCTATGGGCTCCTCGCCCTTGCGCTCGATGACCACGCCGTCCTTGCCCTTGGTGGTCACCCGGGTGTGCACACGCTCGCCGATCTCGTCCTGGCTCCAGCCGGTCTTCTGCGCGGTCAGGGCGGCTTCGTACTCGTTGGTGAGCAGGTAGTCGGCGCCGTCGATGAGCTGGCGGATCGTCTCCCCGTCGGCGAAGGCGAGCTGCTGGCTGGGGTCCGCGGCGAAGGGGATCCCGCGCGAGCGGCACTCGCGGGTGTGGCGCAGCATCGCCTCGGGGTCGTTCGCGCCGATGAGCACCAGGTCCAGACCGCCCACGCGGTCGGCGATCGGCCCGAGCTCGATGGCGCGCGCCTCGCTCATCGCGCCGGCGTAGAAGGTCGCGATCTGGGCCATGTCGTCATCGGTGGTGCAGACGAACCGCGCGGTGTGCTTGGTCTCGGACACGTAGACCGACTCACAGTCGACGCCGTGCCGCTCCAGCCAGGACCGGTAGTCGGCGAAGTCCTCGCCGACCGCGTCGACGAGCAGCGGATGCAGGCCGAGGTTCGCCATACCGAAACAGATGTTGGCGGCCACTCCCCCGCGCCGGATCTGCAGATCGTCGGCGAGGAACGACAGCGAGAGCTTGTCCAGCTGTTCGACGACGAGCGAGTCGGCGAAGCGACCCTTGAACGTCATCAGGTGATCGGTGGCGATGGATCCGGTCACGGCAATCTTCATGAGGAACAACCTAAGGGGCGGCGGCCCGCGTTGGCGAAGCGCCACCGGCGGAACGCGTCGCGGCCGGTCCTGCCCCCTAGACTCCCCGCCATGATCGATGCTGTCGCTGCCCTCCAGGCCGCTGTCCGGCGGCGCACGGTTGCCGGCGAGGCCAAGGACGGCGGTGAGTTCGACGGACTGCACGCGGACCTGCGCTCCCGGTTCCCGCGGTTGTTCGCCGCGTGCGAGCAGGTCGAGTTGCCCGATCATGCGTTGCTGCTGCGGTGGCCGGGCACCCATCCCGACGGGTCGACGGGCCGCCCGATCGTGCTGCTGGCCCACCAGGATGTGGTGCCGGTCAATCCGTGGGACGAGTGGACGCATCCGCCATACGACGGCGAGGTCGTTGACGGCGTCATCTGGGGTCGCGGCACGCTGGACTGCAAGGGCTCACTCGTCGCGATCTGCGCGGCCGTCGAGGAGTTGCTCGCCGCAGGATTCGTCCCGGCCAGGGACGTCTGGCTGTCGTTCGGTGCGGACGAGGAGGTGTACGGCAGCACGGCACTCGCTGCCGTCGATGCCCTCGATGCCCGCGGCGTCGAGCCGTGGTTCGTCCTCGACGAAGGCGGTATGGCGGTCAGCGGTGCCTTCCCCGGTGTGTCCGAACCGCTGGCGGTCATCGGCGTGACCGAGAAGGGGCTCGTCGAGCTGGAACTCATCGCGCGGGCCGAGGGCGGCCACGCCTCGATGCCACCGCGGAACAGCGCGCCGGCGAAGCTCGCACGGGCGATCCTCACCCTGGAGAAGCATCCGGCGCCCGCCCAGCTGCCGGAGCCTTCGCTCGCGATGCTGGAGCGGCTCGGGCCGCACGTGCACGGTCCGCTCGGTGCACTGGTCGGCAGGGCGGCGACGTTGCGCCGACCGTTGTCGAAACTCTTCGCCCGCCTGGGTCCGACCACCGCGGCGATGACACGCACGACCTACGCGATCACCCAGCTCAACGGCGCCCCGGCCAACAATGTGCTGGCGACGACCGCAACCGCCGGGGTCAATATGCGGGTCGCGGTGACCGAGACGGTCGACGATGCGGTGGACCGCGTGCGGACCCTGGTCGGCGAGGAGATCGAGGTGGTCGTCCGGACGGCCTACGAGCCGAGTCCGATCGCGGACCTCGGCGACGCCTTCGAGTTGCTGGAGCGCGTCACGCGCGAGGTGCTGCCGGACGTCGTTCCGGTCCCGTATGTCGTGATGGCCGCGACCGATGCCCGGCACTTCCAGCGGGTGTGGCACAACTGCTACCGGTTCAACCCATTCCGGATGGACGAGGCGCAGCGGCAGAGCCTGCACAGCGTCGATGAACGCCTTGGGGTGGACTCATTCCTCGAGGGGATCCGCTGGTACCGCGCCCTGTTGCAGGGGCTGTAGCGGCGCGGCGGCACTGGCGGCCGGACGGCGCGGTCCTTTTCGCGCGACGGTCGCGACAAAAAGACACGATCCGGCCCGACTTCGGTCCTTTTCCCGCAACCGTCGCGACAAAAGAACGCCACCTGACCCGGCTTCGGTCCTTTTCCCGCAACCGTCGCGACAAAAGCACAGGCGACAGCCACGACTTCACCGAACGACACGGACGGCCGCGAGGACGACGACTGGGCCCGATGCACACGGAGACACGGAGACTAAGGAATCCCCAGGTGACGGCCCACGACAACGCAACCGACCGACAAGCGGACGGCCGCGGAGGCGACAACCAAGACAGGGAGAGCGCGGCAACGAACTCGTTCGTTGCCGCCCTCTC
>DASXXB010000369.1:0-16310 GCA_036503355.1 Kribbella sp. | reverse complement strand
ACCACCCCCGACCAGCAGTCCGGCCGAACCGATGACCAGGAGCAACCGGTGACCGTGATGGCGCGCAAGGCGGGTCGCGAGCGCGACGGTGATCGCGCCCAAGGTGGCGATCGGCAGGACGACGAGGCCGACCTGTGTGGGGTCGAGGCCGCGGCCTTGCTCCAGCCAGCCGGGCAATCCGTAGAAGATCGCGTAGAAGGCGACGTACGTGAGCATCGTGCGCAGGTACCCGAGCGAGAGCGGTGCGCTCCGGGCGAGTAGTCGTACGTCGACGAACGGGCTGCTGGAGCGGCGTTCCCAACCGATGAAGGCCGCGGTGATCGGGATCGCTGCCGCGAGCAACCACCAGATCGGATGTGTCGTGAGGGAGAGCAACACGAGCATCAGCGCGGTCATCGCGAGCGTGAAGAGGAGCAGGCCCACGAAGTCGATCTCGCGCCAGAGCTTGCGGTCGTCGTCGGCGGGCCGCGGCGGATCCTTGGGCACGAGGCGCAGTACGGCGATGCCTGCGATCGCAGCGACCGGGAGGTTGACGAGGAAGATCGCCTGCCAGTCGAACGTGCCGACGAGGAAGCCACCGACGCTCGGGCCCAGCGCGGCGCTGGTCTGGGCGAAGACCGACAGCAGCCCGAGGGCACCGACGGCGGAGGCCTTCCGGCGGTCGGCGATCCGGCGGATCATCGCGACGCCCGCGGGGAACTGTGCGCCGGTGCCGATGCCCATCAGGACTCTCGCGACGATCAGCCAGCCGAGCCCCGGCGACAGCGGCGCCAGCGCGGACACGACCGCCACCAGCACGAGCCCGGCCAGGAACACGCGCCGGGCTCCGAGCAGATCGGCCAGCCGGCCGGCGGTCGGCGCCGACACCGCTGTCGCGAGGTACAGGCCGGACACCAGCCACTGGGTCTCGGTCCCGGCGTGGAAGTCGGCGCCGATCGCCACCAGCGCGACCGCAATCATCGACGAGTTCAACGGCTGCAACAACGTCCCGAGCCCCACCGACGCGGCATACCGCGCCGGCAGCCCCGCGACCGCCCCAACGTCTCGCTCCTCAACCGCCTTCGTCACGCCGCACGCCCTCCCCCGGAACGCACCTTGAGCACCCACCAACCGTTTCGCCGGCCCGAAGACGGTTGGTGGGTGCTCAAGGTTGTGTGGGCGCGGGTCACTGGGGGACCTCGGCGAGTTTGTCCATCAGGCGGGCGGCGAGGTGCAGGAGGTCCTGCTCGGTGGGGGTGAGCGTGGTGTCCATCGCCTTGGCCAGGAAGGTGTCCCGGCGGCGGCGGTCTTCGCGGACGAGCGTGGCGCCGCTCGCAGTGATCTTCAGCAGAACCTGCCGCCGATCGGCCGGATTGTCAGCACGGCTGATCAACCCGGCCGCGACCAGTTCGGTGGTCGCGCGCATCATCGTCTGCGGCGTGACCCGCTCCGCGGCGGCCAGTTCGGCGTTGGTCTTCGGGCCTTCGCGCTCCAGCCAGCCCAAGGCGTTGAGCTGGGAGTAGCTCAGCTCGCCCTCGGGGCGCTCCTGACGCAACCGGCGGACCAACCGGAACAGGCTGGTGCGGATCTCGTGGGCGGCGACGTCCGACGCAGGCATACCATCAGCTTAGCTGATGGTCTCAATCGTCGTCGTCGTTGCGGAGGCGTACGCCGGTGACGCCGTCGAGGTCGTCCAGCGCGAGGACGAGGTCCTGCAGCGGCGGGCGGCCGGTGAAGCGCATCGAGGCGCGGACCTGTGGGCGGTCGCCGTCGCGGTGCACCTCGGTCCCGAGGATCGACGCCTCGAAGCCCATCGCGGTCGCGGTCGCCAGGATCGAGCGCAGTACGCCGGAACCGTCGTCGTACCGCACCGTGACGATGCGGCGGCGGTCCGGCGACGGCAGGAACCGTCCGAGCCGGGCGAACGGCCCGACCGCGACCAGGTGCAGCACGGTGGCCGCGACCGCGAGGACCGGCATTCCGGCACCGCAGGCCATCCCGATCGCGGCGGTCATCCAGATCGTCGCCGCGGTGGTCAGTCCGCGGACGACATCGCGGCGCATGAAGATCACGCCGGCGCCGAGGAAGCCGACGCCGGAGACGATCTGGGCCGCGATCCTGGACGGGTCGAGGTTGACGTCGGTCCCGAGTACGGCGCTGAAGCCGAACCCGGACACCAGCGTGAACAGCGCCGCGCCGGTGCCGACCAGGGTGTGGGTCCGCATGCCCGCGCTCTTCTGCCGCACCTGGCGCTCGATGCCGATCACCATCGACAGCACGAACGCGATCAGCAGCAGAACAAGCTCGGTCCACGTACTCGAGGTCGCAAGTTTCATTGGTTCGTGTCCTGTGCCCCGCTTACGCGGACACCAGTCCTACCGGCTCCTTTCCGGCCAGGAACGCGGCGACGGCCTCCGCGGCGATCGATCCGGCCCGGTGGGCGGTCTGCCGGGTCGCGCCGGCCAGGTGCGGCGTCATCACGATGTTCGGTGCCGTCAGCAACCTCGACCCGGCGGGCAGCGGCTCGGACGGGAACACGTCGAACGCCGCGGCGCCGAGCTGCCCGGACTCCAGAGCATCCACGGTCGCGTCGTAGTCGAGCAGCCCGCCGCGCGCGGTGTTCACGAGTACGCCGCCACGCGGCATCGACGCGATCTGCTCGGCGCCGATCATGCCGCGGGTCTGGTCGGTCAGCCGCGCGTGCAGGCTCACCACGTCCGAACGCCGCAGCAACTCGTCGAGCGGCACCAGCTCGATACCGTCCGGCGCCTGCTCGACGTACGGATCGGTGACCAGGACGTCGGCGCCGAACGCGAGCAGGACGCGGGCGACCCGTTGGCCGATCGCGCCGTACCCGACGAGGCCGACCGTCGATCCGTCGAGCTCCACCCCGCATTCGTCGTACGCATAGAGGTCGGAACGCCACTCGCCCTGCTCCAGCGTCCGTTGCAGCCGCGGAAGGTTGCGCAGGGCACCCATCATCAGGGCGATCGCGTGCTCCGCGGCCGCGACCGCGTTCCGTCCAGGCGTCGCGGCGACGGCGATGCCCCGAGCGGCGGCCGCGGCCACGTTCACGTTCACCGGGCCGCCCCGGCACACGACGAGATACCGCAGGTCGGGCGCGGCGGCCAGCACCCGCTCGGTGAACGGACCCATCTGGGTGACCGCGAGCTCGACCCCGGCCAGCGCCTCGATCAGCTGGTCCTCCGCGTCGCTCGCCTCGTCCACCTCGGCGACCCGTCCGTACGGCGTCAGCGGCCAGGGCAGCGTCACCTCACGGAACTCGAACGCGACGTCCGGGATCGTGTGCAACGCAGCGGCCAGCAGGTCGTTGCGCACGAAGTGGTCGCCGGCGAGCAGCGTCTTGACGGTTCTCATCGATCTCCTGTGAACGTAGGTGCCGGGTCGGACCAGCGCGGGCGGGCCGACTCGATCCGGCGCAGGTAGTGGGCGTATCCCTCGGCGTAGAACGTGGCGCGGGCCGGATCCGGATCGACCTGGCGGGTGTCGGCGATCCACTCCGGTCCGGCACTGTCCGGGTCGATCGCGCGCCGGGCACAGATGACCGCGCCGCGGGCGGCGACCTGTTCGGCCGCGGCGGTGTGCAGCGGTGCGTTCAGTACGTCGGCGAGGATCTGGGTCCACTCGCTGCTCCGGGCGCCACCGCCGCACACGGTCACGCGCCCGGTCCAGCCTGCTGCCTCGAGGCAATGCCGGGCGGCGTACGCGATGCCTTCGCAGGTCGCGCGGACCAGATCGGCCGTGGTCGTCGACAACGAGACGCCGTCGATCGTCCCGCGGGCGCGGGTGTCGACGAACGGCGCGCGTTCACCGGCCTCGGACAGGTACGGCAGGACCGTCACGCCTGCAGCACCGGGCGGACTGTCCGCGAGCAGCGCCGGCAGTTGATCGGTGGTCACCCCAACGAGGGCGAGCACGCGGTCGAGGGCCGCCGTACCGACCATGGCCGGCATCGCACGAAGCCAGACTCCGGGCGTCCAGGTACCAAGGAACAGGCCGGCGGGCTCGCCGTCGACCGGGAGATCGCGGGTCACGACCTGACACGCCAGGGTCGTACCAACCGTCAGCAGCGCGTCGCCGGGCTCGGTGACACCGGCGCCCGCGGCTGCGGCCGGCAGGTCGTACGGGCCGGCCGAGACGCGGGTCCCGGCCGCCATCCCGGTCGAGTCGTCCCGCAACTCCCCCACGGGGCCTTCCGGAGCAACAGGCGCCAACAGATCCCTCACACCCGACAAGCCGGTCGCTGCGAGCGCCTGTTCGTCGTACTCCCCGGTCCGGGGATCAAGGAACGGTGCCGATGCGTCGGAAACATCCGTCGCCCGTACGCCGGTCAACGCCTGCATCACCACGTCCTTGCAGTACGCCGCCGTACCCGCACGCCCGACGACTTCGGGCTCTTCTGCGAGTACCGCGGCCAGCAACGGACCGGACGCGCCCGGGAACATCCGGTTTCCGGAACGCCGGAACACGTGTTCCGCGACGCCGTCGGTGGTCCACCGCTCGAGGATCGGGCTGCTCCGCGCGTCCAGCCACGAGATCGCCGGGCGTACCGCCGTACCTGCTTCGTCCACCAGCCACAGGCCGTCGCCCTGGGCGGTGATCGCCAGTACGTCCGGGCGCGTTCCGGCGGTTGCCGCCAGTTCACGCACCACCTCGTTGACCGAAGCAACTACCTCCTGAGTGTCATGCTCGAATCGCCCAGGACTGTGGTGCACCAGGCGGGTCGGCCGGGACGCCTCGGCCAGCGGGCGGCCGTCGGCACTGAATGCGACGGCCTTCGTGACGGTGGTACCTACGTCGACGCCGATGTCCATGCACTGCCCCCTTCTAGAGTTCGGCGACCTCCACGGTCGCGCCGTGGTCGCGCAGTGCTTCGATCAGGTCCTTCGGGGTCTTCTCGTCGACGATCACGACGTCGAAGTCGGTCAGCGGTGCGAGCCGGTGCAGGGCGGTGCGCTGCAGCTTGCCGTGATCGACCAGCAGCACCTTCGTTCTCGCCGAGCGCAGCATGGCCCGCTTCACCAGGACGATCTCCTCCTCCTGATGGAACGCGTGCGTCGGCGACACGGCGGAGACCGAGCAGAACAACAGGTCGGTGTGCAACGCCTCGACCGCTTCCGCACACGGCATCCCGCCGAACGAGTCGTGGGTCGCGGAGTAGATCCCGCCGAGCGCCAGCAGCGTGATGTCGCGGAGCTGGGCGAGCTTGGTGATGGCCGGCAGGAAGTTCGTCGCGACGGTCAGCGGGGTGATGTCCTCGAACAGGTCGACCAGCGACAGCGCGCTGGTCGAGTCGTCCAGCATCACCGACATCCCCGGCTCGATCATCGCCCGCGCGTGCCGGGCGATCGCGGCCTTCTCCGCATGCGCCGTGTTCAGCCGGTAGGCGACGTTGCTCTCGAACACGCTCGTCGGCTGCGCGCTGACGCCACCGCGGTACTTGCGGACCACGCCCTGCCGCTCGAGCTCGTCCAGGTCGCGGTGCACCGTCATCACGCTCACGCCGAACGCCTCGACCAGGTCGTTCGCCGAGACCGAGCCGTGCTTCACGACGTACGCCGCGATCTCGGCCTGCCGGCGCGCGGGCCGGCTCAGTTCGGCGGTGTCGCCGTCGACATCCGTTGTCATGCCAGGGTCTCCAAACGCAGAGCAGGAATCAGGGGAGGAACGTTGTACGCCTCAAGACCCACTGTGCCGTCCTGCCACCGGAATCGCACCAGCGCCGCGGGACCGAGCGCAGGTAGCAGTCTGCGGTAGTCGTTCAGCCGCAGCCCCAGCACCCTGCACACGAGCAGCCGGATCAGCGTGTTGTGCGCGACCACCAGGACCTTCTCCCCCTGGTGCTGCCGGCCGATCTCGTCGAAGACCTCGCGGACCCGATCGGCCGCCTCGACCGGGTCCTCGCCGCCCGGGAAGTGGTTCCGCACCGGGTCGAGCTCGAACGCCTTACCGACCGCCGGAGGCAGCTCGCTCAGCATCTTGCCCTCGGCCGATCCGAAGTCGACCTCCCGCAGCCGCGCGTCCAACGTCGGAGTCAGTCCCAGCAGCTCCGCGGTCGGTGCGATCGTCTGCCGGGCACGCAGCATCGGCGACGCCCACAGCGCGTCCGGCGCGTAGCCGGCGGCGCACTCCTTGACCTGTTGAGCCTGCCGTACGCCGACCTCGTCGATCGGGAGGTCCGTGGAACCGGTGTAGCGGTTGCCGTGATGCCAGGCGGTCCGGCCGTGGCGGGCCAGCACGATCGTGGTCCTCATTCGCGGTACCCCCGGCGGTCGAGCTCGGCGACGAACGCCCCGTACAGATCATCGAGCCGGTCACCTCGGGGCTCGAGCACACGGTCCACGCGCACCATCCGTCGTGCGGTGCCGGTCAGATCGGTCCCTCCGGACGCCGCAAGCACAGCCATGCCGTACGCCGGATCCGGGACCGCCGGAAGCTCCACCGGTACGCCGAGGACGTCGGCGCGGAGCTGGTTCCAGTAGCCGCTCCGCGTAGCGCCACCGGTGAGCGAGACGGAACGGACAGGGTCCGCACCCAGCGCTTCCAGGTGCTCGAACGCGAGCCGCTCGATGAACGCGACCCCTTGCAGCACGGCGGCGTACGTCTCCAGGTCGCCGGAGGTGCTGCCGAGCGTGAAGCGCTCGGCCTGTGGGGCGACGAAGGGGAACCGCTCGCCGGTCTTGGTGAGGGGGTAGGTGACGGCGTCGATCGGATGGGCGGCACGATCCAGCGCGTCGAGGTCTGCCCGGGGCAGGAGTTCGGTCAGTACGCCGGCGCCTGTGCTGGACGCACCGCCGGGGAGCCAGCCTCCGTCGGGGTGCCGGTGGCTGTAGACGGCACCGGTCGGGTCGGTCAGCAGCTCGTTACTCACGCCCTTGAGGACGAGCGTCGTGCCGAGCACCGAGTTCCACGCGCCGGGCGACAGCGCGCCGGCGGCGATCTGGGCGGCGCAGCCGTCGGTCGTGCCGGCGTAGACCGGGACCCCGGCCGGGGTGCGACCGAGTTCGGTGCCGGGGCGGACGACCTCGGGGAACGCCCCGAGCGGGAGGCCGAGTTTGTCGAACGCGGCTGCCGGCCAGGCGTCGGCGATCAGGTCGTAGCCGGTCTTGAGAGCATGGCTGGTGTCGGTGGCGACCGGGTGGCCGACGAGATGGGCCGCGACGAAGTCGGCGCTGTGTACGACGTGGCGGTCCGTGAGGTCCAGGTCGAGGATCTTCGGAAGCGCCCAGGTCGGTTGCATGCTCGTCGCCCAGCGCTCCGGATCGGCGTCCACGATCTGGTCGCGACGGGCGGCCGCGCGCGCGTCGTCGTACATCAAAGCTGGGGTGACCGGCCGGCCGGCGCTGTCGGTCAGCAGGAAGGTGCCGGAGGTGGAGCAGATCGCGATGCCTTCGAGTTCCTTGGTCCCGACCTCCGCCAGGACGGCATCGACGGCGGTGAGCCAGGACTGCGGATCCTGCTCGTGCCGGACGCCGTCGCGGTGGCTGGTGAGCGGGCGCGTCGCACGGGACAGGACGCGGCCCTTGGCATCGGCGAGCACGGCGCGCACACTTTGCGTGCCGAGGTCGAGCCCGATCCAGCCCACGAAACGCCTCCCAGGTGACTGTTATCTAGGTTGATAACATAACACCAGAAAACGATAAGAACGCGCCACCCCCGTGGCCGAAGACGGTCAGACATGAGTCAGCTCCCGCACGCCGGGGCGTTGCGGGAGCCGGTGCAGTGGGTAGGGCGTCAGGAGTGCATCAGGAGCAGGCCTGGGTCGACGGTGGCGAGCTCGAGGCGGCCGGCGTCGACGGCGCCGTACGCGCCGATCGGGCCACTGCTGCGGCGGCCGTTGCGGTTCAGCCAGAACCGCCAGCCCTGCGGGGCGGCCGGCCAGGTGGGGTCGGGCGTCCAGCCCACCGGCGGGCGCCAGCTGTCGCTGGGCGGCTCGGGCCAGTCGGGCGGCGAATTGAACTTGTGCACGAGCGGGTCCCTTCGAATGAACAGCGATCCGCAGTCGGCGGTCTGTACCTGACGGATCAACGATCCGGCGCACCGAAGGTCACGGACAAATCTTCGTAAAGTTTCCTCCGCCGCACGGCCCATCCCACCATCGAAACAGCGTTCCGGCAACCGTTCTCTCATCTGCCGGACTGCACGTGCATCGGCACCGGAAACTGTTGCCTCATCCACAGTTGGACGACGGTTGTCCACAGCAACGGCCGGAGATATCCACAGCTAAGCGGGGTTATCCACAAGCGTTACTCATCGTACAAGCGTGCGTGCACTCGGTGGTGGTCGATCAACGACCGGGTGAGGGTGTGGCCAAGGGACCGGTACGCCTCGAAGTCCCACTCGTCGTAGAACTGGTCGCCGGTACTGCGGCGCGGGAAGTCGGCGTGCTCGGCGGCGTACTGCTCGAGGTCCCAGTCGAGGTGACCGGCGAGCACCGCCTTCACGAAGAAGATCTCGGTCTTGTACGGCTCCTCATCGTGCACATCTCCGTTCTCCAGCGGGTGGGTGGCGACGCCGTACGCCCAGGCCCGGTCGGCGCGCGGTTTGCCGCCGCGGATCATCGGCGACGGGTCGATGTTCACCTCGATGCCGTGATCCATCCGGGCCGTCGCGATCGCCTCGGCGAGCGCGGTGAACCGGTCCTCGGCATCGTTCGACGCGTCGATCACGATCACCTGCGCCGGCCTGCGGCGCAGTGCCTCGACCAGGCCCAGGTTGTCGTAGTGGCCGCCGTCGGTCACGTAGATCCTGCGCTCGTACATCGACGGCGACCCGACCGCCTCGTGCAGCAGCCGATACGGACCGGGCTTGTCGATCACGCTGCCGACGTACCGCCGGAACTTCGGGAAGAAGCCGTGCTGCTCCGGGAAGGCCGGCTCGGCGCGGTTGTTCCAGTACGGGTTCGGCAGCCACACGCCGAGACGAGCATTCAGTACGGCGAGCAGCAGCCGGACCGGACGCGTTCGCGCGTTCACCCGGCCGGTCAGCGGGCTGAACGCGGCGCCGCTGATCGCCATCGCCGCCGGCACCGTCACTTCGCGCTTGAGGACGTCGGCCTCGCGCTCGTAGTCCGCCGTGTCCCGCCGCCCGCCGTCGGGGAGCGAGCGGTCGCCGACGATGCCGATCTGCGCGGCGTCGAACACGAACGGCACGCAGTCGCGCTGGGTCGGCACGAAGTCCGGATCGTCCACGTTCGCGACGCCCGCGATGACCAGTTGCGGACCGCCGTCCACCGGCTCCGCCCAGTCGGAGTACCGCAGCCGCAGGGCGTAGTCGAGCGCGACCGCGGCACCGTTGTCCTGCCGCGTCACCAGGAACGCCCGCGACAGCCGCTCGCGGTAGAAGGAGTGCAGCGAGGTCCGGTTCGCGTCGGTCAGGACCTTGATGGCGAGCGCGATCACAGCCAGGACCAGCGCGACCTGCCAGTCCTTCTGGTACTTCGGGTCGGTCGCATAGCCGCCCGTCCAACGCAACAGCACGACGACCGCGGCGATCACGATGATCGTGCTGCCTGCCCACGGCGCGAGCTTGGTCCGGGCGAACACCAGCAGCCGCGCACGCAGTCCGGTCGCCGCCTTGCCCTCGACGGTCAGGCCGTTCCACACCGATCTGCCGAGACCGATCAGTACGACGGCGAGCGCACCGAACGACGCGACGCCCTGTTTCGTTGGATCAACCAACGCCAGCAGCAGGGACGGCAGGCTGTCCGAGGAGGATCCGTCGGGGATCTTTCCCAGCAGATAAAGGCCTCCCGGTACGCCGAGCAGCAGGACCGCGACCGGCACGCCGTACCGCAGGGTCAGGGTGCCGATGGTGGTGAGAACCGTGCGGACCACGTCGGGCATCCGCGCCCAGCGGTCCCAGACCTTCTCGATCAGGAACATCAGCGCACTCACCGCGAGCAGGATCACCGACAGTCCGAGGAAGAACCAGGAACCGTTCGGCCGCCAGTCGACCTGCAGGCCGGACGTGATCACGTGCTGGTCGGCGAGGAACCAGCCGAGCACCCAGGCGATCGCGCGCAGCACGATGCCGATCAGCAGCAGGTTCACCACCAGGCCGAACAACACCGACAGCGCGGCACGGAACATCGCGCGGCCGCCTGACAACAGGTACCGGGTCTGGCGACGCAGGCGGGCCAGCTCAGGGGATCCCGGCGAGAACGGGTCTGCGCAGGTACGCCGGAGTACGTGAAAGGCGGCGGCCATGTAGCCGCCACCGCTGACGCCGATCACGGTCGACGCCTTGTCGTACAGACCGCGGTCGCGCAGCAGTTGCAATGCGCCGAGGCAGAACGACGCCGAGCGGATCCCGCCGCCGGAGCAGGTGATGATCAGTCGGCCGGCGTCCTTGTCGTCACGTTTCGCGCGGCGGAACGTAGCGGGCGGCGTCGGCTGCACGCCGTACCACTTCTGCTGGCCGAAGCGGCTCGATGCGACCAGGCAGACGGTGAGGACGACCACCCCGGCCAGCCAGACGGACCGCATCAGCCAGGTGAGCCAGCCGGCCGACAGGTCGGCGCACGGGGCCGAGGCGAAGTCGCGCCACAGGCGGAGGCCCTCGGCGACGTCGAGCAGGGCCGCGACGAAGACGAGCCAGGACCCGACGGTCGCGACGCGCCGCCAGGACTGGTGGTTCAGGAATCTGACGTACTTGTACGCGCGGTACGCCGCGTAGACGTACGCCATCGCGAACGCCGCGTCGACCAGGATCGAGAGCCGGCCGGGGACCTCGCAGCCGAGCGGCGAACCGGCCGCGTCGTGCACCGCGAGACGCATCGGCACCTGCACGACCGCGAGTGTGAGGGCGAGCTGAAGGGTCTTGGTGAAGGTCCGGCGGCGACCGATCTGCTCGATCGTGGCCGCGCCCCTGGTGCCGTCCGATTCCCCGAGCATCGCCCTATGATGCCCGGTCGCGGGGCTCACGACGCGTCCCGGAGCTCAGGCGGCAAGCGTCTCGCTGATCCGGTGCGGGGCGTTGCCGGTGGCCAGGACCTTGTCGAGCATGGCGAGCTGCGAGCAGGCCAGCGCGACCGCCTCGGCCTGCGTACGACAGTCGGCGTACCAGAACGGGTCGTCCGGCTGCCGATCCTCGGCGTCGTCGATGTCGGCGTACCAGCAGTCGTGCCGGTACTGCACAACCCGCACCTTGAGCTTCATGCCCGCTACGACGCCGCCCCCCACCCCAAGGTTCCTGCCTTTCGACACAGCTCGAATAGCCCGCCGCACCGGAACCCTGCCTCGGGACGTCTCGTCGTACCCACCGTCAGCAGGCCGGTTCACGAGAGAGGAATCCACCATGTCCAAAGCCGACAGGTTGCAGCGCGCGGTCGACGCTGCGGCACGGCGAGTTGCCGACGAGATGCAGAACAAGAAGGACGTCGGGAGGGAGCTCGGCCGGATGCCAGGTCACCACGACGCGTTCAAGGCCGCCGACAAGAACATCAAGCGGGCGCAGAAGGACCACAAGGCGGCCGTGAAGAAGCAGCAGAAATACGAACGCTGACCCCCGGGCCTGGCGCAGGACCGGTTCGATCGTCGCTTCAACGGTTTACAACGTTGGTAAATGCACGGTAGAACCGGAGGCGAGACCGGTCCGCCCCCAGGTTTCGAGAGGTGTGGCGTTGATGAGACTGCTTCGTGTTGCCGTCGCCGGCCTGCTGCTGCTCGGCGTCCTCGCGCCGACCGCGCCGGCCGCCGAGATCCAGGAGAAGGTAGTGGCGTCGCAGACGTTCCGGAATCCGGTGAACCCGTCGGCGGATCCGTCGATGATGTTCTACAACGGCAAGTACTACGTCGCGACCACCCGCGGCGACCGGATCGGGATCTGGTCCTCCAGCAGCCTTGCGACCTTGCTCGTGCAGCCCGAGCAGGTCGTGTACCGGGAGTCCGACCCGAGCCGCAACACGCAGATGTGGGCGCCCGCGTTCCGCCACGTCGGAAGCCGTTGGTACATCTACTACACGGCCTCCGACGGCGTCGACGCGAACCACCGGATGTACGTGCTCGAGTCGGCCGGCGACGACCCGCTCGGGCCGTACAGCTTCAAGGCGAAGATCGCGGACTTCGGCGAGTACGCGATCGACGGCGAGCCGTTCACGATCAACGGGCAGCAGTACTTCGTCTGGACCGGCCCGGGCCGCGGTCAGGGCGGACCGGCGCAGCTGTACATCGTCCGGATGAGCAACCCGTGGACCTCGACCGGCGACCGGGTCGCGATCCCGGCCGACGGCGGGTGCACCGAAGTACGCGAGGGGCCGACCCCGCTGTACGGCGCGACGCGCACGTTCCTGACCTACTCGACGTGCGACACCGGCAAGCCGGACTACCAGCTGTGGATGAAGAGCATCGCGAACGGCGCCGACCCGATGGTCGCGTCGAACTGGGTGCAGCACGCCGGCCCGATCTTCTCCCGCAACGACGAGACCGGCGTCTGGGGTCCGGGGCACCACTCGTTCTTCAAGTCCCCGGACGGATCCGAGGACTGGATCGCCTACCACGGCAAGAACACCAGCACCTACACGTACTCGTTCCGTACGACGCGGGTGCAGAAGATCACCTGGAACGCCGACGGTACGCCGAACCTCGGCCGCCCGCTCGCCGCCGGCGCGACGCAGAACCTGCCGTCCGGCGATCCCGGCTCGTCGAACTACTGGATCAACGACACCGACGCGGCGGTCGCGTACACCGGCGCGTGGAGCTCCGGATCCGGCTGCGGCAACCAGTGCTTCTGGGGCAACGACCACTGGAGCTGGGAGCCGAACGCGACCGCGACGATCAGCTTCACCGGCACCCGCGTCGCCCTCCTGAGCGTCGCGGACACCGGCAACGGCATCGCCGCGATCTCGGTCGACGGCGGCCCCGAACAACGCGTCGACTACTACAGCTCGATCCGCGTCGGCGAACAACTCATGTACATCAGCCCGACCCTGCCCTCCGGCCCCCACACTCTCCGCGTCCGAGTAACCGGCGACAAGAACCCGTCCTCCACCAGCGCAGTCATCAGCCTGGACCGCATCGAGGTGTACTAACCCTTCAGGCCCGAGGCGAATCCCCGGATCACATAGCGCTGGAGGAACAGGAACAGCAGGAGGATCGGCAGCGCTGCGAGGATCAGGCCGGCTGCGACCAGGCCGTAGTTCGAGGTGTATTGGTTGACGAAGGCAAAGACTCGTACCGGGACCGTCTCGTGGCCGGAGCCGCCGAGGTACAGCAGCGGGGTGAAGAAGTCGTTCCAGATCTGTACGGCGTTGAGGATCAGGACTGTGCCGGTGATCGGCCGGAGCAGCGGGAAGATCACGTGGGCGAAGGCCTGGAGATGGGACGCTCCGTCGATGAGGGCCGCGTTCGTGTAGTCGGCGGGCAGCGAACGGATGAAGCCCGTGTAGAGGAAGACCGTGAACGGCAGCTGGATCCCGGTGTAGAAGATGATCATGCCCTGATACGTCCCGAGCAGACCGAGCTCGTCGACCAGCTTGTACAGCGGGATCATCCCCAACTGGAACGGCAGGATGATGCCGACCAGGAACAGGATGTAGAGGCTGTAGCTCAACCGCGTCGCCGTACGGGCCAGGAAGTACGCCGCCAGCGAGCCGAGCGCGATCAGCAGCAGCACGCTGGCGACCGTGATCAACGTGCTGTTCAGCAACGCCGATCCGAGCCCGGCCTCACGCCAGGCCTCGCCGAAACTGCCCGCGCTCGGGGGCGACGGCAGCGACAACGGCTTGTTCGCGATCTGCTGCGGGTCCTTGAACGCCAGCGTCACCAGCACGTACACCGGGAACAGGAACGCGAGCGCAGCGACGATCATCACGACCTCGAGCAGGAACGTCCGCGGGCGGTACCTCATGCCGTCGTCTCCCTCGACCTCAGATATCCGATCTGCAGGAACGACACCGCCGCGACGAAGATCGCCAGCACCAGCGCGACCGCGGTGCTGTACCCGAACTTCCCGTACACGAACGCCTGCTTGTACAGCACCGTCGACAACGTGTCGGTGGCGTACCCCGGCCCGCCGTTCGTCATCGCGATGATCTGGGTGAACAACGTGAGCCCGCCGACGGTCGACAGCATCAAGTTGATCGTCACGGCCGGTGCCAGCAGCGGCCAGGTGATGTGCCGGAACCGTGCGACCGTCCCGGCGCCGTCGACCATCGCGGACTCGTGCAGCTCGGCCGGCACCCCTTCGAGCCCGGCCAGGAAGATCACCATCGAGTAGCCGGCGCACTGCCAGATCACCGTGAACGCGACCGACCACAACGCGATCGACGGGTTGCCCAGCCAGTCCTGCCGCAGTCCACCGAGCCCGATCGCCCCGAGCGCGGCGTTCAGCCCCGCGTCCGGCGCCGGGTTGTAGACGAACTTCCACAGGAACGACACCATCACCGGGCTGACCACGACCGGCGCGAAGAACACCAGCCGCAACAGCAACCGGCTCTTGATCCTGGTGTGTACGCCGAGCGCGAGCAGCAGCCCGATCCCGTTCTGGACCACAACGATCGCAACCGTCAGCAGCAAGGTGTTGCGCAACGCTCCGAGCGCCTGATCGTCCTGGAACAACGCCTTGAAGTTGGCCAGCCCAACGAACGACTTGGCATTCCCCACTCCCGACCAGTCGGTGAACGCCGACCCCGCGCCCGCGATGCTCGGATACAGCACCACCAGGGCGTAGACCACGATCGCCGGCAACGCGAACCACCACGGCGGCACGATCCCACCGCGGCGTCGTACCCGCCTGACATCTTCCGTCCGGACCGACACCGCCGAAGCCGTCATGCGCCCTTCTTGTATGCGTCGTCCATCTTCTTCAGGGCGTCCTGGACGGTGGTCTTGCCGCCGAGGAGTTGCTGTACGACGGCGAAGTGGGTCGGTTGTACTTCGGCGTTCGGCCAGCGCTGGTCCATGAACGGGACCGCCTTGTTCGCCTTCAGCATCGGCAGGAACGACGTCAGCGCGGGATCGACCTTCGCGTCGCCGTACAGCGGGACGCACGAGACCGCCTCCGCCCAGGTGTTCAGGTTCTCCTGCTGACCGCAGTACTCGAGGAAGCTCTTCGCGTCGTCGGCCTTCTTGCTTTTCGCGCTGACCGCGATACCGACCACCACGCCGGCCGGGATCCAGTTGTCGGCGGCAACGTCCGTGGCCGGGAACGGGAACATCGACAGGTCGTCCGGCGAGGACGATGCGGCCCGGAACGCTGACAGGACGGCCGACACCTGGACCGCCATCGCCGCGTTCCCGGTCGCGACCATCGAGGTCGCCTGCTCGTACGTCGTACCGTTCGGGTTGTCGTTGAAAAAGCCCGCCTTCTGCAGCTCGAGGTACTTGTTCATCGCGTCCACCCAGCCGGAGTCCGCGAACGAGGCCTGTCCGGCGCTCATCTTGTCGTCGAAGTCCGGCGTCTTCGCGTAGACGGTGCCGGGCACCAGGGCGTACGGGATGAGCTGCGTGATCCACGGGGTCTGCGCACCGAGCGCGATCGGCACGATCCCCTTCTTCTTGAGCTTCTCGCAGACCGCGAGCAGCTCGGACCAGGTGGTCGGCGGCTGCACACCGGCGGTCGCGAACGCCTTCTTGTTGTAGATCGCGCCGAGCATGCTGGAGCCCGGCGAGAAGATGTACGTCTTGCCGTCGCTCTGGAACGCACCCTTGAAGCCGGCGGGCACCTTCTGCGCCCAGGACTGGCCGCTGAGGTCGGCGAGCAGTCCGGCCTTGCTCAGCTGGACCATCGACATCGCGCTGCCGTTGCCCGGATAGACCACGTGGACGTCGGGCGCGTTGCCGCCGCCGAGCTGGGTGCGCAGTGCCGTCTGCACCTGGTCGGCCGGTGCGAACGAGAGGTTGAAATCGAAGCCCGAGTGCGCAGCCTTGTAGGAGTCGAGCACCTTGCGCAGGCCCGCTTCCTGGTCGCCGACGCCGATCACCTTCAGGGTGCCGCCGGACGACTTGCTGCCGCCCCCTCCTCCGCAGGCCGCCAGGCTGCCTGCCGCCGCGGCGGTGAGCGTGGCACCGCCGGCCAACTGCAGGAGCCGCCGTCGGCTGATGGACCGGTCGAGTGCCATGGGTTCCTCCTGAGCGCCGAGATACCGGCCAAGAATGTGAAGTAACCGCAGGATCCTGTTACTTTTGTCACGCGGGACGCTACGTACGGCCCGGGAGGGTGTCAAGACCTCATTGAAAGGATTCAGTCGATACCGGTGTGAAAACGACCGGCGCGAGCGCAGTGCGGGTTTGGGCCGAGGCCCGGCTCGCCTGAGAAGATGGCCTACGTGCCCGTGACCGCCTTCCCGCATCCGGCCGGTACGACGTCTG
>DASXXB010000368.1:0-22065 GCA_036503355.1 Kribbella sp. | reverse complement strand
CACCGGCCCGAACGCCCGGCCGATGGACTCGGTCCCGCGGCGCTGGACCATGAACAGCCCGATGATGATCACCGCGGTGATCGGGATCACGTACTCGCCCAGCGACGGCTGCACGGTCTTGAGTCCCTCGACCGCGGACAGTACCGAGATCGCCGGCGTGATCATGCCGTCGCCGAAGAACAGCGACGCCCCGAACAGGCCCACCGTCGCCAGCACGGCGGCGGCCTTGCGGCCCGGGTGCGTACGGCGCCACTTGCGCAGCAGCGTGATGAGCGCCATCACCCCGCCCTCGCCGTCGTTGTCGGCGCGCATCGTGAGCAGGATGTACGTGACCGTGACGACGAGCATCACCGACCAGAAGATCAGCGACACCACGCCGTACACGTTGTGGTCGCTGACCGGCACCGGGTGCGGGTCCTCGGGGTTGAAGACCGTCTGCAGGGTGTAGATCGGGCTGGTGCCGATGTCGCCGAACACGACACCGAGGGCGCCGACGACGACGGCGAGTTTCGCCGTGTCATGCATCTTGTCGGGCACCGTGGGGTGGGCTTGCTGATCCGTCACGGGACCGGACGATACCCGCCTGGGGAGCTACCGGCGCGCATGTCGAGCTGCGGCGGACGGCTCCGACGTACCGGGCATGACAGCCGAACGGGTACTGCGGACCTACCTCACGCTGGTCGTGGTGTCGACCGGCGCGTCGTCGATGATCTGGGGCATCAACACGGTGTTCCTGCTGGACGCCGGTCTGAGCATCGGGAAGACGTTCGCGGCGAACGCGTTCTTCACCGCCGGCATGGTGCTGTTCGAGGTGCCGACCGGTGTCGTCGCGGACACCGTCGGCCGCCGGACGTCGTACCTGCTCGGCACGGCCACGCTGATCGGTACGACGCTGTTGTACCTGCTGCTCTGGCGGATCCAGGCGCCGTTCGTCTGGTGGGCTGTGGTGTCCGCGCTGCTCGGTCTCGGGTTCACGTTCTTCAGCGGCGCGACCGAGGCGTGGCTGGTCGACGGGCTGCACGCGACCGGGTACCGCGGGTCGCTGGACGACGCATTCGCGAAGGGACAGGTGGCGAACGGCATCGCGATGATGGGCGGCTCGATCGGCGGCGGCGTACTCGCCCAGGCCACGAACCTCGGGATGCCGTACGTCGTCCGCGCGTTGTTGCTGACGGCCACGTTCGTGGTGGCGTGGCGGTCGATGCGGGACATCGGGTTCACGCCGAAGCCCCGGGTATCGGTGCGCGGCGAGCTGAGCGGGATCGTCCGCGCGTCGCTGCGGCACGGTCTGCTGAACCGGAGGGTGCGCTGGGTGATGCTGGCCGGGCCGTTCACCGCCGGAGTCAGCGTGTACGGCTTCTACGCGGCACAGCCCTACCTGCTGGGGCTGTACGGCGACACCCACTCGTACGCGATCGCCGGCCTGTCCGCCGGCATCGTCGCCGCCGCCCAAATAGCCGGCGGCACCACGGCCCCCTATCTGGCCCGCCTCTTCAACAACACCCCACGACGGGCGGATAGCCGAATCCGAATGCTGACCTGCACGATCCTGGTTTCCGGGGTGATGATCGCGGCTCTCGGTCTGGTGACCACCTTCTGGGCGGCTCTCGTCCTCCTGGTGGTGTGGGGCTCGATGTTCGCCGCCATGTCGCCGGTCCGCCAGGCGTACCTGAACACCCACATCCCCTCGGAGCAGCGCGCGACGGTGCTGTCGTTCGACAATCTGCTCGGCTCCGCCGGCGGCGTCGTCATCCAGCCGGCTCTCGGTCGTACGGCGGACGTCTGGGGCTACGGTCCGGCGTACCTGGTGTCGGCCGCGATCCAGCTGCTCGCGGTGCCGTTCCTCGGTCCCGTACGGCGTAAACCGGTCGAGGCCACCATCGAGGAGCCTCTAGCCTTGCGGGCGTGACGGCGCGACTGATCATCATCAACGGCGGCTCGAGTTCGGGGAAGACCGGGATCGTGCGGTGCCTGCAGGCGGTGTTGCCGGAGCCGTGGCTCGGGTTCAGTGTGGACGACTTCGTCGACGCGCTGCCGGCGGTGATGGACGGCGGGATCGAGTTCGGGCCGGACGGCGAGGTGTCGGTGGGGCCGGCGTTCCGGGAACTCGAAGCGGCCTGGACCGCCGGCATCGTCGCGATGTGCCGGGCAGGCGGACGAGCGATCGTCGACGACGTGTTCCTCGGCGGTGCGTCGTCGCAGCAGCGCTGGCGGGACGCGGCCGGCGACCTGGAGACCGTGTTCGCGGGCGTCCACTGCGACCCGGCGGTGGCCGCCGGCCGGGAGTTGGCGCGCGGCGATCGCACCCGAGGGATGGCCGAGCAGCAGGCGTACGTCGTCCACGAGGGCGTCGCGTACGACGTCGAGGTCGACACCTCCCGCGCCGAGTCCGTCGACTGCGCCCGGACGATCGCCGGCTACCTGACGAGCTGATCCACGGCCGTCAACGTGCTGACGATCCGGGCACGATGGTCCGCCGCGACAGCGTCGGCATCCTCGCCGTTCAGGATCCGGCGTACCGCTTCCAGATGGACGGTGCGGTAGGCGGCGACCGTCAGCGCCGCGGTCAGCCGCGGATCGGGTACGCCGGTGCGCTCCATCGCGGCGGCGATCGCCTGCTCGATCAGCTCCAGGAGCTCGCGGGCGCGGGCCTGCAGTGCGCGGGACTCCGCGATCACCTCCCAGAACCGGCGGAAGTCCGCGCGCATCGTCGACAGCGGGTGTCCCTCGTCGGCGAGCCTGACGAGCAGGTCCGACAGTGCGATGACCGCCGACGCCCCGGCCGGACGATCGTTGACGGCGCCGACGACCAGCGCCTCCGCCTCGGGATAGCGGTCGAAGAGCAGATCCTCCTTACGCGGGAAATGTGCGAACACCGTCGGCCGCGCGACGTCCGCCGCCTCGGCGATCTCCGACACCGGCACCGCGTCGAAACCACGCTCCAGGAACAGCGCGGTCGCGACGTCCGAGATCCGGGCCCGGACCTCGGCCTTCTTCCGCTCCCGGCGGCCCTGACGCTCCACGGCGTCACCATACCGGATAAAAAGATGTACCGAGTATGACTTTGGTAGTAGCCTCGCACCCATGCGATCCATCGGGGTGAACTACGACACCGGCCTGCAGTACGGCGGCAGCAGTACGCGCGATCGTTTCGACGCCGACGTGGTGCGCGCCGACCTGACGGTGATCGCGGACGAACTGCACGCTCCCGCCGTCCGCGTGTCGGGAAACGATCCGGACCGGCTCGTGATCGCCGGTGAGGCGACGCTCGCGGCAGGGCTCGATCTGTGGTTCTCGCCGGTGCCGATGGACCTGGAGCCGGAGGAGTACGTCGCGTTCCTGGCGGACTGTGCTCGGCGGGCCGAGGTCCTGCGACAGTCCGGCCGGGGTGAGGTCGTACTGGTCCTCGGTTGCGAGCTTTCCGTGTTCTGCAAGGGGATCGTGCCGGGCGAGACTTCGGGGGAGCGGCTCGCGCTGATGGCCGACCCTGCGACCTGGACGAACCTGGAGCTGCTCGCCCGATTGCAGGCCGGGATGGCGCGCTGGAGTGAGGTGCAGCAGCAGTTGGTGGCTGCCGCCCGCCCTGTGTTCGGCGGGCGGATCACGTACGCCGCCGGCCTGTGGGAGGACGTGAACTGGGAGCTGTTCGACATCGTCAGCGTCGACGCCTACCGGGACGCGGCCAACGCGGCAACCTTCGCCGACGAGCTGGCGGCGCGGAAGAAGTGGGGAAAGCCGGTCGTCGCCACCGAGTTCGGCTGCTGCGCGTACCGCGGCGCCGCCGACCGGGGTGGCAGTGGCTGGACGATCGTGAACCGCAGCGTGGACCCGCCGGTGATCGAGGGACATTTCGAGCGGGACGAGGAGGAGCAAGTGGAGTACCTGTCCGAACTCGTCGAGGAGTTCGAGCGGATCGATCTGGCGGCGGCGTTCTGGTTCAGCTTCGCCGGCTTCCGGCTGCCGCACCGGCCGGACGACCCGGAGCATGACCTGGATCTGTCGTCGTACGGCCTGGTCGCCGTCGACGACGACGGCAACTGGACGCCGAAACAGGTCTTCGGCCGGCTCGCCGAGCTGAACAGCTGAACCAGCGGGTACATTCGAGGGGTGCTGACAGCAAAGGGTGCGGCGACCCGGGCCCGGATCGTGGCGGCTGCCGCGGCGGAGATCCGGGAGCGCGGGATCGGTGCGGTGAAGCTCGACGACATCGGCCGCCGCAGCCGGACGGGAAAGAGCCAGCTGTTCCACTACTTCCCGGACGGCAAGGAGCAGCTGCTGCTCGCGGTCGCCGAGCGTGAGGCCGAGCAGGTGCTCGTGGATCAGGAGCCGCACCTCGGGCAGCTGACCACCTGGGACGCCTGGCGCGAGTGGCGGGACGCCGTCGTCGAGAGGTACCGGCGCCAGGGCGTGAACTGTCCGCTCGGCGTCCTGATCACCGAGATCGGCCGCCACACCCCGGCCGCGCAGGCGGTGACCGGTCAGCTCCTCGCGCAGTGGCAGCGCAAACTCCAGGCCGGCATCGAGGAGATGCAGGCCGCGGGCGAGATCCGTGCCGACGTGGATCCCGCCCGCGCCTCGGCCGCGCTGGTCGCCGCGATCCAGGGCGGGGTCGCGATCCTGATGTCGTCAGGGTCCGCGACCCACCTCGAGTACGCGCTCGACCTGTGCCTGGACTACCTCAGCGCCAGTTGACCACCTTCGGCCGGTAGCCGTCGGGCTTGTCAGCCACCTTCGCGCCCGGGCTCACCATCCAGCCCTGGTACTGCGGTGTGAACATCCGGTACACCGAAGCCGGAGGTACGGCGCTCGCCTCGTCGAGGGTCGCGCGCAACTCGGCCGGCAACTCGAACCCGAGGGCCGCGATGCTCGATTCGAGCTGAGCCGGATTGCTCGCGCCCACGATCGCGGACGCGATCCCGGGCTGCGTGGCGGCCCAGTTGACCGCGACCTGCGCCATCGTCACACCGAGCTTGTCCGCCACGTCGCGCACCGCCGGCAACAGCTCCCACTGCCGGTCCGACCAGCTCTGGCCGGCCGCGCCGTCGCCGGTCAGACGTCCTGCGCCCGACATCGTCTTCGCCGCGTCGCGCTCGTACTTCCCGGTCAGGAAGCCGCCGCCGAGCGGGCTCCAGGCCGTGACGCCCAGCCCGAGCTGCTGCGCCATCGGCACGTGCTCGGTCTCGATCGTGCGCTCGATCAGCGAGTACGGCAGTTGCAGGCTGACCATCGGCGTCAGCGCGTGCGCGTCGGCCAGCGTCTGCGCGCGGGCGGCGTACCAGGCGGGTACGTCGGACAACCCGGCGTACCGGATCTTGCCGGCGCGGGCGAGATCGTCGAGGGTCCGCACGACCTCGTCGACCGGCGTGATGCGGTCCCAGGTGTGCAGCAGGAACAGGTCGACGTAGTCGGTGCCGAGCCGGCGCAGCGAGTCGTCGAGGGCTCGGATCAGGTGTTTGCGGCTGTTGCCGCCTGCGTTCGGGTCGCCGGTGTCGACGCTGTTGGTCGCCTTGGTGGTGAGGACGATCCGCTCCCGGACGCCGGCCTCGGCGATCAGCCGGCCGAGGATCCGTTCGCTCTCGCCCGCGGTGTAGAAGTCGGCGGTGTCGACGAAGTTGCCGCCGGCCTCGAGATAGGCCCGGAAGATCGCCCGCGCCTCGTCCTCGGTCTTCCCGTACGGCGCGTGGAATCCGTCCTGCCCGAAGTTCATCGTGCCCAGGGCGAGCCGGCTGACCCGCAGTCCCGACCGCCCCAGGAGGTAGTACTCGTCAAGTGCCATGCCCACAGGGTGCCGCGGGGAAAATGGACCGGCAAGTACAAAGAATGCCGCCGGTGCATGAAAGGATTCAGCGGTGCGCTTGTCTGATCAGCAGCGAAGTGAGCTCGGGCGGTTGGCGGAGTCGGTGGTGCCGGGCGAGGGGTGGCACCGGTCGGCGGTGGGATTCGTCGAGCGGGTGCTGACCGAGGATCGGCCCGACTGGGCCGGGCGGGTCGAGCGGGCCTTGGCGGATCCGGAGGAGGTGGACCGCGCCTGGCTGGTGCGGTTGCTTGCTCAGGGGTACTACGCGCAGCCCGCGGCCAGGGAGTCGGTCGGATGGCAGACCGGGGAATTCGCCACCGTGCAGACCGAGCTGCAGGTGACACCGCGGGAGACCTTGGCGGAGCGGTACGACTGCGTGGTGATCGGCTCGGGCGCCGGTGGTGGCGCGGCGGCTCAGGTGCTTGCGGAGTCGGGTCGTTCGGTGCTCGTCGTGGAGTTGGGCAGCTACCCGTCGACGCAAGCGCTGGCCCACGATCATTTGCGCAATCCGCGGTCGACGCTCGGGTTGCCGGCGCCGACCGATCCGGATCCGGCCGGGCGGCCGCGGGTCGCGATCGCGGACGGCGTACGGCGTGCGGTGCTGCCGCCCGACGGCGCGTGGGGCAACAACGCGTTCACGGTCGGCGGCGGGACCCGCGTGTACGGCGCGCAGGCGTGGCGGTTCGTCCCGCGGGACTTCCGGATGGCCACGACGTACGGCGTACCGGAAGGCAGTTCGCTGGCCGACTGGCCGATCTCGTACGACGACCTCGAGCCGTACTACTCGCTGGCGGAGCAGCGGTTCGGGGTGAGCGGTGGCGGAACGGATCCGTGGCACGGTCCGCGATCGATCCCGCTGCCGATGCCTCCGATGCCGCGCACTGTCTCGGCGCAGCTGTTGGCAGGCGCGGCGCAACGGCTGGGTTGGGGCACGCTCGACGTACCGCTGCTGATCAACTCGGTCGACTACCAAGGACGTGCCGGGTGTGTGCGCTGCGGGCAATGTGTTGGGTTCGCCTGCCCCGTCGAGGCGAAGTCCGGGACGCACAACACGGCCCTGCCGGCCGCCCTCGCTACCGGGAACTGCACGCTGGTCACCGAGACCACCGCCGAACGGCTCGTCACCGGCTCCCGCGGCCGTGTCATCGGCGTCGCCCTGGTTGACGAAGACGGACGACGAACTGTCTTCTGTGACGAGGTCGTCGTTGCGGCGGGAGCCTCGGAAACGCCGCGGCTGTTGCTGAACAGTGCCCACGACGGCGAGCCGAACGGGATCGGCAACAACCACGACCAGGTCGGCCGGCATCTGCAGGCGCACGTGTACGCCGGAGCGGTCGGGCTGTTCGAGGACGAGGTGGTGGATCTCGTCGGGCCCGGTGTGTCGATCGCGACCTGCGACTTCCGGCACGGCAACGACGGGATCGTCGGCGGCGGGATGCTCGCCAACGAGTTCGTGCCGACGCCCGCGTCGACGTACGACTATCTGACCGGCGCCGGGCTGATCCCGACGGCCGGAGCCGAGAGCAAGCAGGCGATGCGGCACGCGGTACGGCGGATGCTGCGGGTGGTCGGTCCGATCCAGGAGATGACATCCGCGGAGTCCCGGGTGCGCGTCGACCGCTCCGTCGTCGACCGGTTCGGGAATCCGGTGGTGGTGACGAGCGGGTCGATCCATCCCGAGGACGCCCGCGCGCACCGGTTCATGAATGCCAAGGCGAAGACCTGGCTCGAGGAAGCCGGCGCGGTCCGGACGGCGGTCGGTGAACTCGGCAGCCTGCAGCGGCCGAGCACCGGGCAGCATCAGGCCGGGACCTGCCGGATGGGCGACGACCCGGCCCGATCGGTCACCGATCCGAACGGCCGCGTCTGGGGCCACGACAACGTCTGGATCACCGACGCCTCCGTGCACGTCACGAACGGCGGCGTGAACCCTGTCCTCACCGTCCTGGCCACGTCACTGCGGACCGCGAGCGGGATTGTGGGGCATGACGCTAGTGCACCCGCGAGATGCCCACGCCGCTGCGGGCGTCGCGGCCGTACTTGGTGATCTCCGCCGGGAGGTCCAGCCGGGCGATGCCGTTCTTGTTGCGGTCCTCGTCGGTGAGCAGGTCGGCCGGGATGATCCACACGACCTCGAACTCGAGGCCGTCGGGATCCTTGCCGTACAGCGACTTCGTGGTGCCGTGATCCGAAGCGCCGACCAGCGCACCGGCCTGGCCCAGCTTGCCGGCCAGCTCCTCGAGGTCACCGAGCGTGTCGACCTCCCACGCGAGGTGGTAGAGACCGACGCTGGTCCGCCCGGCGCCGGAGGGTCCGGCCCCGGAGCCGATCTGGAACAGGCCGAGATCGTGGTCGTTGGTCGACCCGGGCGCGCGCAGGAACGCCGCGCCGGGAATGGCGTCGCCGGTCTCGGTGTAGCCGAAGCCGAGGACGTCTCGGTAGAACGCGACGCTCGCCGCGACGTCGCGTACGTACAGCACCGCGTGATTCAACCGGAAGATCGCCATACGGACGATGATAGTTGAAGACTCAACTTATTTCTAGCGGCGGCGACGGGGTTTCTTCGGCCGGCTCTGCGGCGGCGCCGGCTTCGCCTTGCGCTTGGGCACGGCGGGGCCGCGGGTGGAGTTGGCGGTGCGGCCGCGGACGATGCCGATGAAGTGCTCGACGAGTTCGCTGGTCTCGTCCTCGGGCCAGCTGAGCGCCACCTGCGACTCCGGTACGCCGGTCAGCGGGCGGTACGTGAGGTCCTTGCGGTGGTGCAGCCGGGCCAATGACTGCGGGACGACGAGCAGGCCGGTGCCCATGGCAACCAACTCGACCGCGTCCGCGGTGCGCGCGGGGCGCTCGCCGATCAGCCGGCCGGGTGGATGCTCCCAGTCGAGGACGTCGTCCTGCGGGTGCAGCATCAGCTCGTCGGCGAGATCGCCGGCGGTGACTTCCTCGGCCGCCGTGATCAGGTGATCCTTCGGCACCACGACCACCGTCTGCTCGACGTACAGCGGGATCGCGTGCAGCCCGGTGCGGTCGATCGGGAGCCGGAGCAGGACCGCGTCGACCTCGGTACGCCGGACCAGGTCCGGGGCGTCCGCGGCCGGGACCTGGAGCAGTTCGAGCGGAACCCGGGGGAGTCGCTCGCCCCAGATCCGGACCCACTTGGCGGGCGTCACGCCGGGGACGTAGCCCAGCCGGAATCCGGTCACGGTCCAGAGGTTACCCCGCGTTACGCTGCTGCCATGACAGCGCGCAAGGCACCCCAGAAGACTTCGCAGACCATGAAGCCCGCCACGGCGGCGAAGAAGCTGGACGTGTACCTGCCGGCCACCCCGGCCGAGTTCCAGGAAGGCGTCGTCTCCCGGGACGAGCTGAACGCGCTGCAGGCCGACCCACCCGAGTGGCTCCGCGACCTCCGGCGGAACGGCCCGCATCCGCGGTCGGTGGTCGCCGCCAGGCTCGGCGTCTCGATCAGCGGCCTGGCGCGGGCCGGCGTCACCGAGGCCCTGACCACCGAGCAGATCGACGCGATCCGGACCGAGAACCCGGACTGGCTCGAGCACGAGCGTGCCACCCAGGCCGAGGTCCGCCGCCAGGAAGCCGACCTCAAGAAGAAAGCCCGCTGATCAGCGCACCAGGGCGGTGAACGCGTCGAGGGCCCGGCGGATGTTCTCGATCGAGTTCGCGTACGAGAACCGCAGGTGGCCCTCGCCGTACGCGCCGAACGACGTACCGGGCAGGCAGGCGACGCCGGCCTCGTCGAGCAGCCGGTCGGACAGGGTGGCGGCCGGTACGCCGAGCTCGGTGACGTTCGGGAACGCGTAGAACGCGCCGCCGGGCTCGACACACGACACACCCGGTACGGCGTTGAGGCCGGAGACGATCACGTCGCGCCGTTCGCGGAAGGCCTCGAGCATCCGGTCGACGTCGTCCCACGGTCCCTCGAGGGCGGCGATCGCGGCGTGCTGGCTGAACGCCGACGTACACGACACCGAGTTGATCATCAGCCGCGTCACCGGCTCCACGAGCGGCTCCGGGAACACGCCGTACCCGAGCCGCCAGCCGGTCATCGCGAACGTCTTCGACCACCCGTCGAGGAGCACGGTCCGCTCGGCCATGCCGTCGACGTCGAGGACGCTGTGGTGCGCGCCGTCGTACCGCAACGCCCAGTAGACCTCGTCGCTCAGGACGACGAGGTCGTGCTCGATCGCGATCTCCGCGATCGCCTGCAGTTGCTCCGGGGTCGACGCGCTGCCGCAGGGGTTGTGCGGCGAGTTGAGGATCAGGAGCTTCGTACGGTCGGTGACGAGTGAGCGCAGCTCGTCCGGGTCGACGACGAACCCGTTCTCCTCGCGCAGCGGGACCGGGACCGGCTTCGCGCCGGCGAAGGACGCGATCGACGCGTACATCGGGAAGCCCGGGTCCGGGTAGAGGACCTCGTCGCCCTCCTCACAGAGTGCGAGGATCGTGAAGAACATGATCGGCTTCGCGCCCGGGGTGATCAGCACTCGGTCCGGCGAGGTGTGCATCCGCCCGGTTCGCTCGAGGAAGTCGGTCACCGCGGTCCGCAACTCCGGTATGCCGGGCGCGGGCACGTAGTGCGTGTACCCCTTGTCCAGCGCCTGCTGGGCGGCGGCGATCACGTGCGCCGGGGTGTCGAAGTCCGGTTCGCCGATCTCCAGGTGCACGATCTCGCGTCCCCGGGCCTCCAGGGCTTTCGCCTTGGCAAGCACCTCGAACGCCGACTCGGTACCCAACCGCCCCATCCGCTGAGCAAGCTTCACAACAACCACCTTAAGTCTGCGAGGATTGCTCCGTGGCACGGGTAGCGGTAACCGGAAGCAGCGGCAAGCTGGGCAAGGCCGTCGTCGATCACCTGGCGGACCACGGCTGGCAGGTGGTCGCCCTGGACCAGGCTGCACCAGCGCGGGCCGACGTGACGTCGACACGGCTGGATCTGACCGATTTCGGCCAGACCTACGAGGCGATCGCGGGCATCGACGACCGGCACGACGGCGTCGACGCGGTCGTCCACCTGGCCGCGATCCCGGCGCCGGGCCTGCGGCCGAACGCGGCCACGTTCCACAACAACATGACCGCGACCTACAACGTCTTCTCGGCCGCGCTGCGGGCCGGTGTCCGGAACATCGTGTGGGCGTCCAGCGAGACCGTGCTGGGCCTGCCGTTCGACGAGTTCCCGCCGTACGTGCCGGTCGACGAGGACTACCCGCCGCGGCCGAACAGCACCTACTCGCTGGTCAAGACGCTCGAGGAGGAGCTGGCGCGGCAGCTGTGCCGCTGGCACTCGGACCTGAAGCTCATCGGACTGCGCTTCTCCAACGTGATGTATCCCGAGGACTACAGCCGGTTCCCGGCGTTCGACGCGGACGCTCACGCACGGAAGTGGAACCTGTGGGGGTACATCGACGCGCGCGACGGCGCGCAGGCCGTCCGCAAGGCGCTCGAGTACGACGTGACCGGCACGGACGTGTTCATCGTCGCGAACGCCGACACCGTGATGTCCCGGCCGAACGACGAGCTTCTCGCCGAGGTGTTCCCCGGCGTAACGGTGAAGCGGCCGTTCGGCCCGAACGAGACGTTGCTGTCGATCGAGAAGGCGCGTCGCCTGCTCGGCTACGAGCCCGAGTTCTCCTGGCGCGGGCCGAACGGGAAGAGCGTGTCCGGGTCGTAGGCTGCCCGTACGTCGGCCAGCCGCGCGAACGTCTCCGCCGGCCACGAGGCCTCGTACGACCCGGGCAGCGCGAAGGCGCCGGCGAAGTTCACCGTGGTCTCCGCGCACACCCACGGCGCCAGCCTCGCCAGCACCCCGTCGACCGTTGCCGGAAGCACCTTTTCGAACAGGCCCGGATCCGGTACGCCGATCATCGTCAGCGTGCACGCCCCGCCGCGGCCGCCGACCGCACTGCCCTCGGGCACGTCGCGTTCCGTCGCGCCGCCGAGGTGCCGGAGCTCGACCGCGACCAGCGGGACCTGCTGCTCCGGGCCGACCACGTCCAGGAACGCGGTGACGAACTCGGCGTCCGGCTCGTCCAGCATCAGGCCGCGGTCCCACGCCGGCGTCGGGTCCTTCGGGTCGTTGTGGATCAGCGCGATGTCGCCGGCCGGCATCTCGCCGACGCCGTCGATCAGCGACGTACCGGCGTCCCGGATCGGCTGGAACAGGCGCTTGCCGTCGGCGGCGTCACCGACGTACGCGAACCGCACGCTCAGCACCGTCTTGCCGCGCAGCGGTTCCGGGATGAACTCGAGCGGCGGCAGCCGCAGAATCACGACCGACGAGTTCGCGGCCTCCGGCAGCGTCTTGGTCCACTCCGACCACGTGGTCAGCACAGGCGCGATGTACTCCGCGTCGAAGAACACCGAGCCGCCGTACAGCGTGGACAGCTCGACCAGCGCGAAGTCCATCGCGGTGACGATGCCGAATCCGCCCTTGCCGCCGCGCAGCGCCCAGAACAGGTCCGGGTTCTCGGTCGCGTTCGCGGTCAGCAGTTCGCCGGTCCCGGTCACGACGCGGAACTCGCGCGCCCAATCGGACGAGAAGCCGTACGTGCGCGCCAGCGGTCCGAGGCCACCGCCGAGCGTGTACCCGATGCAGCCGACCACGTCGGACGCACCGGTGATCGGTGCGAGCCCGTGCGGTGCGGCGGCCGCGACCACCTCGGCCCAGCGGCTGCCCGCCGCGATGTGCGCGACCTGCGCTTCCGCGTCCACGCTCACCCCGGTCATCCGGGTCGTGGTCACGACGATCCCGCCCTGGATCGGGATCGGGATGCCGTGGCCGGTGGCGAGCACGCGGACCGGCGTACCGGTGGCGGCCGCCGCTCGCACCACTGCCACGGCATCGGCCTCGGACGTCAGCCCGACCACGACGTCAGGTGTGTGCGTGACCGCCAGGTTGAACCCCGACAGCTCCTCGGCGTACCCCTCGTCGGCGGGCTCGAACACCGGCCCTGCCACAACTCCCCGGAACTGCTCTGCCAATGCACCCATGAGTGCCTCCCCTCTCCAGCCCCGCAGTCTTCCCGCCGAAGGGGTCAGGCCCCGTTGACCACGGACGGGTATGGCGAGATTCTCGATCTCAGGGGATGGGGGCGATATGGGCCGACGGAGCCCGTTGGTGACACTCGCGGCGGCAGGCGCCGGCCTCGTGGCGCTTCTCCTCGTCAACAGCACCCTGACCGGCGCAAGCACGTACACCGGCGGCGCACCGACGTCTACCTCCGCGACCACACCGGCCCTGCCCACCACCCCGACTCAGTCCACCGGGCCGAGCCCGTCCATCGCACCGTCACCGCCGTCACAGACTCCGCCCCGGACGACTCCGGTCCGTCAGGTCGTCGCGGTCTACGCAGGGCATCTGCAGGGCGGTCCCGCCGGCCTCGCAATCGCCGTCAAAGGCGGACGCTCCGTGGCGTACTACTGCGACGGTCGCCGGGTGGAATCCTGGCTGACCGGCACCGAGAGCGCCGGCCGCGTCGCCCTGCGGTCGAAGACCGGTGACCGACTCGCCGGAACGGCGGCCGCTACGTCCGTCACCGGCGTTGTCACGGTGGGCGGTCAGCGGCTGCCGTTCACCATGCCCAAGGTCGGCCCGCCCGCCGGCCTGTACCGGGCGAAGACCTCGAGCTCCACCATCGGCTGGATCGTTCTCCCGAACGGCAAGCAGGTCGGCATCGACGACGACGGCACCCCGGGTCCCGCTCCGCCTCTCGTTCCGCAAAGCGGTACGGCCAGGTTGGGCGGTACGACGGTCGCGGTCACCTCGATCACGGGCGACGAGACGTTCTGAGGAGATGCTGTGACGACAGTTCCGGTCAAGGCCGCGACCCGGGTCGCGCTCCCGCTGTCGGCCGGCGCCGCGGTCGCGATCGGACTCGGTCTGTACGGGCGCCTCCATCAGCCGACCGGGGTTGCGATCAACGTGGCCGGATTCTCCAGTGCCCGGTCGGTGAAGACCTGGCTGGCCACGCTGGCTTTGCTGCTGGCCGTCGTACAACTGGTCTCGGCGTTGGCGTTGTTCGGGCGGATCCGGCCGTTGGCGGGCAAGCGGTGGCTGGGACCGGTGCACCGGTGGGCGGGACGAGCCGCGGTGGCGGTCACGCTGCCGGTGGTCGCGCATTGCCTTTATGCCTTGGGTTTCCAGTACGACCAGCCACGGATCCTGGTCCACTCGGTGCTCGGGTGCTTCTTCTTCGGCGCGTTCGCGGCCAAGATGCTCACGCTCAGCAGGCCGGACACGCCGCGCTGGCTGCTGCCGGCGGTCGGTGGGGCGGTCTTTGCCGCGCTGGTCGGACTTTGGCTGACCTCGTCGCTGTGGTTCTTCTCCACCTTCGGCATCATTCGTTGAAAGGACGAGCGATGGACCACCCGAGCCGCCGTACTGTCGTCGCCGGCGCTGCCGCTGCTGCCGTTGCTGGAATGGCCGCCGTCGCCGGATGCAGCACGTACAGCGACAGCGGCACCGCGGCGCCCAGCTCGAATCCGGGGTCGGCGCCGGCGAACGGCGTACTCGCCAGGACGACCGAGGTCCCGGTCGGCGGTGGGGTGATCATCGGCGCCGGTCAGGTGGTGATCACCCAGCCGAAGGCCGGCACGTTCAAGGGGTTCACCTCGATCTGCACCCACCAGCAGTGTCAGCTCGCCGGCGTCGACGGCGGCACGATCAACTGTGGCTGCCACGGCAGCAAGTTCGACATCAGCGACGGCTCGGTCGTCCACGGCCCGGCCACGAAGCCGCTGCCGGCCAAGCCGATCACGGTCTCCGGAGGATCGATCCGGCTCGGCTGAGCGCAGACCAGCGGCGAAAACACGCCCGGGAGGGGGGCCGACTCGACGGTAACGCGGGCAGCCTGAAAACCTGTGCCAGCGACACCTGTCCACTGCGATCCAGGGGAGAGGTCTGTCCGCGAAACTCAGGGTGAGACACGGAGGCGGTCGATGTTCAAGCGTATCGCAATAGTGAACCGGGGTGAAGCCGCGATGCGGCTCATCAACGCGGTCCGCGAAGTCAACGCCGAAGGCGGTGACCCGATCGAGACCGTCGCCTTGTTCACCGACGGCGAGCGCACCGCGACCTTCGTGCGGGCCGCGGACCTGACGTACCCGCTCGGCCCCGCGTCGGCGCGGCCGTACCTGGACCTCGCGGTCCTGGAGCGGGCGCTGCGCGAGTCCGGTGCGGACGCCGCCTGGGTCGGCTGGGGGTTCGTCGCCGAGGACCCGGCGTTCGCGGAGCTGTGCGACCGGATCGGCGTGACCTTCATCGGCCCGTCGGCCGAGGCGATGCGCAAGCTCGGCGACAAGATCGGCTCGAAGCTGATCGCCGAGGAGGTCGGCGTACCGGTCGCACCGTGGAGCCGCGGCGCGGTCGAATCGCTGCAGGCGGCGCTCGAGGCGGCCGACCGGATCGGGTACCCGTTGATGCTCAAGGCAACGGCCGGCGGCGGTGGCCGCGGCATCCGGGTGGTCCGCTCCGCCGAGGAGCTGTCCGACGCGTACGCGCGGACCAGTGAGGAGGCGGCCCGCGCGTTCGGCAGCGGAATCGTGTTCCTGGAGCGGCTCGTCACCGGAGCCCGGCACGTCGAGGTCCAGGTGATCGCGGACGGCGAGGGTACGGCGTGGGCGCTCGGCGTCCGCGACTGCTCGGTGCAGCGCCGCAACCAGAAGGTCATCGAGGAGTCGGCGTCGCCGCTGCTGTCCGGGTCGCAGGTCGACGACCTGAAGGCGTCGGCCGAGCGGCTCGCGGTCGCGGTCGGGTACCGCGGCGCGGCGACCGTCGAGTTCCTGTACCACCCGGGCGAGAAGTCCTTCGCGTTCCTCGAGGTGAACACCCGGCTGCAGGTCGAGCACCCGATCACCGAGCTGACCACCGGGTTCGACCTGGTGAAGGCCCAGTTGCACGTTGCGTCCGGCGGCCGCCTCGAGGGCAGCAAGCCGGTCGAGAGCGGGCACGCGGTCGAGGCCCGGCTGAACGCCGAGGACCCGGACCGCGACTTCGCGCCGTCGCCCGGGCGGATCGCCGTACTGGATCTGCCGGCCGGTCCGGGGATCCGGGTCGACACCGGCGTCAGTGCCGGTGACAGCATCCCGGCCGACTTCGACTCGATGATCGCGAAGATCATCGGCTACGGCCGGACCCGCGAGGAGGCGCTGGCGCGGCTGCGGCGCGCGATGCAGGCGACCACCGTGCTGATCGAGGGCGGTGCGACCAACAAGAGCTTCATCCTCGAGCTGCTCGACCAGCCCGAGGTGATCGACGGCAGCGCCGACACCGGCTGGATCGACCGGGTCCGCGGTGAGGGCCGCCTGATCTCGCACCGGCACTCGGGCATCGCACTGGTCGCGGCCGCGATCGAGGGATACGAGGACGCCGAGCAGGTCGAGCGCATCCGGCTGTACGAGACCGCGCACGGCGGGCGTCCGCAGGTGCAGCACGAGGTCGGTCGCGCGATCGACCTGAAGCTGCGCGGCGCGAGCTACCGGGTGTCCGTGGCGCGGATCGGCCCGGAGCGGTTCCGGGTCGGCGTCGGCAACGGCAACGAGCACCTGAAGATGGTGGACGCCGAACTGGAGCGGCTGGACGAGTACCGCAGTCGGCTGGTCGTCGGCGGGCAGCGGTTCCGGCTGGTGACCGCGACGCACGGCCCGGTGCATCTGATCGAGGTCGACGGCGTGACCCATCGCGTGAGTCGCGACGAGGGCGGCGTACTGCGTTCGCCCGCGCCGGCGCTGGTGGTGGCGACGCCGGTGCAGGCCGGTGCAGAGGTGGAGGCCGGGGCGCCGGTGCTGGTGCTCGAGAGCATGAAGATGGAGACGGTGCTGTACGCGCCGTTCAAGGCGACCGTGAAGGAGTTGCAGGTCTCGACCGGCAGTCAGGTGGAGACCGGTGCGCCGTTGCTGCGGCTCGAGCCGGTGGCGGACGAGACCGCGGAGCAGGCTGCTCCGGTGCAGAACGGCGTACAGCTGGATCTGCCGAACGGTTCCGGGGAGAAGTCTGCGGCGGAGCGGGTGGAGCGCGGGCTGGACGATCTGCGGAGCATGCTGCTCGGGTTCGACATCGACCCACAGGACGAGGGCGGCATGCTGGCCGACTACCTCGCGGCCCGCTCCGAGCTCGACGAGCCTCCGGTGGCGGCCGAGATCGAGCTGCTGACGGTGTTCGCGGACTTCGCCGAGCTGAGCCGGAACCGGCCCGCAGGCGACACGGACACCACCCTCGAGAACCGGGTGCACAGCCCGCGCGAGTACTTCTACACGTACCTGCAGAGCCTGGACCCGGACCGCGGCGGGCTGCCGGCCGAATTCCAGTCCCGGTTGACGCGGGTGCTGAGCAACTACGGCGTGACCGGGCTCGAGCGGAGCCCGGAGCTGGAGGAGGCGGTCTTCCGGATCTTCCTGGCGCAGCAACGCTCGAGTCCCGACGTACTGCTGGTGACGTCGGTGCTGCAGCGGTGGATCGTCGAGCCGCTGCCCCACGACGAATCGGTGCACGAGCTGCTGGACCGGCTCGTGCTGGCCACGCAGCTGCGATTCCCGGTCGTCGGCGACCTCGCGCGGAGCGTGCGATTCCGGTGGTTCGACCAGCCGCAGGTGGACGCCGAGCGGGCGTCGATCATCGCGGGCGTCGGCGACGAGGTGGCCGACCTGGCCGAGCACCCCGACGCGCCCAACCGGCAGCAGCGTATCGACGCGCTGGCCGCGATTCCCGAGCCGATCGTGCGGTTCCTCGCGCAGCGGCTGGAGGGCGGCTGGGGCGAGCGAGAGCCGATGCTCGAGGTGCTCGTCCGCCGGCACTACCGCGAGTACGAGCTGCACGACCTGCGCGCCTTCGCCGTCGACGGGCGGCCGTTCGCGACCGCCGACTACACGATCGACGACCGGCCGAGCCACCTGGTCACGACGGTCGGCACGGTCGCCGAGCTGGCCGACCCCGCGAGTGCTCTCTCGCAGGCCCTGACCGCGCAGATCGACGCCCGGACGGCGGGCCACGAGGCCGTCGTCGAGCTGTACCTGTACGGCCCCGACCTGCCCGACTCGCAGCAGGACGCCGCCGACCTGTACCGCCGGATGGTGGCCGATCTGCCGATCGCCCAGCGGGTACGCCGGATCTCGGTCGCGGTGGCTCCGGGACAGGGCCGCCCGGTCTCGTACTTCACCTACCGTCCGGCCGGCGGCTCGATGACCGAGGACGACAACGTCCGCGGCGTGCACCCGATGGTCGGCCGCCGCCTGAACCTCTGGCGGCTGCGCGACTTCCGCATCACCCGGCTGGACGCGCCCGACGACGTCCTGCTCTACTACTGCGTCGCTCGCGAGAACGAGGCCGACCGGCGGCTGGTCGCGCTCGCCCAGGTCCGCCAGTTCGCGGTCGCCCGCGACGAGGACGGACAGGTCACCTCGCTGCCGCACGCCGAGCGCGCGATCGCGAACTGCCTGGAGGCGATCCGCCGGGCCCGGACGGCACGCGGTGCGGCCGGTGCGAAGCTCGACATGAACCACGTGTGGGTGCAGATCTGGCCGGTGGTCGAGGCGCGGGTCGAGGAGGTCACCGCGCTGCAGCGCAACATCGCGCCGATGACCGCCGGTGCGGGTATCGAGGAGGTCCTGGTCCAGGGCCAGGTCGCCGCGCCGGACGGATCGGTGAACCCCGTGGCGGCCCGCTTCTACTACCAGCACGGCGCCGGCGTCGTGACGTCGGTCGAGCAGCCGCCGACCGGGCGGTTGCTGCCGCTCGACGACTACGCACAGAAGGTGCAGCGGTCCCGGCGGCGGAACACGATCTACCCGTACGAGGTCAGCGGCATGGTCGCCGGCCAGGGCGGATCGTTCGTCGAGCACGACCTGGACGACGCCGGCCGTTTGGTGCCGGTGGATCGGCCGAAGGGGCTGAACAAGGCCGGCATCATCGTCGGCATCGTCACCACCCCGACCGAGCGGTACCCCGAGGGCGTCACCAGGGTCGCGATGAGCGGCGACCCGACCATGGCGCTCGGTGCGGTGGCCGAGGCGGAGTGCTCGCGGATCATCGCCGCCCTGGACCTGGCCGAGCGGTTGCAGGTCCCGGTCGAGTGGTACTCGCTGTCGGCCGGTGCCCGGATCTCGATGGACTCCGGCACCGAGAACATGGACTGGGTCGCCAAGGCGCTCAAGCGGATCGTCGAGTTCACCCAGGCCGGCGGCGAGATCAACGTCGTGGTCGCGGGCATCAACGTCGGCGCGCAGCCGTACTGGAACGCCGAGGCGACGATGCTGATGCACACCAAGGGCATCCTGGTGATGACACCGGACAGCGCGATGGTGCTGACCGGCAAGCAGACACTGGACTTCTCCGGCAGCGTCTCGGCCGAGGACAACTTCGGCATCGGCGGGTACGACCGGGTGATGGGCCCGAACGGCCAGGCGCAGTACTGGGCGCCGGACCTGAAGGGCGCCCGCGACGTCCTGATGACGCACTACGACCACACCTACATCGCGCCGGGGGAGCGCGGGCCGCGGCGGGCGGTCACGACGGACCCGATCGATCGCGACGTCACGCCGTACCCGCACGACGTCGCCGGGAGCGACTTCAAGACGGTCGGCGAGATCTTCTCGGCCGCGACCAACCCGGACCGGAAGAAGGCGTTCGACATCCGTACGCTGATGCGGGCCGTCACCGACCAGGACCACCCGGTGCTGGAGCGCTGGGCCGGGATGGCCGACGCCGACACCGCGGTCGTGCAGGACGCGCGGCTCGGCGGATTCCCGGTCTGCCTGGTCGGGATCGAGTCCCGGTCGGTGCCGCGCCGGGGCTTCCCGCCCACCGACGGGCCGGACACCTACACCGCGGGCACGCTGTTCCCGCGCTCGTCGAAGAAGGTCGCGCGGGCGATCAACTCGGCCAGCGGCAACCGGCCGCTGGTGGTGCTGGCGAACCTGTCCGGGTTCGACGGCTCGCCGGACTCGATGCGGAACCTGCAGCTCGAGTACGGCGCCGAGATCGGCCGCGCGATGGTCAACTTCTCCGGCCCGATCGTGTTCTGCGTCGTCTCGCGGTACCACGGCGGTGCGTTCGTGGTGTTCTCGAAGTCGCTGAACCCGTCGATGACCGTGCTCGCGGTGGAAGGATCGTTCGCCTCGGTGCTCGGCGGCGCGCCGGCCGCGGCGGTGGTGTTCGCGGGCGAGGTCGACGCGCGGACGGCCGCGGATCCGCGGGTCGCGTCGCTGGCCGAGCGGGTCGGCTCGGCGTCCGGTGCCGAACGGGCCGCCCTGGCCACGGAGCTCGCCGACGTGCGTACCGCCGTACGGGCGGAGAAGCTGGGCGAGGTCGCGACCGAGTTCGATCGCGTGCACAGCATCGAGCGGGCGCGTGAGGTCGGATCGGTCGACGAGGTCATCAGGGCAAGCGAATTGCGGCCAAAGTTGATCGAGGCAATCAATTCCGGGGTACCCCGGGCTTGATCGCTCGCCTACCCTGGAAGCATGCGTGCCGACAGGGGCGGTCGCAGTAAGGCTCGGTCGTTGATTGTGTTCATCGGCGTGAGCGTGCTGTCGGGTGCGCTGGCGGCGGGCCTCGCGGTTCCGTTCGCGGGTTTCGTCGGACAAGGCTCGGCCCAGGTCGCGGCGACGGTCGAGAGCCTGCCCAAGGAGTTCGAGAGCGATCCGCTGGCCGTTCGCAGCCGGATCCTGTCCGCGGACGGCTCGCTGCTCGCCACGCTCTACGAGCAGAACCGGGTGCCGGTCCGGCTGAGCGCGGTCAGTCCGATCATGCGCAAGGCGATCGTCGCGATCGAGGACTCCCGGTTCTACGAGCACGGGGCGCTCGACCTGAAGGGCACGCTGCGCGCGATGGTGCGCAACCAGACCGGCGGCGAGGTGCAGCAGGGCGGATCCAGCATCACCCAGCAGTACGTGAAGATGAGCCTGGTCGAGAAGGCGAAGAACGCGGCCGAGCGGGCGAAGGCGACCGAGGTCTCCTACGAGCGCAAACTCACCGAGCTGCGGTACGCGATCGCGGTCGAGAGCGAGCTGTCCAAGGACGAGATCCTCGAGCGGTACCTGAACCTGGCGAACTTCGGCGACGGTGCGTACGGCGTCCAGGCCGCCGCGCAGCACTACTTCCGGACCAGCGCCGACAAGCTGACGCTGCCGCAGGCCGCGATGCTCGCGGGGCTGGTGAAGAACCCGTCCGGCTACGACCCGACCAACGACCTGACCCGCGCCCGCGCGCGCCGGGACGTGGTGATCAAACGGATGCTCGAGCTCGGCGCCATCACCGTCGGCCAGGCGAACCAGGCGCTGCGGACGCCGATCGATCTTGCGAAGGTCGAACCGGTGCCGAACGGCTGCGCGAACTCGCGGTACCCGTTCTACTGCGACTACGTGGTCTCCAAACTGCTGGAGAACCCGGCGCTCGGCGCGACCGTGAAGGATCGCGACCACTACCTGAAGACCGGCGGGCTGCTGATCCGCACCTCGATCGACCCGAAGATCCAGGCCGCCGCGCAGGCGTCGATCGCCCGGCACAGCCGGCCCACCGACTCCTCGATCGCCGCGATCACGATCGTCGAGCCGGGCACCGGGCTGGTGAAGGCGATGGTGCAGAGCAAGCCGTACGGCAACGGGCGGCACCAGACGAACTACAACTACAACGTCGAGAAGTCGTACGCCGGCGGGTACGGCGGGTTCCAGAACGGCTCGACGATGAAGGCGTTCACGATCGCGGCCGCGCTGGCCAAGGGCATCCCGATGGACTACCGGATCAACTCGCCGGAGCAGATCGACCTGCGGAACAAGAAGTTCCGGACCTGTGCGGGGTGGACGCGCGACCCGACGTACCAGCCGAAGAACTCGACGCACAGCGGCGACCTGACGATGGTCGAGGCGGCCCGGTACTCGACCAACACCTACTTCCTGCAACTGTCCGAGCGGACCGGGCTGTGCGCGATCGGGAAGGTCGCGGGCAAGCTCGGGATGTACAACGCCCAGAGCGGCGAGCCGCTCGAGCAGGTGGTGTCGATGACACTGGGCGTCGGGTACGTGACGCCGCTGATGCTGTCCAACGCGTACGCGACGTTCGCGGCGCGCGGCAAGTACTGCAAGCCGCTGGTGGTCACGTCGGTGCGGGACAAGGCCGGGCGGCCGGTGCCGGGGCCCGGGCTCGACTGCAAGCAGGTGCTGTCGCGGCAGGTAGCGGACGGCGTCAACCGGGTGCTGAGCCAGGTGATGATGCCGGGCGGCACCGGCGGCCACCTGCGGTTCGGCACCCGGGACATGGGCGG
>DASXXB010000367.1:0-49489 GCA_036503355.1 Kribbella sp. | reverse complement strand
TGGCGTTCTCGGACGTCGTTGACGGACCGGCCGCAGCTGGTCCGACGGCCAGTGCTACGAGCGCTGTGGCCAGCAGCGCACCTGTTGTCAAAGCGGGAAGTCTCACGTCACTCCTTACCGGTGCTGGGCAGTGTCACGCGGGCGTGGAGGGCGACCGTACGGGCGATCTTCCCGCCCTGCCCGGCACCGGGCAAGAGTTCACCGCAAGGAGTGCGAAACGCGCGAACATTTTTCGAGACAACGCGCTGGGTGTGCATTGATGCGTGAATTCGGGCTGTATGCTGCATGACCACGCATGCGGAAGGAGTGGTCCGACGTGACCGCGAAGTGGGAATTCGTGCTCTGCGATGCGCTCGCCAAGGTGCACCCGGTGCGGGACCCGCGTCCCGTGCCGGCCGAGACCCGGTTCCAGGCGTTCCTCGGGGAGCCGGCGTCGTTCCAGCTCGCGTACCGGCCGCCGCTCGATCCGGCGTTCCGTGACGCGAGCCCGCTCCAGGTGCGGGTCGAAGGTACGACGGCCGACCTCGTGACCGTGTCGAGTGTGGATCTCGTGCCGTGTACGTTCGTCGCTCTCCCGGGGCACGATGACGGGTACGAGTGGGACGAACCTGGCCTGTACCCGGACGTGTTGCGCCCGGTGCCGAACGGCGAGGCTCCCGTGCGGTTCGGCAGTTGGGGAGCGCTGTGGTTCGACGTCACCACGACCGATCCGGCGCGTTCCGGCGTACACGACCTGACGATCGTGATGCTGTCGCCTGACGGTTCGGAGCTGCATCGGGTCCCGGTCACGGTCGAGCTCACGGGGATCGAGCTGCCGCCGCTCGACATCGTGTCGAGCCACTGGATGCATCTGGACGCGCTGGCGGACCACTACGGCGTCGAGGTGTTCAGCGAGGAGCACTGGGCGATCGTCGAGCGATTCATGGCGTCCGCGGCCGGGATGGGCGCGACTTCGCTGCTTGCGCCGGTGTGGACACCGCCGCTCGACACCGCGGTCGGTACGTATCGCAGGGTGGTGCAGTTGCTCGAGATCACTGCGACGGACGAGGGCTATCGGTTCGGCTTCGATCGGCTTCGGCGGTGGCTCGAACTGTGCCGGCGTACCGGGATCACGGGTGTCGAGGTCGCGCACCTGTTCACGCAGTGGGGCGCCGAGGCCACGCCTGGGATCGTGGTCGGCGGGGAGCGTGCGTTCGGGTGGGACGTCCCTGCGACCGACCCGCGATACCGACGGTTGGTGGAAGCACTCCTGCCCGCGTTGCAGGCGGTGCTCGACGAGGAGTGGGACCGCGACCACGTCGTCTTCCACATTTCCGACGAGCCGTCCGGCGAGAAGGGCCTCGCGAGCTATCTCGCCGCGAAGGCGGTCGTCGCCGATCTCCTCGAGGGCTGGACGGTCGTCGACGCACTCAGCGAGCACTCGTTCTACACGTCAGGCGCCGTACCGCTGCCGGTGGTCGCAACGAACCACGTCGAGCCGTTCCTCGCGGAGCGGCCCGAACGCTTGTGGGTGTACTACTGCGTCAGCCAGGACCGCGACGTCGCGAATCGCTTCATCGGCATGCCCTCGGCGCGCAACCGGGCGATCGGGCACCAGTTGTTCGCCGCGGGCGTGGACGGATTCCTGCACTGGGGATTCAACTTCTGGTACACGCAGTACTCCGTGCGGCGGGTGGACCCGTTCGCTGACACGTCAGCCGGCGGCGCGTTCCCGTCGGGGGACCCGTTCGCCGTGTACCCCGGCCCGGACGGGACTCCATGGCCGTCCATCCGGTACCGCGTGTTCGCCCAGGCGATGTGGGACCACAGGGCGTTGCAGGCCGTACGTACGGCGTACGGCGAGATGGCGGCGCTCGACATCATCGACCCCGCGCGGACCCTGCGCTTCGACCGCCCGGTGCTGGATCCGGAGCACTACTACCGGTCACGCCAACGCATGGCTAAGGCGCTGAGCCGTCAGTCCGGCGGCTCGACGGGCTGACCTTCCTCGGGGTCGGACACGTCCTCGCTGGGTGGATGCCTGCGCCCCTCGACGGGCTCCGGCCCAGAGGAACGTTCCCCCTCGTCGTGCTCGACCTTGTCGAATTTCAGACCGCCCTTTTCCAGCTCGCCGTCCTCCAGGGCGTCATTCAACTCGCTGTCGGACACCGTCCCGTGCTTGTCATCAAGACCAGGCCGCTCGAAGCTCATGATCCACCTCTTGTCAGACGTCAGCCGTCGGCGGCTGTCGGGGAGAGTTGCGGTTCGGTAGTTGACGGTTCACGGTCGTCGGAGGATGGTGGCTGCTCCGGGGCCGGGCGGACGACTACCTGGTGGACGGGGCCACCGCCGAGGCGGCGGAACTTCCACTGCCGCTCGTCGTAGTCGTAGTAGGTGTCAACGCCGCCGACTGCCATGATCGCCCCTCCCACAAGGTGTACCGACCGGTTCCCGGGACGTCTCGCTACAAACCTTGGGACGCAAAAGTCGTCATACGGGCGCCGGTTCGGTCGGGGGAGTTGTCGGCTCGTCCGGGTCGGGCGGCGGAGGTGACGGGAACGTGGGCTGTGGTTCGTCCGGGTTGGGTGAAGGGTTGGGTGAAGGGTTCCGTGAAGGGTCCGGGACCGTCGGTGGTTGCTCGGGGTCGATGATCGTCGCGTGCATTGTGCCGACTCCTCTCTGAGGGGCTGGTCACCAGTCAGTACCCACCGTGACGAACCCCATGTATGAGTGCTCACTCGCGGACCGGTATTGCGCGGCACCGATGGTGCTCGAGGATCCTGCGGCGCCGTGCTGACGGCGGACAGAGGAACACCGCGAGCGCAACGAGAACGGCCGCGGCGAGCAATGTCGTCGGGTACCCGACCCGGTGCACAACAACGCCCGCAACGGCCGGACCGGTGATGGTTCCGAGGGTCAAGGCGGTGTTGACCGCTGCCTGCCCAGCCGATGGGCGTGACGCGAAGATCTCGGCACTCCAGATGCCCTGGTTGGCCACGATCCCGCTGTACGACGTTCCGAAGAGCACCGCGGCCAGCAGAACCAGTGCGAAGTGACCCGTTTCGAGTGCGATCAGTGCCATTCCGGCCGTGAGCGCTGTGCAGGTCGCGAGGTAGCTGTTCCGCAGCCCGATGGAGTTCACGAGCGCCCCACTCCACGACGCGACGATGCTCGCGGCACCACCGACCGCATAGGTCAACCTGGCCTGTCCGGCGGACAGCTCGGCAGCACGCAGCGCCTCGACGCTGAATGTCCACCACACGGCTGTCCCGGTACCGACCAGGACCGACGACAACAGCAGCGGTCGTGACTTCGGGCAGACGAACCACGTCCAGCTCAGCTGTGGCAGGCGCGGCCTCTCCTCGCGCGGCACTCCGGCCGGGGCGAGCACGGTCGCAGCGATACCTGCGGCCACAGCGAGTACGACGAATGTGGCCCAGGCGAGGCGCCACTTCTGCCCGAATCCGATAGCCAGCGGACCAGCGACCGCGACACCCCAGCCGGTCCCGGAACTGATGGCTGACCACGCCAGCGCCCGGCGCTCCGCCCGTACGGTCTGCTTGACGATGTCGGCGTACGGCGGGAACGCCAGGCCGGCTGCTGCGCCTGCGAGCACGATTCCGATGCCGGCCGTGGTCGATGTCTGCGCTGTCGCGACCACGGTCATTCCACCGGCAGCGGTCGTGGCGGCGAGACCGATGGGCCAGCGCGGACCGAGGCGCGCGGTCATCCAGATCACGCCGACGTTGGTGGCTAGGTAGGACACATACGCACCGGACGCGATCAGCCCCGCCCCGTGGGAACTGATGCCAAGGTCCGACTGCATCTCCGGAAGCAGCAGCCCGTACCCGTACCTAGAGGACCAGTTTGCCGGGGGAGCCGGCGAGCGCAGCGCCTAGCATGCTGCCATGCGGGCTTGGCGCGAGGACGACATTCAGGACCAGGGCGGTCGCACCGTCGTGGTCACGGGCGCGAACTCGGGCCTGGGCCTGCGCGCGGCGACGGTGCTCGCGGCGAAGGGCGCGCGGGTGATTCTCGCCTGCCGGTCCAGGCAACGCGGTGAGCGCGCCGCGGCCGCGGTCGGTGGTGAGTTGGTGATGCTGGACCTCACAGACCTGGACTCGGTGCGTACGGCGGCGGACGAGATCCGGGGCCGTACTGGCGACCGCGTCGACCTGCTGATCGACAACGCGGGCATTCCCGCCGGCCGGCTCCGGCGTACGGCGGGAGGACACGAGTCGATCTTCGCGACCAACTATCTGGGGCACGCCGCGCTGACCTGGCTGCTGATGCCGGCACTACGTGCTGCCGCCTCGGCCCGCGTCGTGACCGTGTCCAGCATCGCCCACCGCGGCAAGGGGTTCGACGTCGAGGACCCCGGCTTCGAGCGTCGGCGATTCCGGATGGCTCATGCCTACTCGCAGTCCAAGTTGGCTGTCCTGATGTTCGCGCTGGAACTGCAGGAACGCTTGCGCGCCGAGCGTTCCACGGTGCTCAGTGCCGCCGCACATCCCGGCTTCACGGGGACCGAGATCGCCGCCGCGGGCGCCCGCAATCAAGGGCTCGGCGCGGTTGCGAGACCGCTCAACGCGCTGACGAAGGCGCTGTCCCAGTCCGTGCCTGAAGGCACCTTGCCCGTGCTGTACGCCGCGACCGCATCCGGCGTACAGGGTGGTGACTACTACGGACCGCGGAAGTTCGGCGAGTTCTTCGGCGGTGTCGGCCCGGCCCGCATCGACCCGCGAGCAAAGGATCCGGTGCTCCGCGCACGACTCTGGGCCCGCACCGCCGAGCTGACCGGCATCCACCCGGACCCCAGCTGACCACCTGCGAGAGCATCAGGGGAGGGGGCGGCCTCCGGTGGCGCCGATGCGTTCGCCGGTGATGTAGGTGGAGTCGTCGGAGGCGAGGAAGACGTACAGGGGTGCGAGTTCGGCCGGCTGACCGGCGCGGCCGAGCGGCGTGTCGGCGCCGAACTCGCCGACCTTCTCGGCCGGCATCGTGGCCGGGATGAGCGGCGTCCAGACCGGCCCGGGCGCGACGGCGTTCACCCGGATGCCCTTCGGTGCGAGCTCCTGGGCGAGGCCCTTGGTGAAGTTGAGGATGGCGGCCTTGCTGGTGGCGTAGTCGAGGAGGTTCGGCGAGGGGTCGTACGCCTGGATCGACGTCGTGTTGATGATCGCCGAGCCCGCCGACAGATGCGGCAGCGCCGCCTTGCACAACCAGAACATCGCGTACACGTTGGTCTTGAGGACGCGGTCGAACTGTTCGGTCGAGATGGCGGCGATGCCTTCCTGCGACATCTGGTACGCCGCGTTGTTGACGAGGATGTCGAGTCCGCCGAGGTCCTGCACGCACTGGTCGACGAGCCGTTGGCAGTGCTGTTCGTTCTGGATGTCGCCGGCGAGCGAGGCCGCCGTACGTCCGGCGTCGGTGACCAGTCGGCACGTTTCGCGGGCGTCCTCTTCCTCGGCCTCGAGGTGGGAGATCATCACATCGGCGCCTTCACGGGCGAAGGCGAGTGCAACGGCGCGTCCGATGCCGGAGTCGCCTCCGGTGACGAGTGCGCGCTTCCCGGTCAGTTTGCCGGAGCCGCGGTAGGTCTCCTCGCCGTAGTCCGGCTCGGGGTCCATGGCGCCGCTGCGACCCGGGTGCGGCTGGTCCTGCGGCGCCTGCTGCTCGGGTACGGCGTACCGCGTGGTCGGATCCGTGCTCATCGTCTGCCTCCGTGGCTGCTGCTGTCCGGCAAGTGCGTCAGGTGAGGAACAGGTCCGCGGTCATCGGGATGTTCCGGACGCGGGTTCCTGTTGCGTGCGTGGCGGCGTTGGCGACGGCTGCCGCAGTACCGACGATTCCGATCTCACCGATGCCGCGGGAGCCCATCGCACTGAAGGTGGGAGTCTCCTCGTCGAGCCACTCGGCCTCGATCCCGCCGACGTCGGCGTGCGCGGCGACGTGGTAGGAGGCGAGATCCTGCGTCACGATGTGACCGAACCGCGGATCGCGCACGGACTCCTCGAAGAGTGCCGCCGACAAGCCCATCGTCAGTCCGCCGATGAACTGCGAACGCGCCGTCGTCGGGTTGATGATCCGGCCGACCGAGTAGACGCCCAGGAGACGCGGAACCCGGAGCTCGCCGGTGTAGCGGTGCACACGCACCTCGGCGAAGACAGCGCCGAACGAGTGAAACGCGAACCGCTTCGCCTCGTCGCCACGTTTCGGGCTGGCCTCCGACGAGACGCCCGATGCCGGCTCGTCGCCATGATCGGACCGGAACTGCTGGGCGGCCGCCGCGATCGCCGAGCCCCAGGAACTGGTCCCGGACGACCCGCCCGCGACACTTGCCGGGGGCAACGAGGAGTCTGCGATCCGCAGCTCGATCCGGTCGGCGCCGACTCCGAGCGCGTCGGCGGCGATCTGGGTCAGCACCGTCCGCGCGCCGGTGCCGATGTCGACCGAGCCGATCGAGACCGCATACCGGCCGTCCGGCAACGACTCGATCCGGGCCGCGTTGCCGCCCTGGATGTACGCCGGGTACGTCGAGGCCGCCACGCCCGTACCGACCCTCCACTCACCGTCAGTCGTCCGACCGGCCTCAGCCCGCCTCTCGGCCCAGCCGAACCGCTCGGCGCCGCGGTCGAGGCACTCGAGCAGTCTCCGGTTGTCGAAGGGCTTGCCGCTGTCCGGGTCGACGTCGGGTTCGTTGCGGCGGCGCAACTCGATCGGATCCAGCCCGCTCGCCTCGGCGAGTTCGTCCATCGCGACCTCGAGGGCGAACATGCCAGGCTCCTCGCCCGGCGCGCGCATCCACGAAGGCACCGCCACGTCGAGGACGGCCAGCCGGTGCCCGGTACGCCGGTTCAGCGCGGCGTACATCATCCGCGTCGGTACGGCGGTCTGCTCGGCGAACTCGCGCAGCCGTGACGTCTGCTCCTGTACCTGGTGCTCGATCGCGGTCATCCGCCCCTCACGATCCGCCCCGAGCCTCACATGAGAGATCGTCGCGGTGCGGTACCCGGTCAGCGCGAACATCTGCTGCCTCGTCACCGCGAGCCGCACCGGCCGGCCCTGAGTCGTGCGGGCCGCGAGCGCGGCGGCCATCACGTGCGCATGCGGCTCGCCCTTGCTGCCGAAGCCGCCGCCGACGTACTGAGCCGAGACCCGCACCCGGTCGGGCTCGAGACCCAGCATCGGAGCCAGCGTCTTCGCGACGCTGTGCACGCCCTGCGTGGAGTCGTACAGCATCAGCCGCTCGCCGTCGTCGTCGCTGTGCCACTGAGCGACGGTGGCATGCGGCTCCAGTGGATTGTTGTGCTCGTAGGCCGTCCGGTATGTCTGGTCGACTACGACGTCCGCGGCGGACAGCGCCGCATCGACGTCTCCCTGGTTCGTGTCGGTGTCGAACGACGGATTCACCTTGTCCGGCCGGTACGTCGCGTTGTCCTCCCGCAGCTCGACCTCGGCGTCGTCGGCGTCTTCGGTGTCGTGCTCGACCCGGACCAGGCGCGCTCCCTCACGAGCGGCCTCGGACGACTCCGCCAGCACGAGAGCGACGATCTGCCCGCGGAACGCGACCCGGTCGTCCTGGAGGATGGCGAGCTCGCCGTTGCTGGTGTCCTCGAGCTTCGGGGCGTTGGTGTGGTCCAGGACCGCGACGACCCCGGGATGGTCGAGCGCCGCGGTCGCGTCGACAGTGACCCGGCCACGGGCGATGGTGGACTGCACGAGCCAGGCCGACAGCGGTGCGTCGACCGGCTGCTCGACGGCGTACGTCGCCCGGCCGGTCACCTTCTCAGCTGCGTCGACCCGCTCGAGCGCGGTGCCCATCACGCGTGCGGTCAGCCGCTCGGGACGGACCTCCGGCCGGTCAGTCATCGCCGTACCTCCATCTCCGGAACCAGCCGCCGCAACGCGAGCACGGTCGCGTTCCGCACCATCGCCACCTTGTAGCCGGCACCGGCCGTTGAGGATGCGCCGACGAGCTCAGCATCGACTGCCTCGCGGACGGCCTCTTCAGTCAAGCGCTGTCCACGCAGCGCGTCCTCGGCCCAGGTGGCCCGCCAAGGCTTGTGCGCGACTCCACCCCAGGCGATCCGAACGTCCCGTACTGCGCCTGCATCAAGCTCGATCCCGGCCGCGACGGACACCAGCGCGAACGCGTACGACGCGCGGTCGCGCACCTTGACGTACGTCGACGTACGCGCGACCGCACTCGCGGGCAGCTCCACCGCGGTGATCAGGTCGCCGTGAACCAGATTCGTGTCGCGGTCCGGCTCGTCACCAGGGAGCCGATGGAGGGCCCCGGCCGGTAGCCGGCGTTCACCGTCCTCGCCGAGCACGACAATGACGGCGTCGACTGCGGCCAGTGCCACTGCCAGGTCAGACGGGTGAACGGCTACGCACGACGGGTCGGCGCCGAGAATGGCGTTGTAGCGACCGTAGCCGTCGAGCGCCGAGCAACCCGTCCCTGGTTCGCGTTTGTTACATGGAGTGGTGACGTCCTGGAAGTAGACGCAGCGGGTGCGCTGCAGCAGGTTTCCGCCGGTGGTCGCCTGGTTCCGGATCTGACCGGACGCCCCGGCAAGCAGTGCGCGGCTGACCGCCGGCCATTCGGCACGCACCCGAGGGTGCGCGGCAAGGTCGCTGTTGAGGACATTGGCCCCGACTCGCAGGCCGGTCCCGTTCTCCTCGATCGTGTCGAGGGCCAGATGCCGAATGTCGACCAGCACCTCGGACGTGGCGATCCCGAGCTTCAGGTGGTCGACCAGATTGGTGCCGCCGGCAAGGAAGGTCGCCTGAGGATTTTCGGCGACCGCTGCGACCGCGTGGGCGGCGTCCGCCGGGCGTACGTAGTCGAGTTGCTTCATGCTCCTGACTCCTCACGGATGGCGGCCAGGATGCCGACGTACGCACCGCAACGGCAGAGGTTGCCGCTCATGCGCTCGCGGATCTCGCTGTCGGTGAGGGTTTCGAGGGACATCGGCACGGTCAGGTCCTCGCTGACGTAGCTGGGCTGACCGCGTGCGGCCTCGTCGAGCATGCCGACGGCCGAGCAGACCTGGCCAGGCGTGCAGTAGCCGCACTGGTAGCCGTCGTGTGCCACGAACGCCTGCTGCATCGGATGCAGCCCGTCGGCGGCGAGTCCGGCCGCGGTCGTCACCTCGGCGCCGTCGTACGACAGCGCGAGCGCGAGGCAGGTCAGGTGCCGGCGCCCGTCGAGCAGCACCGTGCACGAGCCGCACTGCCCGTGGTCGCAGCCCTTCTTCGGGGAGTTGTTCCCCAGACGCTCGCGCAGGGCGTCCAGCAACGTCGTACGAGAATCGACGGGAACTCGGTGCGTGGCCCCATCAACGATCAGTGTGACGGTGGCATCCATGTCTTTGCGGGTGCCCGACTGCTGAGCCTGCAAACCACGCGGCCTCGCTGCCGCGGGCTGACAGTCAGCGGGTTCGCAGGAGCTTGGCGAGCACGGCCGCCTGACTGTGGTCGACGTCCCGGGTCGCGGTCAGCAGTGTCAACGTGGTGCCTTCGGACAGTGTGCGCAGCTGGTCGAGGGCTGCCTGTCCGGCCGGTGTCGCGAGTTCGTCGCGGTAGCGCGTCTCGAACTCCCCGAACTTCTCCGGAACGTGGCCGTACCATTTGCGCAGCTCCGTGGACGGCGCGACATCCTTGGCCCACTCGTCGATCGCGGCCGCATCCTTGCGGATCCCGCGCGGCCACACCCGATCCACCAGCACCCGAACGCCGTCCGCAGCCGTCGGCTGATCGTAGATCCTCCCGACCCGTACACTCCGCCGCCGCATCTGATCACGTCCTCGGTGGTCGCCCTGGACCAAGTATGTCGCGACGACAAACGCGCCCGGTTGCCGATACCCGGCAATCTACGTGATCCGACGTCGCCGAAGGCGTCAGTACCTCGCGAGACGGCGCTGCGGCAAGGTTGGAGTCGGCGGAGGTGGCGCGGCAACGGACAACCGCGACCCCCTCCGCCGCCTTGTGTGCTCACGGTTGCCATGCGGGGTCGGCGCAACCGCCAGGTACTCCGGACCACTGCGACGGGGCCGACCAGGCCGGCGCCTCAGCTTGACTTCCGGCCTCGGGTGGGGTCGATCGTTCGAGGAAGCGGAGCAGTTCGACCGGGAAGGGGAGCACCAGGGTGGAGTTCTTCTCGGCGGCAACCTCGACGACGGTCTGCAGGAGCCGCAATTGCAGAGCGGCCGGATGCTCGGTCATCACCTCGGCAGCCTGGCCGAGCTTCTCCGATGCCTGCAGCTCACCGTCGGCGGTGATGATCCGGGCCCTACGCTCCCGCTCGGCCTCGGCCTGGCGCGACATCGACCGCTTCATCGTCTCCGGCAGCGCCACGTCCTTGATCTCGACCCGCTCGATGTGAACACCCCAGTCCAGCGCCGGGCTGTCGATCATCAGCTCCATCCCCTGATTGAGCCGCTCCCTGTTCGAGAGCAAGTCGTCCAGCTCGCTCTTCCCGATGATCGACCGCAGCGACGTCTGCGCGACCTGACCGATCGCCGAGACGTAGTCCTCGACGTCGACGGCCGCCCGCACCGGGTCGACGACGTTGAAGTAGACGACCGCGTCGACGCGGACGGTCACGTTGTCGCGGGTGATGCCGTCCTGAGCAGGGACCGGCATCGTGATGATCTGCAGGTTGACCTTCTGCAGCCGGTCGGCGATCGGCAGCAGGAACGCCAGACCGGGCTGCCGGACTGCCGGGCGGACCTGGCCGAACCGGAACACGACTCCGCGCTCGAACTGCTTGACCACGCGGACACACGCCGCTGCCCCGATCAGGCCGACGGCCAGCGCCGCGAACAGTACGTAAAGGACAATCATTTCTGCTCCGTCAGAACATCGGCTGCGGTATCGGTCTTCGGCGGCGCGTACTTCGTGGCAAGGCGGGCGAGAGCGACGGCGGCAACCAGCAGGCCGAAGTCGCGCAGGGCGACGTCGTAGAAACCCGACAGCGTCAGCAGGTTGAGGATGATGCCTGCGAGCCAGGCGGTGACGAGCAGTGCGCCGTACCGCGGGATCAGTGCGACCGCGACGCCGGCGACGATCTCGATGACACCGACGGCGTACATCGCGTCCTGGCCGGAGCCGGGGACGATGTCGTTGATCCACGGGGCCAGGTAGCCAGGCCAGTCGGTGAGCAGGTTCGCGAACTTGTCCAGGCCGAAGACGATCGGCGCCACCGTGAAGACGGTTCGCAGGACCAGGAAGGCCTGGTACGCCGGATCCGACAGCGACTCGCGGCCTCTTGTCCCCAGCGTGTGTCCCTCATTACTCATGAGCTGCTCCTTCCGAGCGTAGTTGTTCTGCCAGGATTGAGTTCGCCGCAATCGACCAGGTGCTGCAGTGTCCGTGCGACGATGGATTCGGCGTCGACAGCGAAGTGGCGACGCAGTGCGGCGCGGGTGTCGGAGTGTCCGAACCCGTCGGTGCCCAGCGACGTCCACGGCCTGCCGACGAACGGAGCGATCTGGTCGGGCACCGCGCGCATCCAGTCCGAGACGGCCAGGACCGGGCCGGCGGTTTCTCCCAATCGCTTGGCGACGTAGGGGATCCGGCGCGGCTCGTCGGGGTGAGAGCGGTTCCATTCGTCGACGGCGAGCGCGTCACGGCGTAATTGGGTCCAGGACGTGACCGACCACACGTCGGCCTGGACACCGCAGTCGCTGTGCAGGATGCGTTGCGCCTCGAGAGCCCAGGGCATGGCGATGCCGGAGGCAAGGATCTGCGCCTTCGGTCCATCGCCGTCCGGGGCGGGGGCGTAGCGGTGCATCCCGGCGAGGATCCCGTCGATGTCGACGTCGGGCGGCTCGGGTGGTTGCGGGATCGGTTCGTTGTAGAGCGTGAGGTAGTAGAAGACGTTCTGGTCCTCGCCGGGTCGCGGCTCGCCGTACATTCGCCGCAACGCGTCCGCGGTGATGTGACCCAGCTCGAAGGCGTACGCCGCGTCGTACGCGATGCACGCGGGATTGGTCGATGCCAGCAGCAACGAATGTCCGTCCTGGTGCTGCAGTCCTTCACCGTTCAGCGTCGTGCGGCCGGCGGTTGCCCCGAGCAAGAACCCCCGGGTCAGCTGATCCGCAGCCGCCCAGAGCTGGTCCCCGGTGCGCTGGAATCCGAACATCGAGTAGAAGATGTACAGCGGGATCATCGGCTCGCCGTGGGTCGCGTACGACGTACCAGCGGCTGTCCACGATGCCGCAGAGCCGGCCTCGGTGATGCCCTCGTGCAGGAGCACGCCGCGCGTGTCCTCCTGATAGCTGAGCATCTGGTCGCGGTCCACCGACAGGTAGTGCTGTCCGTGCGGGGAGTAGATCTTCTTCGAGGCGAACAGCGAATCCAGGCCGAAGGTCCGGGCTTCGTCGGGGATGATCGGCACGAACCGGTGACCGATCCGAGGGTCCTTCATGAGGTCCTTGAGCAGCCGTACGAACGCCATCGTGGTGGCGACCTCCTGCCGGCCGGAGCCACGTCGCGCCACCTCGTAGGCACCGGCGTCCGGCAAGGCAAGGGGTGTGCTGCGGACTCTGCGTGCCGGCAGGTAGCCGCCGAGGGCACGACGCCGTTCCTGCAGGTAGTCGAGTTCTGGTGAGTCCTTCGGCGGCCGGTAGTAGGGCGGACTCACCGCGTCCAGCGCCGAGTCGGGAATCTCCAGGAACAAGCGATCCCGGAACGCCTTGAGGTCGTCGAGCGTGAGCTTCTTCATCTGATGGGTCGAGTTGCGGCCCTCGAAGTGCGAACCGAGCGTCCAGCCCTTGATGGTCTTGGCCAGGATGACCGTCGGCTGCCCGGTGTGTTCGGTCGCGGCCCGGTAGGCGGCGTACAGCTTGCGGTAGTCGTGGCCGCCGCGTTTGAGGTTCCAGATCTCGTTGTCGGACAGGTGCTCGACCATCGCGGCGGTGCGGGGGTCGCGGCCGAAGAAGTGCTCGCGGACGAAGGCGCCTGACTCGGCCTTGTAGGTCTGGAAGTCGCCGTCGGGGGTGGTGTTCATCAGGTTGAGCAGCGCGCCTTCGGTGTCGGCGGCCAGCAGCGCGTCCCATTCGCGGCCCCAGATCACCTTGATGACGTTCCAGCCGGCGCCGCGGAAGTACGACTCGAGTTCCTGGATGATCTTGCCGTTGCCGCGGACGGGCCCGTCGAGGCGCTGCAGGTTGCAGTTGACGACGAAGGTCAGGTTGTCGAGTTCCTCGCGGGCCGCGACGCCGATTGCGCCGAGGGACTCGGGCTCGTCCATCTCGCCGTCACCGAGGAACGCCCAGACGCGTTGCCGGCTGGTGTCCTTGAGGCCGCGGTTGTGCAGGTACCGGTTGAATCGGGCCTGGTAGATCGCGTTGATCGCGCCCAGCCCCATGGACACGGTAGGGAACTCCCAGAAGTCCGGCATCAGCCTCGGATGCGGGTACGACGGCAGTCCGCGACCCGTTCCGGCGTGGGAGAACTCCTGCCGGAAGCCGTCGAGCTGGTCTCTGCTCAGCCGTCCCTCCAGAAAGGCCCGCGCGTAGATGCCGGGAGAGGCGTGTCCCTGGAAGTAGATCTGGTCGCCGCCGCCCGGTGCATCGTGGCCACGGAAGAAGTGGTTGAACCCGACCTCGTAGAGCGCCGCGGCCGACGCGTAGGTGGAGATGTGCCCGCCGACGCCGACGCCGGGCCGCTGCGCCCGGTGCACCATGACCGCGGCGTTCCAGCGGTTGTAGGCACGGATCCGGCGCTCGATGTGCTCGTCGCCGGGGAAGTCCGGCTCGGCGTCGGGGGCGATCGTGTTCAGATAGTCCGTACTGCGGAGGTTCGCAACGCCGACGCGCCGGTCCCGGGCCCGCTGCAGGATGCTGAGCAGCAGGTACCGCGCCCTGTTCTGGCCGGCGTGGTCCACGACCTGGTCGATCGATTCCAGCCACTCCTGGGTCTCGGACGGATCGAGGTCGAGTAACTGGCTGTGCAACCCGAGGCTTTCCGGCAGGCCCTGCGGCGTCGGGGTCATGACTGCTCCGTCAGGTCCGCGAATCGATCAGGCGCGGCGATCCTGCGCGCAGCCGACGGCTTGACGGGCTTCGTTCGGCGCGGATGAACTACGGCGACAGGGCAGGCGGCGTGGTGCAGTACGGCCTGGCTGACCGATCCCAGCAGCACGCCGGCGAAGCCACCGCGTCCGCGTGAGCCGACCACGATCAGGTCGGCGCTGTCGGCTTCGTCGATCAAGGCCTGGACCGGGTGCGTGCGGACGAGCTTCGTTTCCACGTCGATGCCCGGGACGAGAACACGATTGCTGTCCATGGCTTCGGCGAAGAGTTCCCGGTCGACCTGCTCGACGATGTCCGGGACACGCAGGGACGGATGCTGCCGGGTGGGCATCGCGGCGTACACGGCGGTGATGCCGACGCGACGGCGAACGGCTTCGTGGAAGGCGAACCGGATGGCTGCACCGGACAGCGCGGATCCGTCGACGCCGACGACGATCCGTCCGGTCGGCGAGGCGGGGAACGCGGTGCCGTGGCGGTGTGGGTGGACGACGATCACCGGGCAAGGGGCGTGTGCGGCGACGGTGGAGCTGACCGATCCCATCAGCAGGCCGCGGAAACCGCCGGCGCCGCGGCTTCCCACGACCACCAGTTCGGCGCCGCGGGCCTGACGCAACAGCGTCGGCGCGGGGCCCGCCGCGAAGAGCTCGGCAGTCACTCTGACGTCCGGGGCAGCCTCGCGTGCCTGGTGCACGGCCTCTCCGAGGATCCACCCGGCCGCGGCCTGCAGGCCGTCGTGCATGGATTCGGTGAGGTCGAGGCCGAACGGGTCCGCGATCAGCGGCCACGTAAAGGTGTGAACGATGTGCAGCGGGCAGTGCCTGAACGAGGCCTCGGCGGCGGCCCAGCCGAGTGCGGCTTGCGCGGACACCGAACCGTCGACACCGACCAGAACCGGCCGCCGGCCGTGGTTGACCATCGCAGTTGTCCTCGTCATCTCACCGCTCCGTTCTCGACGTCCGTTGTGGCTTCAACTGTGTCGTTCCGGCATCGCGTGGAGTACGGCAACGATCGGCGAACCTGTGACCGGGCTTATGGCCGACGTCCGGCAACGATGCTCTACTGGGACATGGCCCAGCACCTGTGTGGATCCAGTGCGAGGGGAGCGGCATGAGCGAGTCCGGGGGGCTGCGGTGGCCGGGCTCCGGCGACGCGAACAGCGCCGACGAAGCGTGGCTGACGGCGATCGCGCAGGCGGCCGCCGGGGACACCCAGGCGCCGCTCGAGTTGCTCGTCGAGTACCTCACCCTGCTCGCGGACGCCGCCATCTCCGGGAGACGGCCCCGCGAACACGAGATGGCGATCGTGCGTGAGCTCGGACGACGCGCCGCCGAACAGGGCATCCCGGCCGGGCGGGTCGTCGACCTCTACCTGTCCGCGGCCTGGCGGATGTGGCGGGACCTGCCCGACGTCGTGCCGTACCGCGACCGCGACACGGTTCGCGCGTCCGCACAGGCGGTACTGCGAGCGGTCGGCGAAGCGATCGCCGTACTCGTCGACAGCTATCAGATCGCGACCCAGCACCTGATCCGGCAGGAGGAGTCGCTGCGCCGCGAGCTCGTCGACGACCTGCTCCGCGGCGATCCCGACGTCGCCCGGATCGTCGAGCGCGCCGAACCGTTCGGGCTCGACCTCGGCCGGCCGCACCAGGTGGTCCTGGCCCGACCGGCCGACGGGCTTCCGGAGGGCGACACCAGCGCCAACATGCTGGAACAGTTCATCCTCGATCGTTTCGGGGACCGTGAGGTGCTGGTCGCCACCAAAGAGGGTCTCCTCGTCGTGCTGATCCCGGCGACCGGCCCGAGCGCAGCCCCGCGGACCATCAATCAGGATGTCGGGACGCTGATCCACGAGGCGTTGATGCGGCACCGCTCGGGCCGCGAATGGCGCGTCTCGACGGGCAGGCCGTACCCCGGTTCGTACGGCATCGCCCGTTCCTACGAAGAGGCGCGGGAGGCGCTGACGCTTGCCGAGCGCCTGCAACTCGACTCGCCCGTGCTCGATGCCCGCGACATGCTGGTCTACCGGGTCCTGATCAGGGACCAGGCCGCGATCGTCGACCTCATCCGGGCAGTGCTCGGCCCGCTGACCCAGGCCCGCGGCGGTGCGGAGCCGCTGTTGCAGACCCTCGAGGCGTACTTCGCGACGGGCGAGGTCGCCACCGAGGCGGCACGGCGCCTCAACATGTCGGTCCGCACCGTCACCTACCGGCTCGACAAGGTCAGGACGCTGACGGGGCACGACCCGGGCGAACCGTCACAACGGTTCACCCTGCACATCGCGGTCCTCGGCGCACGGCTTCTCGACTGGCCGGCGCGGGATCTCCCGTCCGTCGTACCGGCCTGATCGGCTCTCGGAGACATTGCCGGGCGTCGGCGACACGCCGGCCTCAGCTTCGCCGATCGTTGCCGTACCTGACACCGCCTACGCGGCGGCACAGTCGGAGGTGCACGCGCTAGACCCGTCCGCCGCCGTGAGGAGGTTTGTCGTGGACCAGTCAATCGACGCGCCCGACGCTACGGTGCGGGAGAACACGCCATGAAGGCCTATCGAGTCGTCTGGTTGTCGTTGTGCGGTGTGCTCGGCGCCGCGGGTACGGCCATGGCGCTCACCTGGTCGCTGTTGAACATCATCATGCTCGTCGTCCTCGCCGCTCTCATGGGCGTGGTCGTGGCCATGGTCGCCTTGGCGGACCCTGACGGTCCCGCTCGGCTTCCAGGGGATCGGCGGCGGATCGTGGTGCGCACCGCGTTCCTCACGGTGGGTGGCGCGGTGTCCTTCATCGGCTTGGGCACGCTGCTGGGCGCTCCGACGGCGGTACTGCTCGTGGCCATCGTTGTCGGCGGATCGCCGTACACGATTCGCTACTGTCTTCGATGGCTCGGCGACCACGGCTACCTGGCCGGCCCGCCCTCGCCGCCTGCCGGACCGGAGCCTCCCGGACCGGAGTCTGCCGTCCGGCCACCAAGTGCCGCGTCGGCGCCGGTCGTGGTGACCGAGCCGAACCCCGAGGCCAAGGTTCCGCTTGCACCCAGCGCTTTGAGCGACGAAGCCCTCTGCCTGGCTTGGCGGACCAGCTTCTCGGCCTTGCAGCGAGCCAGTTCGCCGGCGCAACGGTTGCGAATCGTCGACGAGCGCCGCGCATATCTGGACGAGATCGAACGCCGATCCGCCCGCGGCCTTGCGGCCTGGCTGGCATCAGGACCGAGAGCAGCAGGCGACCCGACCAGGTTCGTCCTGGGCGACGGCGCAGCAGGCCGCAAACACATCCACTGGGACGACCTCCTCCACGACACGGACAAATAGCCCACCACCTGGTCTACGATCGCCCGGGGTTTTGCTTGGTCGGGTACTTCGCCGACTCGGGATGATTGAGATCGAATGCTGGGGACTCCGAGCGGATTCGCGGCAGGCTCTCGAAGTTGTGTCGCGGCGGCGGGCTGCTGGTCGCCCATTCCAGCGAGCGGCCCCAGCCCCACGGGTCGTCGACGCCGACCGGCTTGGCCTTGCGCGACTTGTAGATGTTGTAGAGGAAAGGCAGCGTCGAGGCGCCCAGGATGAGGGCACCGACGCTCGATACCTGGTTCAGCGTGGTGAACCCGTCGCTCGCCTTGTAGTCGGCGTACCGGCGCGGCATGCCCTCGACGCCCAGCCAGTGCTGGACCAGGAACGTCGTGTGGAAGCCGATGAACAGCAGCCAGAAGTGCAGCTTGCCGAGCCGCTCGTCGAGCATCCGTCCGGTGAACTTCGGCCACCAGAAGTAGAACCCGGCGAACATCGCGAACACGACCGTCCCGAACACGACGTAGTGGAAGTGCGCGACCACGAAATAGGTGTCGGTCACCTGGAAGTCCAAGGTCGGCGAGGCGAGGATCACCCCGGTCAAGCCGCCGAAGAGAAAGGTCGTCATGAACCCGAGCGACCACAGCATCGGCGTGTCGAACGACACCGACCCGCCCCAGATCGTGCCGATCCAGTTGAAGAACTTCACCCCGGTCGGCACCGCGATCAGGAACGACATGAACGAGAAGAACGGCAGGCTCACCGCGCCGGTGACGAACATGTGATGCGCCCACACACTCGCGGACAGGAAAGCGATCGCGATCGTCGCGCCGACCAGGCCCATGTACCCGAAGACCGGTTTGCGGCTGAAGACCGGGAGGATCTCGGTGACGATGCCGAAGAACGGCAGCGCGATGATGTACACCTCGGGATGCCCGAAGAACCAGAACAGGTGCTGCCAGAGGATCGGCCCACCGTTGGCCGCGTCGAACACGTGCGCGCCGAGAGCCCGGTCCGCCTCCAGGACCAGCAGCGCCCCGGCCAGGATCGGGAACGCGATCAGCACCATCAGCGAGGTGATGAACACGTTCCAGGTGAAGATCGGCATCCGGAACATCGTCATCCCCGGCGCGCGCAGACACACCACGGTGGTGATGAAGTTGACCGCACCCAGGATCGTGCCCAGACCGGCCATCCACAGACCCATGATCCACAGGTCGCCGCCGATGCCCGGTGAACGCACCGCGCTGGACAGCGGGGCGTAGCCGGTCCAGCCGAAGTCGGCTGCGCCGCCTGGGGTGAAGAAGCCGCTGATCGTGATCAGGCCGCCGAACAGGAACAGCCAGTAGCTGAACATGTTCAGCCGCGGGAACGCGACATCCGGGGCGCCGATCTGGACCGGCATGATGACGTTGGCGAAGCCAATGAACAGGGGTGTCGCGAACAGCAGCAGCATGATCGTGCCGTGCATGGTGAAGAGCTGGTTGTAGACCTCCTCGTTCACGATCTGCAGGCCCGGCTTGGCCAGCTCGGCACGCATGACCAGCGCCATCAATCCGCCGAGCAGAAAGAACCCGAACGACGTCACCAGGTACAGCTGACCGATCAGCTTGTGATCAGTGGTCGTCAGCCACTTCACCAAAACCCGCCCCATCGGACGGCGTACGCCTCCAGAGGCCACCTCGTCGAGAGTGCCGGCCTGCTTGGTATACGTCACAACGGACCTCCGAGAGACGAATCGGCGATCCGACTCGGCTGCGGGTCGCGCTCTGACTACCGCCCACGATGCCGTCGTGCACTCCCGGACGATATGCACGCGACCGGCGACGGTCCGACCACCCTCCTTGCCGTCCATCGGCAACCACGCCGAAGGCGAGTTCGACCAACCCGCGGATGCCTGGCCATGTCTAGGGTGCTCGCATGCACTCTTCGTCGATGTTCCTCCGGCCGATCGAAAGGTCGGATCTGCCGACCTATGTGTCCTGGGGGCGTGACCGGACCTTCTGCGAGCATGCAGGCTGGACCGTCGACCTGCCTGAACCCGCGCATGAGGCTCATTGGCGCGCGCTCGTCGAACAGCCGAGGCAGAACCTGGTCCGCTTGGCGGCAGTCGTGGGAGACGAGGTGGTCGGGTACGTGGATCTGGCCGGCGAGGAGCCTGATCGGCGCGAGCTGGGCTACGTCATCGGTCCGTCCGAGCGCTGGGGGCACGGCCTCGGAGGGACCGCTGCGCGGCTCGGCCTCGGGTACGGGTTCCACTGGCTGGGGCTTCGTGACATCTGGGCGGAAGCGGTAGATGCCAACCGGGCGTCGATTCGCATCTTGATCGGGCTCGGTATGACGGAAACCGGCAGAGGACACGACGAACCGTTCCTCGGAGCCTCGAGCTACTACCGGCAGTTCACGATCAGCGCGGAGAGCTGGCGATGCAACCAACTTCGGGGTCGGAGGCGTGTCTAACCCGGTAGCGAGGACGGGGAGGACAAATGAGTGAACGGGACGCCGCGTTCGAGGCGTACTTCGTGGCGCGGGCCGACGCCATGCGCGGTACGGCGTACCTGCTGTGTGGCGACTGGCATCGCGCCGAGGACCTGGTGCAGCAGACGTTCACCAAGATCTATCTGGTGTGGCGCCGCATCCAGCGCCACGAGGCCATGGACAGCTACACGAGACAGACGCTCGTGCGCACGTTCCTGTCCGAGCGCCGCCGCGGGTGGTTCCGGCACGAGTCGGTCGGGTCTCCGGAGACCGATCGGGCAGCGCCGTCGCCCGGCCAGGCCGACGAACGGCTCATGTTGCTGGAGGCGCTGGCGAAGGTGCCGCCGAGGCAACGCGCTGTTCTTGTCCTTCGGTACTGGGAGGACCAGTCCGTCGACCAGACCGCGGCGCTGCTCGATTGCTCGGCAGGAAACGTCAAGAGTCAGGCCGCGCGCGGGCTCGCGACGCTGCGCGGTCTGCTGGAGGAGGAGAGAGTTCGATGAACGAAGAGGATCTCAGCGAGGCATTCCATGACGTGATGGTGCGGAGCAGTCCGCCGCCGTCGATGGACCCTGCGAGCGCTCTCGACCGGGCCCGCCGGGCACGCAAGCGGCGTACGGTGACATGGAGCGCGGCTGCGGCCGTCACCCTGGTGGTCGGCCTGGGCGCAGGTCCTGCCCTGGTCGCGAACCACACCGGCGGCCCGTCGGTGGGCCAGATGGTGGCCGGTGGCACCGGTACGACGCAGCCACGGCCGGCCTCGACCGTGATGCCGTCGTCGGCACCGACGACAAGGAAGTCCGGGGACCCGTGGCCGGAGGGCCAGGTGGACCGTACGGCGACTGCGGGTCCACGCGCCGACCGGGCAGCGGCGTTGATGAAGGACCTGACGTCGTCGGTGCCGTCGGGGTTCAGTACGCCGAACCTGAAGTACCCGGACGGTATGTCGATGAGATGGCCGCAGGCGCAGTACGCGTCCAATGACGGCGAGCAGGACTATTGGCAGTACTCGGCCATGATTCCGGTGCAGAAGGACGACCGCGTCGGCCGCTTGCTGGTGCAGTCGACCACGCCCGACGGGAAACCGGCGACGACCCCGTGCAAGCTGGCGCTGCGGTTCGGCGCCGGCAGCTGCACTGTCATGGAGGCCGGCGGCAAGAAGGTCGGGGTGGTAACCGCCAATGGACGCAGCGATTTCGACCAGTGGGCCGCCTATCGGTACGGCGACGGCACTGTCGTGTACCTCGCGCAGGCCAAGAAGATCGACGACGTCGAACGATCGCCGTTGAAGCACCCGGTCTTCACCGGCCCGCAGCTCGCCGAGCTGGTGACCTCCGCGAAGTTCAAGCTCAGCACCTGACCAACCATCGGGTATCCGTCGGATACCGTCGGGGCGTGTTGCTCCCTGAATTGTCGGTACCGGGCGCGGATCTGCCTGTCCGGGCGGTTCTGCCGGCCACGGTCGATGCCGTGCGTTCGCGCGGTACGGCGGTGTTGGTTGCGCCGCCCGGATCGGGGAAGACCTCGCTGTTGCCGTTGGCGCTGGGTGACGCACTCGGCGGCACGGTCATCGTGGCCGAGCCGCGCAGGATGGCGACCCGCGCGGCTGCGGCCCGGCTGGCGATGCTGGTCGGTGAACCGCTCGGGCAGCGGATCGGTTACGCGATGCGGGGTGAACGCAGCGGCGGTCAGGGACTCCGTGTCGAGGTCGTGACGACAGGGCTCCTGGTACGGCGCCTGCAGCAGAACCCCGAGCTGCCCGGCGTCGCCGCGATTGTGATCGACGAGTGCCACGAGCGACACCTCGATGCCGATCTACTGCTGGCGTTCTGCGTCGACGTCCGGGCGAATCTTCGGGAGGACCTGGCGGTGGTTGCGACCTCGGCCACGGCCGACACGGTGAGGCTCAGCCGCGCGCTGGGGTCGGCGCCGGTGATTACCGCTTCCGCCGCGTTGTACGACGTCGCGATCGAGTGGGCGCCGCCGCCGATTCCCGTGCCGCTGCTGCCCGGTGGACGGGTCGACCCGCGCCTGCTGGATCACGTCGCGGCCGTCGTGAAGCGTGCCTTCACCGAGAACGACGGCGACATCCTGGTGTTCGTTCCGGGAGAGGCCGAGATCAACGGGGTGACACGCCGGCTGGCCGGTCAGAACGTCCTGCCGTTGTTCGGTCGGCAGTCGAGGGCTGAACAGGATCGCGCGCTGGCGCCGTCCAGCACTCGCCGGATCGTGGTCACGACGTCGGTCGCGGAGAGTTCGCTGACTGTGCCCGGGGTCCGAGTTGTGGTCGACTCGGGTCTTGCCCGGGAGCCGCGGACCGATCAGTCACGGGGACTCGGCGCGTTGGTCACCTGCCGGGTGTCGAGATCGTCGGCCGACCAGCGAGCGGGTCGTGCCGGTCGGGAGGGGCCCGGCCGGGTCTATCGGTGCTGGTCTGCCACCGACCATGCACATCTCGACGATCATCCGGCGCCGGAGATCGCGGTCGCCGACCTGGCAGCCTTCGCGCTCGACCTCGCGGCCTGGGGTACGCCTGCCGGCGCCGGTCTGACGTTGCTGGAGCCGCCGCCGGCCGTGGCGATGACCGCGGCCACCGAATTGCTGCGCCGCCTCGATGCCGTCGACGACGGCGGCCGGATCACCGAACGGGGACGGCGGATGGCGGCGATCGGGGTGCATCCTCGGCTGGCTCGTGCGCTGCTGGACGGTGCGCCGCGGGTCGGTGCCGACCGGGCCCGCGAGATCGTCGCGATGCTCTCGGACGACTCCGGCCGCGACTTCGGCGATGATCTACCGGCTCGCCGGCGAGCCCTGCGCCGCGGCGACGATCGCGGAGCCACGGCTCGCTGGCGAGAAGAAGTACGGCGTCTCGGCCGAGGCACGACGATTGCCGACCCATTGGGCGGGCCAACGGGTCGGGGGACGCACGGAGTACCCGACGATGTTGCGGTGGGGATGGTGGCGGGGTTGGCGTATCCGGACCGGATTGCGCGGATCCGTGGGGCCGACTCCGCGACGTACCAGATGGCTGGTGGTACGGGTGCGACGCTGGATCCGCAGTCGCCGTTACGGACCTCGACCTGGCTGGCCATCGCGGTTGCCGACCGGGCGCCCGGTCGCGCGGACGCCAGGATCCGTTCCGCGGCTCCGATCGACGAGCAGACCGCGCGAGACATCGCGGGCGACCTCGTCTCCACCACCGACCAGATCCGCTGGGACGACGGCCGGATCGTGACGCGGCGCATCGAGGCACTCGGCGCGATCGTGCTCAACGACGTACCGCTGGCAAAGCCGGATCCACTGCTCGTCCAGGCGGCCGTCCGCGACGGTATCCGGCGCAGCGGTCTGTCGGTACTGCGTTGGCCGGACGCTGCTCGCTCCTTGCGGGAGCGGCTCGCGTTCTGCCACGCCCACCTCGGAGCGCCTTGGCCCGCGGTCGACGACGAGGCTTTGCTGACCGATCTCGACGAATGGCTCGGTAACGAGCTCGCGTCGGTGCGAAGCACGAGCGATCTTGCCCGCATCGACGTGACTTCGGCGCTCCGGCGGCTACTGCCGTGGCCCGCAGCGGCCCGGTTCGGGGAACTCGCGCCGGAACGGCTGCAGGTCCCGTCAGGCTCCGAAGTGCGACTCGCGTACGACGGTGCCGAGCCGCCGGTCCTCGCCGTGAAGCTGCAGGAGGTATTCGGTTGGACTGCCACGCCGGTCGTGGCGGACGGTCGGGTCCCGGTCGTGCTGCACCTGCTGTCGCCCGCGCGGCGCCCGGTCGCGATCACGAGCGACCTCGCCTCTTTCTGGAAGCAGGGCTATCCCCAGGTCCGAGCGGACCTGCGAGCCCGCTACCCCCGCCATCCCTGGCCGGAAGACCCTCTCAACGCCACCCCGACCAAACGACCAAAGCCTCGCCGCTGAACCGGGTGCTGGGCCCTGTGGATCTGCAGGGGAAGTGCGGGCGACCGGCGTCCGCCGGCCGCCCGCCCGGATTATCTGAGCCCGAAGGCGCGGACGATCGTCTGGCTGATGCCGCCGCCGTTGCGCTGCTTGGCCGTGACCCGCACCGACACCTGCCCGGCCCGCGGCGGCGCCTGCAGGCGCGTCTCCCAGCTGCCCTTGCTCTCCTTCAGCGGCAGCCGTTGCCAGGTCGCCCCGTCGTCGTACGACACCTCCAGCCCGACCGAGACCACCGCGTCTTGCCGGGCACTGCTGCCCAGCACCACCGGCTTGACGGCGAAGACCGAGTTCCGTTTCGCCCGCCCTGCCGCGTCGACGTCCACGCCGTAGTCGAGCTGAGCCAGCGGTAGCGGCTGGTTCTCGGCCTCTCCGGACGTGAAGGTCCACTCGGTGTGCGTGCTCGTTGAGTACGGCGTGAGCTCGGCGTTCCCGGCGGTGTCGGCCACCAAGCGGTACGGTCGCTTCTCCGGCGCCAGATCGCCCACGCCGAAGTCCGGGCGCGGGCCGTTCCCGACCAGCTTCTCGTCGCCCTGATACAGCGCGAAGCTGCGCGTCATCAACCCGTCGCCGCTGTGCGCCGACCCGCCGTCACCGAACCCGGCGATCATGCCGCCCATCGCGTTGCCGACCCGGTGCGGGAGCTCGAAGTCGAGCATCCGCGGCCGGACGATCGGGCCGAACCACCGCTGGCTCTGCACGCTGCGCGGCTGGTAGCTCGTGATGTCCGTGAACGTCGACCAGCCGTTGATCGAGGCGTACTGCTGCCAGTTCGCGCCCGCCGACACCCAGTCCGTCCGGTGTCCCACGGCGGGCTTCGCCGGGAACCGCGGGACCCGGATCGACCCGTAGACGGCGTACGGGAAGGAGGCCGGCCAGTACTCGTACGCCGGGCTGTCCTCGCGGCTCTCCAGGACCTGCTGCCCGTTCGGGGGAGCGAAGTCGTTCTCGATCCTGGCGAGGCTGCCGGGGTCCGTGGCCGCGGACGGGTCGTCCGGGACCTTGCCCTGGTGGTAGTCGACCAGGTCGTACAGGTACGACGGCACCGGGTTGGCCGCGACTGTCAGCGTGGTCGGGCGCTTGGTGAGCTTCTTGATCAGGGCCTCGCCGTCGTCGAGGGTGAGCGACGCCGTCGGTATCGGTCCGGGGGTCCGGCCGTCGGCTCCGCCGTACCAGTCGTTGTAGCGGCCGATGCCGTCGTTGACCACGAGCAGCATGGCCGCGCCGGCGGCCTGGGCCGCAGCGATCCGCTCCGCGGGCGGTACGTCGATGCTGTTGCGTACGACAACCGCCTTGGCGCGCGCGTCCAGAGCGGCGTACTCGGCGGGCGTGCCGGTGCCGGCGAAGACGGCCGGAACGCGCGTCGTGCCGGCGCGGAACGCCGGCGAACCGGGCTGAACGAGCAGCGAGTTGTCGAGGCTGCGGCCGTCGTAGCTGATCGTCAGCGGCGTTTGTTCGGCTCGGAACCGTGTGGTCAGCACGAAGCTACCGGTGCGGACCTTGTTCTTCGTCGGCAGCGCCCAGAAGCTGTCGTAGTCCGGCGGCGGCATGAAGATCTCGTGCAGCGCCGCCCTGTCGTCAGGGGTCGGTTGTGCCGAGGTGAAGGACCGGAACAGGTCGAACCTGCTCGTGGTGACGGTCGTCGGCTTGGGCGTGTCGACCTTGATCGGACGGCTCCGCGACGCGTCGAGGACGATGTCCCGGTCCGCGGTGAGGTCGACCTCGGGCGCGGTCAGGAAGGCCAGGCCGAGCGAGTGCGGGCCGTGGCTGCCGGGTACGTCGAGGGTCGAGACGATCGTGTACGAGCCGGGCGCCCACCGGCTGGTGAGTTCGCCGTCCGTTGCCCACAGCATGGTGGACTTCCCGTCCGCGCCGGTGACCTCGACCTCGCCGCTGACCGGCTTGCCGGTCTGGTCCTTCAAGTGGACGGTGAGGTTGTACTTCTTGGGCTCGACAGACAGCCCGACGGCCGTGTGCACGGTGCCGGTCGAAGAAGTCGCGATGATCTGGGCGGCGTACTGGCCGGGAGCCAGTCCGTGCGGGTCCGCGGTGAAGCCGACCGCGGCGGTGCCCTTCGCGGGCACTGTCACCTCGGTCGCGGCGAGCTGGAAGATGCCGGCGTGGTCGGTGGACAGGTGCAGCGTGAGCGGCTTGTCCGTGATGTTGCGGTAGCTGATCTGCCGCTTGACCGGCGTCCGGGTCGGATCCGGCGACCACGGGATGAGCCCCGCGTCGACCGAGCCGCTGGCGATGAGCTGGCCGTGCAGCGACGCCGCTGCGACGTCGACGCGTCCGGTCCCTGCCTGGTACGGCGTGTACGCGGGCGTCAGCTTGCTGGTGCTCATCAACGCGTCCTTGAGCTGCTGCCCGGTCCAGTCCGGGTGCTGCGCGGCGAGCAGGACGGCTGCGCCGGCGACGTGCGGAGCCGCCATCGACGTACCGCTGTCGGTCCGGTAGTAGCCCTCGCCGCCGTCGTTCGTGTACTGCGACCGCGCGGCCAGGACGTCGACGCCGGGTGCGGTCAGGTCGGGTTTCAGGCCGTCGTCCATCAGCCGCGGGCCGACGCTGGAGAAGTCGGCCAGCTGGTCCGAACCGTCCACCGCGCCGACAGTCAGGGCGGCGTCCGCGGTGCCCGGTGAGCTGACGCTGTACGGACTACTGCCCGAGTTGCCCGCGGCAATCACGAACAGGGCACCGGTCTCGGCGCTCAGCTCGTTCACGGCCTGACTCAGCGGATCGTCCTGGGTGTGCCAGGCCGGCGTACCCAGGCTCATGTTGATCACCTTGGCGTGCTCGGTCCGCGTCGCCCACTCCATCCCGGCGATGATGCCGGAGATCGGGCCGGAGCCGCTGTCGCCGAGCACCTTGCCCACGATGAGATCGGCGTCCGGTGCGACGCCCCGCTCCTTGCCGTCCGAGGCTGCGCCGGTACCGGCGACGGTCGACGCGGTGTGCGTGCCGTGACCGTTGCGGTCGACGACGTCCTCACCGGCCACGAAGCTCTTCGTCGCCACGATCCGCGGTGCCAGGTCCGGGTGCCCCAGGTCTGCACCGGAGTCCAGCACCGCGACTCGGACACCCTTGCCGGTCGCACCCGCCGCCCAGGCCGCGGGCGCGCCGATCTGTGCCGTGGTGTCCGCGAGCATCGTCCGTGCCTTGCTGTCGAGCCAGACCTTGCCGATTCCCGCCGCGAACGAGGGCGCCGCGGCGGCGCTCGCCTTCGCCCGCGGACCACCCTGCCCGGTCAGCACCGACCAGAGCGTGGCCGCTTCCGTCTTGTCGGCCTTGACGGCCGCGCCGTCAACCGACGGCAGGTCGAGCGTGGTGGTCGTGCCCGGCAGCGCCGAGCGGAGCGCGGACTTGGCGGCCACGCCGGGCGAGCCGGTGACGACCAGCGGGAGATCCTTGCTCCGGGCATCGTCGTACCCCTCGGCCACGAGCTCGCTGACGTTGAACAGCTGCTTGTCGAGCCGTCCGGTCGCCAGGTAGGGCACCGCGGCGCCGGGGTAGACGAACGTGTCGCCGTTCTCGACGCTGATCCGTACCGGTCCGGTCGACCGCGGTGCACGTTCGACGGCCTGCACCGACACGGCGCGGCCGGGACCGGGCGCGACCGTCACCTTGTCGCCGGTGATGAGCGTGAGGTCGAGCGGTGTTCCCCCTGCTGCGGCGGCGCCTGCGCTGGGGAGCGGTGGGGGAGGTTCGGCGCCGGCCGTCGTCGGAGTGACAAGACCGACGACCAGGAGAAGCGCGGCGCCCGGCACGAGCAGCCGACGGGCAGAAGAACGCATGATGTCCTCTCGGTGGTCTGAGGTGATCGGATCTGATCAGCACCGAGCACAGATGTAAACGAATTGCCCGTTTCCGCCAGCAACCCAAGGATTTGGCAAGAATGGGCACGCAGCCAGGGGGGCAGCGAGCTGCAACGAGATCAGGCGAGGCGGCTTTCTCGGCCGGCGAGGAGGTTCAACCAACTCGCCGTACAAAGTGCAAGCTGACGTCTTGTCATGCGTCAGACGCATGGTTATGGTCCTGCAATGCGTGACACGAGCAGTAGTCAGCCTGAGGCGGTCACCTCGAACCGAGGGAGACTGCTCGTCGCCCCGGCCGAAGATCGGCGTTCTTTCCGGAGCGAACGCCGCGACACCGACCTGGTGATCGTCGGCGGCGGTCTGGCCGGCACCTGCGCCGCGATCACCGCGGCTCGTGCGGGAGTTCGAGTGGTCCTCGTCCACGATCGGCCGGTGCTCGGCGGCAACTCGTCGTCGGAGGTGCGGCTGTGGGTGCTCGGAGCGACGGCGCACATGAGCAACAACAACCGGTGGGCCCGCGAGGGCGGGGTGGTGGACGAGATCCTGGTCGAGAACACCTACCGCAACCCGGACGGCAACCCGTTGATCTTCGACACCGTCCTGCTGGAGAAGGCGGTGGCCGAGCCGAACCTCACTCTGCTGCTGAACACGGCGCTGACCGATGTGGAGATGGCCGACGCACCCGGCCGGCGGATCGAACGTGTCTCGGCGTTCTGCAGCCAGAACTCGACGACGTACGACATCGGCGGCAGCCTGTTCCTGGACTCCAGTGGTGACGGCGCGTTGGCTTTCCTGGCCGGTGCGGCGTTCCGGATGGGGGCCGAGGCGAGCTCGGAGTTCGGTGAGAAGTTCGCGCCGTCCGACGAGTACGGCCATCTCCTCGGCCACTCGATCTACTTCTACAGCAAGGATGTCGGCCACCCAGTACGGTTCACCCCGCCGGCGTTCGCGCTGTCCGACCTCGACTCGATCCCGCGGGCGCGCAACTTCAACACCAGTGAGGACGGTTGCCGGCTCTGGTGGATCGAATGGGGCGGACGCCTCGACACCGTCCACGAGACCGAGACGATCAAGTGGCGGCTGTGGCAGGTGGTGTACGGCGTCTGGAACCACCTGAAGAACTCCGGAGAGTTCCCCGAGGCCGAGAACCTGACGCTGGAGTGGGTCGGGACCATCCCCGGCAAGCGGGAGAGCCGACGGTTCGAGGGCCTGTACATGCTCCGCCAGGACGACGTGTTCGGCCAGACCCAGCATCCCGACGCGGTTGCCTACGGCGGCTGGTCGATCGACCTACATCCGGCCGACGGGGTCTTCAGCGAGAAGCCCGGCTGCAATCAGCTGCACAGCCGCGGGACGTACCAGATCCCGTATCGCTGCCTGGTCAGCCGGGACGTCGACAACCTGTTCCTGGCGGGCCGGGTGATGAGTGCGAGCCACGTCGCGTTCGGATCCACCCGCGTGATGGGTACTTCGGCGTACTGCGCCCAAGCCGTCGCTGTGGCCGCGGCCCTGTGCTTGCGTGACGGACGCCGACCGGCCGACCTCCTCGAGCCGGCAGCGATGGCCGGGCTGCAGCGTGAGCTCCAGCGCCTGGGGCAGCACATCCCCCAGCACGCGCTCAGCGACAGCGACGATCTGGTACGGCGTGGGCACGTGTCGGCGAGCTCGGCGCTCGCCCTCGGATCGTTGCCTGCCAACGGATCCGCCGTACCGCTGGCGGAGGACCGCGGTCAGCTGCTCCCGCTGCCCGCCGGCGCGGTGCCCCAGTTCGGCCTGCGCCTCGACGTGTCCGAGCCGACCACGCTGCAGGTGGAGCTCCGCCAGGGCAGGCGTCCGGACGACTTCACGCCGGACCGCGTGCTGTCCCGGCGGACGATCAGGCTGGACAAGGGAGACGACCAACTGATCAAGGTCGACTTCGACGCTCACCAGGCAGAAGCCGGCTACGTCACCCTCTGCCTGCTCGCCAACGACCAGGTGGGGGTACGCGTGTCCGACCAGCTGGTCACCGGCCTCGTACCGCTACGCCACCGCCGCGACCAGGCCGACGATCCCGACACCGGATGCCCCGGTTTCGAGTTCTGGGCCCCGGTCCGGCGCCCCGAGGGACGAAACCTCGCGCTGACTCTCGATCCGCCGGTCCTGCTCGGTGACCCGGCGGCCGTCTCGAACGGCGTCGACCGGCCTACGTCCACGACGAACGCGTGGATCGCCGAGCTCGACGACCGACGCCCGAGCCTGTCCGTGCGCTGGGACGAGCCGGTCCACCTCGGCCGGATCGAGCTCGCGTTCGACACCGACTTCGACCACGCGATGGAATCCGTCCTCTACGGCCAGCCGGAGGACGCGATGCCGCACTGTGTCCGGGACTTCCGGGTCCGGTCGGGTGGACGGGTCCTGGCCGACGTACACGACCATCACCAGAGCCGCTGGACCCTGGTGCTCGACGAGGTGGTCAGTGCCGATGAACTCACCGTCGAGGTGGTTGCGGTGAACGGCGCCGCGCCGGCCGCGATCTTCTCCGTCCGCTGCTATGCGGACCCGGACGCCCGGATCCTTCGACGCGTTGGGGGTGCGCGGCCGTGACCGATGTGAGGAGCGAAGCGGCAGCGGGTTCGGAGCGCAATCCCCCGGGGAGCGCGAGCAACCAGGCGCTGGCCCGGGGTCTGCACATCCTGCGGATGCTCGTCGACGAGGGCGAGCCGATGACGGCCACGGAGATCGCCCGCCGGATCGGCATCCACCAGAGCTCCGCCTCCCGGATCCTCGCGACCCTCGGCGAGGTGGGCTACGTCCGCAAGCACCAGGGCCGGTTCGCGCCGGACTACGGCGTGCTCGCACTGGGATCGGCGACGACGCGCCTGCCGTTGATCAAGCGGCCTCGTGCCGCTTTCGAGCAGCTCACCGCCGAGCACGGCGACATCACCATGACGATGTGCATGTTGTGGCGGGACGAGTTGCTCTATCTGCTGCGACAGACCAGCGGGTCGGAGCCGCTCGCCTTCTGGAGCGGCGCGTTCCCGATCAACGTTTCCGCGCCCGGCCTTCGGCTGCTGGTCGACCTGCCCGACGAGGAGGCGCTGCACATTCTGCGGGTGGCGCGGCAACGGAACGGGTGGGGTGGTCGTCCCGAGATCGTCCCGCCGACCGAGGAAGGCCTGCTCGCGAAGGCCCGCGCCACGGTGGCCGACGACGTACTCATCATGGCGGATTGGGTCGTGGAGGGACGCACGAGTGGGGCGATTCCGCTGATCACTCCCGAGCCGCATCCGGTGGCGCTGGCGATCGTCGACGACACGGGCGCCCTCGGACCCGACCGGCTGGCGCTGCTGCTGCACAAGGCGCGGCGGCTGGTCGAGCAATCCTTCCAGACCTGACCGCGGGGGCGAAACGCCTCGCTCGGCAAGATCCATCTCCCCCTGTAACTCTCACCGAGAGGACGCGAGCATGACCGGATCGCGCACCATCACCCGACGCTCCCTGTTAGGCCTCGCGGCCTCCGCGAGCGCCGCCTCGCTGGCCGGCTGCAATCTCGGCACCGGCGGCGGTCAGTCCGGCGGGAAGTCGAGTGCCACCCTGAACGTGTGGGGCGGCGTCCCGAACGAGTCCGGGCCGGACGACATGTGCAAGGCCTTCATGGACGAGCATCCCGACATCACCGTCACCTACACGCGTTACGTGAATGACGACCAGGGCAACCTCAAGCTGGACACGTCGCTCAGCGGCGGCGTACCGATCGACCTGTACTTCTCGTACGGCCCGGTGCCGATGTTCAAGCGCAGCGCGGCCGGCCTCGCGCTGGACCTGACCGGCAAGATCAAGGCCGAGAAGGACTTCGCCGCACTGACTCCCGATGCCGATCCGCTGTCCAACTACGTCCTCGACGGCAAGCTCTACGGGCTGCCGGCCGCGCGGGCGCCGCAGCAGGTCTACATCAACAAGTCGATGCTGGACGCCGCCGGGATCACCCTGGGCAAGACCTGGACCGTTGACGAGTTCGTCGAGGTGGCCGGCAAGCTGACCAAGCCGGGAGTCTTCGGCACCTTGGCCGCACCGCCGCTGGCCCGGCCGACGCTCGGCCCGAACTACCTGTACGCCGACGGCGGCAAGCGGTCGAACTTCGGGAACAAGGTGTTCGCCGACGAGCTCGAGCTCGCGCTCCGGTTGCAGAAGGCCAAGATCGCGATGGACCGCCAGACGATCATCGCCGAGAAGCTGCAGACGTTCAGCCAGAACCCGTTCATCGCCGGGCGGGTCGCGATGCTGATCCAGTCCGGGCAGATCATCAGGTCGATCAATGACACCAAGGGGTACCCGCACAAGTTCGCCACCTACTGCATGCCGGTGCCAGTTCCGGCCGGGTCGAAGGGCTGGAACACCGGGCAGATCGGTGACCAGATCTCGATCAGCCCGAAGTCGAAGTTCCAGGACCAGGCCTGGGAGCTGGCCAAGTTCTGGGCCCGCAACGCCGGGAAGTACATGACCCGAGGCGGCCGGCTGCCGTTGCTCGCCGGTGATTCGACCCCCGACCAGATTCTCGAGCGGCTGCTCGGACCGCAGCGCGAGACGTTGTACGACGTGGCGTCCTGGAAGTCCACGCTGTTCGAGACCGATCTCAAGCTGCCGGTCGACACGATCTTCACCGCCGGCACCGAGATCTCGACGATCACCGGCAAGCTGACCGACGAGACCCTGCTCGGCGATCGCACCGTCTCGTCGTGGGTCACCGAGGCGACCCGGCAGAGCGACGCCGCGATCGCGAAGGCAGGAAAGTGAGCGCGGCGGTCCTCTCCGCACCCGTCAGCCGCCGTCGACGGCGCGGTCCTGGTGGCGCCTCCGTCACGGCCGGCTGGTTGTTCATCCTTCCCAATCTGCTCGGCTTCCTGGCCTTCACCCTGGTGCCGCTGGTGTCCGGGATCGGCATCTCGTTCACCGACTGGAACGTGGTCTCGGGGCTGAGCGGGATCCGGTTCGTCGGACTGGACAACTTCGCCGGGCTCGTCAAGGATGCGGAGTTCTGGCAGGCGGTCGGGCGCACCGCGCTGTACGCCGGCGTCGGCGTGCCGCTGACGATGCTCGGCGGGTTGATCATCGCGCTCTGCCTGAACGGCCCGGTCTTCGGGCGTTCGGCGCTGCGGGTGATCTTCTTCATCCCGCACATCGTGAGCTCGATCGCGATCGGGTTCGTGTGGTTGCTGCTGCTTCACCCCAGCAGCGGACTGGTCAATCTGGCACTGAAGGAGCTCGGCGCCGCCAATCCACCGACGTGGCTGGTCTCCCAGGACTGGAGTCTCGCGTCGTTGATCCTGATCACGTCATGGGCCGGGATGGGCTTCCACGCCGTGATCTACCTGTCCGCGCTGCAAGCGCTGCCGACCGACCTCTACGAGGCGGCCGAACTGGACGGCGCCGGACCCTGGCACCGCTTCACCACCATCACCTGGCCGTCGCTGATGCCGACGACGACCTTTCTGGCGATCATGTCGATGATCGGGCACTCGCAGGGCTTCGGCCTGATCGCCTTCCTCACCCAAGGCGGTCCGGGCGACTCATCCACCACCTTGTCGTACCTGATGTACCAGAACGGGTTCCAGTACTACCGATTCGGCTACGCGGCGGCGATGGGCATCATGAGCTTCCTCGGCGTGCTGCTGCTGAGTGCGTTCTTCTGGCGCTTCCAGCGCGGACGGGGGCTGTACTCATGACCGGGGCTTCGATGGACTCCGGCCCGGTGACCGTCACCGGGCCGAGGGACGTTCTGTCGCCAGTGCCGGCGAGATCGGTCCCGGTCAACCGGTCGCGACGGGCGCCACATACCCGGCGCCCCGGCTCTCGCATCGGCTATGTGGTCAAGTCCGTTCTGTTGTGGGCCTTCGCGATGTTGTTCCTGCTGCCGTTCGTCTGGATGCTCTCGTCGTCGCTGAAGCGCAACCTCGACGTGTTCGCGATCCCGGTGCGCTGGATCCCCAGTCCGGTGGAGTGGAAGAACTACGTCGAGGTATGGACGGGCGGCGCCGTGACGATGGCGGTGTTCTTCGCCAACTCGCTGACCGTCTCGCTGATCGGTGTGGTCGGTGACCTCACCACGTCGGCGATGGCCGGCTACGCCTTCGCCCGGCTGACCTTCCGGGGTCGCGACAAGGTCTTCCTCCTGTACGTGGCGACGGCCATCGTGCCGATGCAGCTGCTGCTCATTCCGCGGTTCATGTTCTTCCAGCAACTTGGGCTCTACAACACACTGTGGGCGTTGATCCTGCCGGGCATCTTCACGGTCTTCGGCACGTTCCTGGTCCGGCAGGCGTTCCTGGCGGTGCCGGCCGAGCTCGGAGAGGCGGCGCGGATCGACGGTGCAGGGGAGTGGCGGGTCTTCTCCCGGGTGTACCTGCCGCAGATCCGCTCGACCCTCGCCGCACTGGCGATCATCAGCTTCGTCGGATCCTGGAACGACTACGAAGGTCCGCTGATCATGCTGTCCAACCAGAATCTCTACACCGTCCCGCTCGGGCTGACGAGGTTCGTCGATGCGGACGGAGGTCTGTCGGCTGGACTGGCGATGGCCGGCTCGGTCTCCTCGGTCATCCCGATCCTGATCATCTTCCTGGTGTTCCAGCGCCAGTTCGTCGCCGCCCTGGCCAGCAGCGGCTTGAAATGAGGTGCTGCGCCAAGTTCTGTCCGCCCTGATCACGAAGCGCTGGTCTGGGAGGGAGCCGTCGAGGTGGTCCATGGGCCTGACGGCTCCCGCCCGTGGCGCTGCCGTACTCCCGGATCGGGCTGTTCCCCACCGAGGCGCTGCAGGAGCCCGCGTCGATTTCGAGATCTGGCTGCTGCAGTACGGGGGCTTCCGGCTGCTGGGCCTCGAGATCGACACGGGGGCGGGCGCCTGGTCGCCGGTACGTCGGCAGCGTCCACGCCCGCTGGTCTACGGCAGCTCGATCACGCAGCGCCGCGCCGCGACGTCGCCGACGCGGACCTGGCCTGTGGCGAGGGTCATCGGCGACCGGCCCGCCGACGTGATCGTCACCTGCTTGGGATCAACGTCCACGGCAACGGTTCGTACAACAGCCGGTCCTTCCTGCCGACCGTGCTCGGCTTCTTCAGCACGGTACGCGACGCGCACCCCGGCGTACCGATCGTCGTGCTCTCGCCCATCGTGTCACCGCCCCGCGAGAGCGTGATCGGCGGCGCCGCTGTGCTGACGACTGAACGACCGGTCGTCAGGTGGTGCGGTGGATCCCGGGGATCCCGTTGTAGACGTCGAAGGCGGCCGCGGTGAAGACCGGGTCGTCGTGGCGGGAGACCTTGTCGACGGCGCGGATGTCGGCGTGCATGCGGTCCGCGTCGAGGTCGCACAGCACGTAGCCGCAGTGCAGGTCGGCCCACTTCAGCGACGGGTTGACCCGGCGCCGGACCTGGCGCGCCTCGTTCGCCACGGGGTTGAAGTCCTGCGCGCTGGTGATCGACGTACTGGTGATCTCGGCGCCGATGACGCGTGAGGTCGGGTCGGTCGTGTCGGCCGAGATGTCGGAGACGTAGCTGCAGTGCACGTCGCCGGACAGTACGACGAAGTTCGACGACGTACCGCGTGCCTGAGACGCGGCGACGGTGTCGAACAGCCGCTGCTGGCCGGCCTGGTAGCCGTCCCACGTGCCGGGGGAGAACGTCGCCGGTGTTTCGGGGTCGGCGGCGGTGTTCAGCCGTGCCATGAGGATCTGCTGTGCCACCAGGTTCCAGCGGACCGGCTCGGCGCCGAAGCCGGCTGTGAACCAGCGCTCCTGCTCGGCTCCGAGGATCACCCGGGAGGGGTCGCGGCGCGGTCCGTTGTCAGCGGCCGCTCCGCCGGAGAGCTGGGGATCGCGGTACTGGCGCGTGTCGAGGACGTCGATCTGGGCCAGGCTGCCGTGCCGGAACCGCCGGTACAGGCGGGCGTCGGCGCCACGCGGCGGCTGGGGCCAGCGGAGCGGGAGGAACTCCCAGTACGCCCGGTAGGCCGCGGCCCGGCGGTCGAGGTCCGGCGTACTCCACGACTCGTAGTCGTTGGCGACCTCGTGGTCGTCCCAGGACACGATCCAGGGCATGCTGCTGTGGGCGGCGAGGAGGTCGGGATCCGTGCGGTACAAGGCGTAGCGCAGCCGGTACTGGTCGAGCGTCATCGTGGTGGGGACGACCTCGGCGGGCAGGTTCGGATCGATGTGGCGCCCGACGGCGAGCTGCTGGACCGGGTACTCGTACAGGTAGTCGCCGACGAACAGCATCAGCTCGGCGTCCTGATCGACCACGTCGGCCATCGTCTGGAAGTACCCGGCCCGCCAGTTCTGGCAGGAAGCGACGGCGAAGCGCAATGGACGCATCGATTGCCGCGGCGGCATCGTTCGGGTCCGGCCGACCTCGCTGAGGTGCCCGCCGGCGCGGAAGCGGTACCAGTGGACCCGGCCCGGACGTAGACCGCGGACGTCGACATGCACAGTGTGGGAGGTGTCGGGGCTGGTCGTCGTCGTACCCGATCGGACCACCCGGTGGAAGCGGTCGTCCTCGGCGACCTGCCAGTCGACCCGCATCCTGGCGTCCTGGTCCAGCCCGCCGTTCGGGAGCAGTGGTGCCGGCGCGATCCGGGTCCAGATCACCACACCGTCCTCCACCGGATCGCCGGAGGCGACGCCCTGCGTGAACGGGTACGGCAGTACGCCGCCACTGGTCGCCGCCGCAGGCCGTGGCATCGCGAGGCTGAACGCGAGCCCCGCGGCGCCGCCACCGGCAAGGCCGAGGAACCGGCGGCGATCCACTTCGGGAAGGGTCCGGAACGATGTCCTGGCAGTCATGGCGCAGGACGCTAACAGCCCAAAGGCAACAGGAGAAGGGTTCGTAACGAGAGAGGATGTTAAAATCGCACGATCGGGTGGTGAATTTCAGGAGTGTCTATCGCCGGCAGGAGGACTTCAACGGCGCTCGGCCGGCAACCCGCCTGGATGCCGGTGGCGGAGGTAGGTGGTCGGGCTCATCCCCGTGATTGACCGGGTGATTCGGTGGAACTGTGGATAGCTTCCGAAGCCGGCTCGGAGGGCGGCGTCCAGGACGGTGGTGCCGTGGCCGGTGCCGTAGGCATCCAGGAACCGGCGGAACCGGTGCTCGTTGCGGAACCGCGTGATACTCGTGCCCATCTGCCGCGCGAACAGACGGCTCAGGTGGTTCGGGCTCAACCCGACCGTCCGCGCCAACACCTGAATGGTCGGCGCCACCGGCGAGTCACGCAGCAGACCGGCGGCTTCAGCCACGGCCGGATGTACGACGCTCCCCGGCGCGGCATCCGGCGCCGCGTGGAACGCCTCCCAGGCAGCGAGAATGGCATGCCGCCGCCCGGCGAAACCGACCTCGGGGTGCACAGCGGACTCGACCTGATGGAAGAGAGCGTCGAGCCATCCAACCTGATCGACACCAAGCCTTCGCGCGAAAACGCCCGGTGGGTCAGCGGCGTACAAAGGCCGGATCCACTCGCTGACGGTATCCAGTCCCAGCACCTGGGGATCGAACACACAGAGCCAGTCCGCGTACGTCGGCGACGCGTCGACGAACAGGTGTTCCTGCCCCGGGAACAACCAGACCAGGGCGCCGGGTCCCAGGTGATAGCGATGCCGATGGAGCAGGTACGTCGCTGTGCCGTCGACCACCAGGTTGAGTTCCACACCCAGGTGCCGGTGCGCGACGGTCATCACCTCGACCCGGTCCCGGCGCGCGAACAACAACCCGTCGGCCGGCAGTACCTCGTCGATCATCGACCACACCCCAAGCGCACGAAATGAGAACCCATTGGACGCGGAACGAGAAGAGCCGCGAACACGCGCCGACCTACGGTGATTTGGCATCACACCAGATGAAAGGACTTCCGTTCAATGGCTGAGCCGACCGACCTGGACGACTACCTGTTCGACCTCCGCGGCTACCTGGTTCTCGAGCGCGCTCTGGAACCCTCGCTCGTCGACGACCTCAACGCTGCGCTGGACGCGTTCCCCGCACTCGATCCGCAGGCATGGGCCGGCAATGTGCAGCGCGTCGACAACAACCCGGACAACGCGGGCCTCGAACTCCAGAACATCGTCGAGGGCGGTCCGGCCTTCGAACGACTCGTCGATCACCCGTCCTGGCTGGCGCACGTACGGCGCTATTGCGGTGAGCAAGACAGCTATGTCGAGGGCCTGTTCATCGACGAGTGCTTTGCCACGATCCGTCAGTACGGCGGGTTCTTCCCGGTCCACTCCGGTGGGTATCGGGGCGCGATCCGTGGCCAGTACCGCTATTCCAACGGCGTCTTCCGCTGCGGGCAGGTCAACATCTTGATGGCGCTGACAGACATCGGCCCCGGCGACGGCGGGACCCTCATCATCCCCGGCAGCCACAAGTCGAACCTGCCTCACCCCGAGTTCGACTGCTACAAGACCTGGGACACCAGGGTGGACGACATGCCCGGTGTGGTCGAGATGCACCTGCGCAAGGGAGATGCCCTGCTGTTCTGCGACGGCCTGTCCCACGGTGCATCCACCCGAACCAACCCGGGCGAACGCCGCGCCGTCATCTACCGCTACGGCCCAACCTGGGCCACCACCCGCTACGGCTACACCTACTCCGAAGAACTCCTCGCCCGCGTCACCCCCGAACAACGAGCCATCCTCCAACCCATCCCACCCCGACTCCCACCCAACTGAAACCCAGAGCCGCACACCGAGGCCGAGGCGGTGCGCAGAACGTGTGCGCGCCGAGCGACTCGCAGAACTCCTGAGCGACTGATGCGTGAAAGCTCTTATTCGCAAGGGATTCGTGGCCGGTCTCGCGCGCGTAGGTTCTCATCGATGACCATCCTCTCGCGCTGAGTGGCGGGAGGTTTGCATCCGGAGCGCTGGCAGATTTGCAGTCCACCACTCCAGTGCTGGGTGACGCGCCGTCGCCGCCCTTTCAGCAGTCGTGCGAGGAATGCGGGGGAGTGCGCGGGGTGCCAGACATCGATCCGAGCGAGCACCATCACTCTGGCGAGGGTCCGGACGCCGCACGATGTGTTCTTCGCTCGGCGACTGCTTGTTCCGCTCTGTATGTGTGGTCGAAGGACGGTCAGTGGGCGCCCAGGCCACTACGCCCCCGGACGCCAGGGTGCGCTCGGCCGCCTCGGCACCTGGTGTGTCGGGCAAGTCCGACAGGCCCCATTAACAGGTCGAGTCTCGCGAAGGCGGCTGCGAGCGGAGCGTCTACGCCTGTGGGTGGAGGACGATCCGTCCGAAGGGGCGGTTCTCGGCGAGTGCGCGATAGGCCGCTTGCACCTCCGCGAGTGGAAAGGCTGCGCCGATGGGTATGTCGAGGTCGCCCGAGGCGGCGAGTTCGGCCAGCTTCCGGAGGGCTGGAGCACCGCCCGCATTTGCCGTCCCCAGCGCCTTGACGCCCGTCCCCTTGGCCGCCTGGTAATCAACCACGGTGTTGATGCGCCCGCTAGGCACGCCCAGCGCCAGGGCAAGGTCGACGTAACCTGACCCGAACGCGTCGACAAAGGCATCGATCCGACGCCCGTCGGCTGCGGCACGGATGTTGTCGCTCACATCGTCGCCGTACGGGACGGGGATGATGCCATGCTCCCGCAAGCGACCTGCATTCGTTGGGCCTGCGATACCGATGACCGTCGCACCTTTGCGTAGGGCCAGCTGTGCGGCCGTGAGACCCACCCCGCCAGACGCGGCTGATATGACGATGAGCTCACCGTCACTGGCTTCGACAGCCTCGACGCTGGCCAATCCGGCCATGGGTGTGACGTAGAGAGAACCAGCCGCGTCCCACGACAGCACCGCCGGTTTCGCTATCAACTGTTCTGCAGGCACGGCGACGAACTCCGCGTGTGCCGACCAGTCTTGCGACCAACCGAGCACGTCATCACCAACCTTGACGTCGTACACGTCCGCGCCGACGGCTGTCACCGTCCCGGCAAGGTCGCGGATAGGTACGTACGGCGATCCGTGCAGTGCGGACAAAGACCCTGGGTTGATGCACGACGCCTGAACCTGCACCACCGCATGACCTGGTGCAGCGTCGGGGACAGCCACCTCGTCGATCCACAGTTGCTCGATGCCGCCGAAGCGGTCATACCGGACCATGCGCATAGGTCGTCCTTTCCTAGATATGGACAACGGTGACGACGTCGCCGCTGAAATTCCCGAGCTCGGGCTCACTGGCGCCGTAGCAGGGGCAGAAGGATGTCGTCGACGATGTGGTCAAGGAACGCGCTGTCACAGAACTTCCCGGCAACCACGAGCCGGTGCACGATGACGGCCGGAGCGATCTCGGCGAACAGTTCCGGCGCGCGTGGTGCCAGCGCCTCGCCGTGCTCGATGGCGCCGCGGAACGACTCCTCGACCATTGCGGCCTCGTCTCGGTGCAGGATGCGCCGCATCCCCGCGGCGAGATCCGGGTCGCTGCGCATGCCGGCGAAGAGCGCGCCGAGCAACCCGATCTCCTGCCCGGCGACCTGCTGCGCCAGCCAGGACACGATCTCCAATAGCCCGTCGCGCAGGTCGCCCGACGTGATCACGGGAGGAGTGGCGGCCACGCGCTGCTCGACCGCCGCGACGACCAGGGCGGCCTTGTTCGGGTGGCGTCGGTAGATCGTCGCCTTGGACACCCCGGCTCGAGCCGCGACCGCCTCGACCGACATCTGCTCGTACCCAAGTTCGGTCAGCACCCACAGTGTCGCGTCGAGAATCGCCACATCACGCCCGACGTCGCGCGGCCTGCCCCGTGCGCGCAGAACTCTTGGTGTCGACGTGGCCTGGTTCCGCGATGCTTCCCCTGGCATACCTCATCCTTCGATTTACAAAACGGTGCTGGACCGTATCGTAAAGGGAGGCGCGACTGTGACGCAACCAGGGCAACTGCCAGGTCGGATGGTCGTGGTGCGAGTGGCGCCGTTTGTTGCCATCGGCCCCGTTCACGGCCGGTCCGCGAGAACGGCGCTCTACGGGTCACGCAGACCCGTGCGGTTCACACGCGGACGTCACCACGACTGAGACCGTTATGAAGAAGTTGCGAAAGGCATTGGATGCCGGCTGCGATCCCGTGGAGCTGCGTGAGCAGTACAACGCGACCGCAGCCGAGAAGCGCGCGCCGGAGTCGGCGCTTGCCGCAGCGCCGGATGAGGGAGCGGTCAGTCGCGCACCGTTGGAGGCCTTCGTCGACCAGTTGGACGACATGACGACGGCGTCGAACACCGCCGAGCCGCTGAAACTCAGTGAGCTCGATGCGTCACTCAGGCTGTCGCTGACATATCACCACATCGAGCAGACTCTTGATGTGGAGGTCGACCCGATCGGCGACCGTGCGGATAAGTTGCGTGTCCGAGGGGGGACTTGAACCCCCACGCCCTTAAACGGGCACTAGCACCTCAAGCTAGCGCGTCTGCCTATTCCGCCACCCGGACGAGTGGTCTGACCGCTTGCGCGGTGCTGACCGGAGAACAGTAGCAAACTCCAGGGGTGGAATTCACATCGGGCGAGTGGGGGTGTCTGATGGGGGTGAGCGAAGGGTGGGGGCGGATGGCGGAGATCGATCTCGCGGCGGTGGTGGCGGAGCGGGAACGGGTGCGTTCGGCGTACCTGAACAGCGGCCGTACGTCGTCCGCGCGTGGTCTGCATCACACTGCGTTACTGTGCGCGGACGTCGAGCGGACGGTGCGGTTCTACCAGGAGGTGCTCGGGTTCCCGCTCACCGAGATGGTCGGCAACCGGGACTACGAGGGCTCGACGCACTTCTTCTTCGACATCGGGAACGGGAACCTGTTGGCGTTCTTCGACTTCCCGGGTCTGGACCTCGGGCCGTACGCCGAAGTGCTCGGCGGGCTGCACCACCTGGCGATCTCGGTCGAGCCGCACCGGAGGGACGAGCTGAAGGCGAGCCTGACCGAGAACGGCGTGGAGTTCCAGGAGGAGAGCGGTACGTCGATCTACTTCCGCGACCCCGACGGCGCCCGGATCGAACTCATCGCCGACCCGCTCGGCGAGATGTACGGCCTCAAGGTGCTCTGACAGACCGCACCAACCGCGTCACCCCTTGAGGCCGCTGTTGGCGACGCCTTCGATGACGTAGCGCTGGACCACGACGTACAGGATCAGGACCGGAATGGCTGCCATCGTGGCACCGGCCATGACGACGGGATAGTCGGTGGTGTACGCGCCGTACAGCGTGGCCAGACCAGGCGCCAGCGTCATCTTGTCGGGGCTGAACAGGACGAACACCGGCCAGACGAAGTCGTTCCACGCGCCGAGGAAGCTCAGTACTGCGAGCGTCACCAGCGCCGGCTTCGAGAGTGGAAGCATGATCCGGGTGAAGATGATCCAGGAGTTCGCCCCGTCGATCAGCGCGCTCTCCTCCAGTTCGCGGGGAATCGCGAGGAAGAACTGGCGGAGGAAGAAGACGCCGAACGCGCCGGCCGCTCCCGGCACCACCAGCGCCCAGTAGCTGTCCAGCCAGCCGAGCTTGCTCATCGTGAGGTAGTTCGGCATGAAGAAGATGAACCCCGGCATGAACAGCGTCGCGATCAGCGTGCCGAACAGCAGGTTCCGGCCCCGGAACGTCATCCGCGACAGCGCGTACGCCGCCATCGCCGCGACCGTCACGTTCAGCAGCATGTGCAGGACTGAGACCACGAGTGAGTTGATCAGCCACGTATAGACCGGGTTCGCGGCGTCGGCGAAGATCAGCTTGTACGCGCGCAGCGTCCATTCGCTCGGCATCACATGGATCGGGATCGAGCGGGCGTCGGACTCGGTCTTGAACGTGGTCAGGACCATCCACAGCAGCGGCAGGACGAAGATCAGCGAGATCACCGTCATCGCGACGTACGTGAGCGGCCCCACCCGGGTGCGGGAGTACGCCCGCCGGCGGCGGACCCGGCCGCCGGGTTCGGTGGGCGCGACGGCGTCGGAGCCGACGCCGGTGACCGGTTTGGTGGTCGTCATGACGGTTTGCGCTCCCTCATGATCAGGAAGTTGGCGACCGAGATGATCGCCAGGGCCAGCGCCAGCATGTAGCTCATCGCCGCCGCGCTGCCCATCCGGAACCCGCGCAGCCCCTCGTTGGTCATCGCCATGATCGCCGTCGTGGTGCTGTCACCCGGTCCGCCCTTGGTCAGGATGTACGGCTGCCCGAACAGGTTCGCGCTGGCCAGGATGGTGGTTGTGACGACGAAGAGGAACACGTTGCGAAGGCCCGGGACCGTGACGTGGCGGAACTGTCCCCACCGCCCGGCTCCGTCCAGCTCCGCCGCCTCGTACAACTGCTCGGGCAGGCCCTGCAGCCCGGCCAGGAAGATCACCGCGTTGAACCCGATCGTCCACCAGATCGTCATCACCGTGATCGTGATCCAGGCCTGCGGCTGGGCCGACAGCCAGGAGACCTTGGGCAGCCCGATGCCGTCCAGGATCCCGTTGATCAGCCCGACGGCCGGGTCGAACAGGTAGCCGAAGATCAGGCCGACCACCGCGACCCCGAGCACGAACGGCGTGAAGACCACCGCGCGGAAGAAGGTCCGCCCGCGGAACTTCCGGTTCAGCAGCAGCGACAGGCCCAGCGGGATCAGCACCAGGAAAGGCACACTCATCAGCACGAACAGGAAGGTGTTCTTCATGCCGTTCCAGAACGGGTGGAACAGCACCGAGCCGGAGTCGAACAGGTCGCGGTAGTTCTGCAGTCCGACCCACGGCTTGCCGGGCAGCATGAAGTCCCAGTTGTGCAGGCTCATCCAGATGCCGAAGATCGCGGGCCCGACCAGGAAGGCCAGCAGCAGTACGACGTACGGCGCCGCGAACAGGTACGGCGTGGCGGGATGGTGGTGCCGCAGCGTGGTCCGGCCCGTGCCGGCCACGCCAGTGATCCGGCCGCTCATCCGCCGTACTTCTTCTGGTTCGCGGCCAGGATCTGATCACCCTTCTGTGCCGCGTCCTTCAGCGCCGCCTCGATCGGCTTCTTCCCGGTCACGGCGAGGCTGATCGCCTTCGTCCACTCGGGGTCGGTGTCGCCGGAGCCCGGCACGTTCGGCGGGAAGTGCGCCCAGTCGATCATCTTCTCGAACTGCTTCACCTCGGTGTACTTCGCGAACTCCGCCGATTCGCGGACCGACTTGCGGGCCGGCACCATCCCGGCCTCGGCCCAGCCGACCGAGTTCTGGCTCATCCAGTTGACGAAGACCCGCGCCGCGGTCGCCTTGTTCTTGTCCTGGCTGGCCTGCCGGGGCAGCGTGAAGCAGTGCGAACCCGCCCAGGTCTGGTTCTGGGAGCCGAGGATCGGGATCGGCGCGCAGCCCCACTCCAGGCCCTTGGCCTGCTTGCAGGGGGTCACCATCCACGGCCCGACGATCATGAACGCGGCCTTGTTGTTGCTGAAGGACACCCAGTCGCCGTCACCGGCCGCGTTCTTCGGCGAGTAGTCGTTGTCGATCAGGCCCTTGAAGAACGTGATCGCGTCGATCGCGGGCTGATCACCGAAGCCGGTCTTGCTGCCGTCGTCGCTGATCATGTAGCCGCCGTTCTGGAAGATCATCGACTGCGCGATCAGGCCGCCGACGCTCAGCGCGCTGACCCAGTAGCCCTTGACGCCCTTGGACTTGCACTTGTCCAGGACCGCCATGAACTCGTCCTTGGTGGTCGGCGGCTTGGTCGGATCGGCACCGACCTGGGCCAGCACCTTCTTGTTGTAATAGAGCCCGGCGGGGTGGATGTCGAGCGGGATGGCGTACTGCTTGTCCTGGTAGAAGGTCGCCTTCCACACGAGGTCGGCGTAGTCGGCGGCGCTGAGCTTCGCACCCGCGACCACGTCGTCGATCGGCTGGACCACCCGGCGCGCGGCGTTGGTGGCGATGTCGCCCGTGTGCATCAGGCAGACGTCCGGCGCACGGCCGCTCTGCACTGCGGCCGGCAGCTTCTGGAACAGGTCCGCCCAGGCGATCGACGTGGTGGTGATCTTGATCTTCGGGTGGGCGTCCATGAACTTCTGGGCCAGCTTCTTCATCACCGGGCCGTCGCCACCGGTGAGGCCGTTCCAGTACTGCAGCTCTACGTTGGGTCCGTCGTACCCCTCGGCCCCGCCCTTGCCGGTCGCGGGCGCTGCGGCCTGGCCCGGGCCATGGCTGCCGCCACACGCGGTGAGGGCGAGACCGGCGCCGGCACCGGCGACAGCGCCGAGGAGGGTACGGCGGCCGAGACGCGATGGATCAGGTGTAGTCATGGTTGGTCCTTTCGAAGATCAGAGGGCGAGCCGGATGCAGTGCCACGACGCCGGCGGCATGGTGACGGTCAACCGGGCGCCGGCAAGAGCCGAAGTACCGGCCTGTGGGACGACCCGATCAGGGGCGTCCTGGGAGTTGACGGCGTTGCGGTCCTCGTCGCCGACCACGAGATGCTCGACCAGGCGGAGCTCACCGAACGAGCCCAGCTGGACGGTCCAGGAAGCGGGCTCGGTCAGCGACCGGTTCGCGGCGAACAGCGCCAGTTCGCCGGATTCGGCGTCGTGTGTCGCGACCGCCCAGATCTGCTCGACCGGCCCGTACGCCGCCGTGTCGACCTCACCGTGGTCGCCGGCGATCGTCAGAACGGTGCCTCGGGCATGCTTGGCGGTCAGCGCGAACGGATGGAAGATCGTCTGGCGCCACGCGGCGCCGCCCTCGACCGTCAGGATCGGCGCGATCGCGTTCACCAGTTGGGCCTGGCAGGCGACGCCGACCCGATCGGTGTTCCGGAGCAAGGTGATCAGCAGCGACCCGACAACCACCGCGTCCAGCGCGGTGTACACGTCCTGGATCAGCGCCGGTGCCTCCGAGGCCTCGGAGCGCTCTTCCTCGTGCTGCGCGTGCCGGGCGGCGAACCACACGTTCCACTCGTCGAAGGAGATGTTGATCCGCTTCGAGGAGTGCCGTACGGCGGCCACGTGGTCCGCGGTCGCGACCACATCGCGGATGTAGCGATCCATGTGCGCCGAGGACGCCAGGAACGACAGCTCGTCGCCGTCGACAGGCTCGTAGTACACGTGCGCGGAGATCAGGTCGACGTTGTCGTAGCAGTGTTCGAGGACGACACGCTCCCACTCGCCGAAGGTCGGCATCGTCGTGTTCGAGGAGCCGCAGGCAACCAGGACGAGATCGGGGTCGAAGGTCTTGTAGGCGTGCGCGACCTCCTGCGCGAGGCGCGCGTACTCGAGCGGTGTCTTGTGGCCGATCTGCCACGGGCCGTCCATCTCGTTGCCCAGGCACCACAACCGGACGCCCCACGGCTCGGCGGTTCCGTTCGTCACGCGCTGGTCGGCGTACCGCGTGCCAGGGGCGCCGTTGACGTACTCGAGGTAGTCGACTGCCTCGGCCAGTCCGCGGTTGCCGAGGTTGACCGCGAGCATCGGCTCGAGGCCGACGCGCGAGCACCAGGCGAGGAAGTCGTCGGTACCGACCTGATTGGTCTCGATCGACCGCCAGGCGAGGTCGAGAACGCGCGGTCGCGACTCCCGCGGGCCGACGCCGTCCTCCCAGCGGTAGTTGGACACGAAGTTGCCGCCGGGGTAGCGGACGACCGTCGCACCGAGCTCGCGAACCAGCGCGGCGACATCGCCGCGGAAGCCGTCCTCGTCGGCCGACGGGTGCGTGGGCTCGTAGATGCCGGTGTAGACGCATCTGCCGAGATGTTCGACGAACGTGCCGAACAGCCACGGATTGACCGGTCCGACAGTGAAGGCAGGGTCGAGCGTGGAGGTCATCGTCACTGAAAACTCCTGACTGGAATTCAACGATGTAATCCGCAGTGCCAGGGAGTTTGCACCGTTGTAATCGGGCCTGTCAACGGCTCGCGTTCAGCAAAATTCCGAGCCGGGATCCACCTAGGATTGTGCGTATGCGAGCCACCGTGCGGGATGTCGCGAGCTGGGCCGGGGTGTCACCGAAGACGGTCTCCAACGTGCTCAACGGGACCGTGAACGTGCGTCCCGCCACCCGCGCGCGGGTCGAGCAGGCCATGCTCGCCCTGGACTACGTCCCGAACCTGGCTGCTCGCGGCCTGCGGAACGGGCGCACCGGCCTGATCGCGATCGCGCTGTCGGACCTGCAGGTCCCGTTCTTCGCCGAGATGCTGCACCACTTCGTGAACGCGGCGGCCGCGCGCGGTCTGCAGGTGCAGGTCGAGGAGACCGGCTGGGACCCGGGACGCGAGGCCAGGCTGCTGTCGCGGGCCCGCGAACACCAGGTGGACGGCCTGATACTGAACCCGGTCAATCGTGAGACCACCGCCGTACAACCGGGGATCGCCCTGCCGCCGGTGGTCCTGATCGGCGAGGTCCACCTGCCGATCGTGGACCGGGTCTGGATGGACAACGCCGCCGCGATCGCCGACCTGACCGGCGAGCTGATCAAGACCGGGCATCGTCGCATCGCGCTCCTCGGCACGTCCGATCACCCGGCGGCTGTCGACCGTCTCGAGGGTTACCGGCGGGCTCTCCGGTCGGCCGGCCTCCCGCTCGATCCGAGGCTCGAGATCGCCAGCGAGGACTGGCGATCGGTGTCCGCGGCGCGGGCTCTGAACGCCTTTCTGGACAGCGATCCCGCGCCCGTCGACGCGGTGGTCTGCTGTACCGACGGCGCGGCTATGGGTGCCCTGCTCGCCTTGCACGATCACGGCCTGCGGGTGCCCGAAGACGTCTCGGTGACCGGCTACGACAACATCAACGAATCGGCCGTCACCGTGCCACCCCTGACCACGATCGACTTCGACAAGGCCCTCGTGGTCGACACCGCCGTGGAACTCCTGATGGACCGCATCGCCGCCCCCGGAGGCCCGCCGCGGCAGATCACCCTCCCGCACCACCTCGTCTGGCGCGCCAGCACCATCCCGCGCTGATGTACCGCCTCAGCCGAGGCGGAAAACGCGTTGCCGGGCTTGCCGGCGAGTTGCAGGATGCTCGGCCATGGATTGCCTTCTCGTGACGGGGATGCCGGGTGCCGGCAAGTCGACCGTGACGCGGCTGGTGGCCGAACGCCTGCCGCGGTCCGCGCGACTGGACGGTGACCAGGTGAACCGGATGATCGTCAACGGTTTCGTGTGGGCGCTGGGTGAGCCCGCGGACGAGGCGGCGCGGCAGGTCGAGCTGCTGCACCGGAATCTGTGCGCGCTGGCGGCCAACTTCGCCGACGCCGGGTTCACGCCGCTGATCGACGCGATGATCCCGTCCCGCGAGCGGCTCGAGTTCTTCCGCGAGCGGCTGAGTCCGCGGCGGGTTCGCTTCATCGTCCTCGCGCCGGGGATCGAGGTCTGCCGGTACCGCAACACGATCAGGGATCCGCGCGACCGGTTCGACTTCGACGGCTACGAGCGGCTCGAGGCCGACATGCGACGCGAGCTCGGCGATGCCGGGTGGTGGCTGGACACGGCGGCGCTGACCGCGGAGCAGACCGCCGACCGGATTCTCGAGCTGGCTGCGCCCGACGATGTCCCGCACACCTAGGATGGGGCGCATGACGACCTCCAGCGACAGTCCGTCGTACGCCGCCGATGCCGAAGTCGTGGAGCTCTGCAGTGAGCTGATCCGGATCGACACCACGAACTACGGCAACGGCAAGAGCAACGGCGAGCGTGGCGCGGCGGAGTACGTCGCGGCGAAGCTGGACGAGGTCGGCATCGAGTCGACGATCTACGAGTCGGAGCCGGGGCGCGCGACGCTGGTCGCGCACTGGGACGGCGAGGACCAGGATGCGGACCCGTTGCTCGTGCACGGGCACCTGGACGTCGTACCGGCGGATCCGAAGGACTGGAAGGTGGATCCGTTCGCGGGGGAGATCTTCGACGGGTGCGTGTGGGGCCGCGGTGCGGTCGACATGAAGGACTTCGACGCGATGGTGCTCTCCGTCGTCCGGGCGCGGCAGCGGGCCGGCGTGAAGCCGCGGCGGCCGGTGCGGCTCGTGTTCACGGCCGACGAGGAGGCCGGCGGTGTGTACGGCGCGCAGTGGCTGATCAACAACCACCCGGACACCGTTGCCGACTGCACCGAGGGCATCGGTGAGGTCGGCGGGTTCTCGATCACGGTCAAGGACGACCTGCGGCTGTACCTGATCGAGACCGCCGAGAAGGGCATGAACTGGATGCGCCTGAAGGCCCGCGGTACGGCCGGCCACGGGTCGATGGTGAACACCGACAACGCGGTCACCAACCTGGTCGAGGCGGTCACGCGGATCGGGTCGCACGAGTGGCCGCTGCGGGTCACGCCGACGGTCCGCGAGTTCCTGAAGACGCTCGAGGACGTGCTCGAGGTGGAGCTCGACCCGGACGACATGACCGCGACGCTCGCGAAGCTCGGCAGCTTCAGCCGGATGTTCGGCGCCACGATCCGCAACACCGCGAACCCGACGATGCTGAACGCCGGCTACAAGGTCAACGTGATCCCGGGGGATGCCGAGGCGCACATCGACGGGCGGTTCCTGCCCGGGTACGAGGACGAGTTCTACGCGACCATCGACGAGTTGCTCGGCGACAAGGTACGCCGGGAGACGGTCGTCACCGACATCGCGCTGGAGACCGAGTTCAGCGGCGGTCTGGTCGAGGCGATGCAGGCGTGCCTCGCGGCCGAGGACCCGCAGAGCCGGACCGCGCCGCTGCTGATGTCGGGTGGTACGGACGCGAAGTCGTGGAGCCGGCTGGGAGTGCGCTGCTTCGGATTCGTGCCGCTGCAGCTCCCGCCAGACCTGGACTTCATGGGTATGTTCCACGGCATCGACGAGCGGGTGCCGACGGCCTCGCTCGAGTTCGGTTCGCGGGTGCTGGACAGGTTCCTCGCTCAGGCCTGACGCAGGATCCGCGGTACGGCGAGCAGTCCGGAGTTGAGGTACTCGCTCGCGTGCTCGATGTGCTGCAGGTCGAAGCGGCGGCCGTAGCGGGCGGTGACCTCGGCGGCTGTGTCGAT
>DASXXB010000366.1:0-20982 GCA_036503355.1 Kribbella sp. | reverse complement strand
CGACCTCGACGCGCTGGCCGCCGAGCCGACCAACAGTGTCTTCTTCACCACCAGCCCGGCCGAAGTCCGCGACGCCGACCTCGTGGTGCTGCCCGGCTCCCGCGCCACAGTGGCCGACCTCGCCTGGCTCCGCGCCAACGGCCTGGCCGAAGCTCTGCAGGCCAGGGCGACCAACCATCGTCCGGTTCTGGGGATCTGTGGCGGGTACCAGATGCTCGGCTCATTCGTGTCCGATCCGCAAGCGGTGGAGACAGGTGGTGATCACCCGGGACTGGGGTTGTTGCCCGTCGCAACGGTTTTCGGCCGGGAGAAGATGCTCGCGCGGCCGGCCCCGACGGCGTACGAGATCCACCACGGGATCGTCGAGGTGACCGGCGACGCGACCGAGTTCCCGGGTGGCTGCCGTTCGGGCAACGTGTGGGGCACGATCTGGCACGGGCTGCTGGACGACGACGCTGCCAGGCACGCGTTTCTCATCGAGGTCGCTGAGCTGACCGGCAAACCCGCGCCCGACGGCACCGTGTCGTTCGCGGGCCTACGCGAGCAGCGGCTGGACAGGCTGGCCGACCTGATCGACACGCACGCCGACACCGCCGCGCTGCTGCACCTCATCGAACACGGAGCAGCACAAGTCCCCTTCATCCCACCAGGAGCGCCATGAAGACCGTACTGCAGGAGTACCTCCAGGCGACCCGTGCGCTGATGCTCGCGAAGCTCGACGGGATCAGCGAGTACGACCGCCGCCGCCCACTGGTCCCGTCCGGTACGAACCTGCTCGGCCTGGTGAAGCACCTGACCGGCATCGAGTACGTCTACCTCGGGACCAGCGTGGGCCGCCCCTCGGGTTACCCACTGCCGTGGGACGCGGACGGCTCGGTCTGGGAAGGCGCTGACATGTGGGCGAAGCCGGACGAGTCGACGGAGTACATCACCGGGCTGTACCGCGAGGCCTGTGCGCACAGCGACCGCTCGATCGCCGAGCTCGAGCTGGACCATCCGGCCGAAGTACCGCACTGGGCCGAGGGGCAGCGCAGTACGACGTTCGGCGCGCTACTGGTGCGGGTCGTCGACGAGACCGCGCACCATGCCGGGCATGCCGACATCGTCCGCGAGCTGATCGACGGGCAGGGCGGCAGCGACGCGGGCATGCTCGACGAGGCCGGCTGGTCGGCGTTCTCCACGACGATCCAGCAGGCTGCCGAGACGTTCCGCGATGGATGAGTTCGAGCGGGTGCGGGGGCGGTTGTTCGGGATTGCGTATCGGATGACCGGCGCGGCGTCCGACGCCGAGGAGATTCTGCAGGACGCCTGGTTGCGGTGGCGGGAGGTCGATCGGGCGGCGGTGCGTGAGCCGGAGGCGTATCTGGCGAAGGTCGTCACGAACCTCTCGATCAAGCAGCTCACGTCGGCGCGAGCGCGGCGGGAGACGTACGTCGGGCAATGGCTGCCGGAACCCGTACTCACCGGGCAGTTCGATGCGCTGGGGCCACTGGAGGTGGTCGCGGAGCGCGAGTCGGTGTCGTTCGCGCTGCTGCTGATGCTCGAGCGGCTGACGCCGGCCGAGCGGGCGGCGTACGTGCTGCACGAGGCGTTCGCGTACGGGTACGGCGAGGTGGCGGAGCTGATCGGGACCTCGGAGGCGAACGCGCGCCAACTGGGGTCGCGAGCAGGCAAGAAGCTGGCCGGGCAGACACCGCCGCGCGAGCAGCAGGTCGACCGGGCCGGCTGGCGAAAGCTAGTCGAGCGGTTCCTCGCGGCCGCGCGGCTGGGGGAGATCGAGGAGCTGGAACAGTTGCTCGCGGCGGATGTCGTGTCGCGAGCGGACAGCGGCGGCCAGGTGTCCGCGGCCCGCAACGTGCTCACCGGCAGGACCCGGGTCGCGCGCTACCTGTCCGGCGCGGTCCGGCGTTTCGGCGGCGGCATCGAGGCGTACCTGACGGAGGCGAACGGTGGTCCCGCCCTGGTGGCCGCGGGCCCCGACGGGGTGGTGGCGATCTGCTTCATCGGCGTCGGCCCCGACGGCGTGACCGACGTGCAGTTCGTGATGAACCCGGACAAACTGGCGTTCGCGACTGCGCAGTTGTCACACATCGGAGGGCTGTCCGATCTGAGTTGGTGACCGAAAGGAAACCACCAGAATGACCTCACTTCTCGTCACCGGCGGAACCGGCACGCTGGGCCGACCGACCGTGGCGCGGCTCCGGGCCTGTGACCATCAGGTCCGGGTGCTCAGCCGCACGCCCGGACCCGACCGGGCCGTCGCCGATCTCACCACGGGCGAAGGGCTCGCTGCCGCCGTCGAGGGTTCGGAGGTGGTCGTGCATCTGGCCACCAGCGCGGGACGCCGGGACGTCGAGCAGACCCGCAACCTGCTGGCGGCCGCGTCCGGCGTACGGCATCTGATCGTGATGTCGATCGCCGGCATCGACCGCATCCCGCTGCCGTACTACCGCTACAAGCTCGAGGCCGAGCGGCTGACCGCCGAGTCCGGCGTGCCGTACACGATCCTGCGCGCGACCCAGTTCCACAACCTCGTCGACCAGGTCCTCGGAGCCCAGCGCTTCCTCCCGGCGTTGCTCGCTCCGATGGTCACACTGCAGCCCATCGCGGTCGAGGAGGTCGCAGTACGGCTCGCGGAGCTCGTGGACCAGCCGCCGGTCAACGGTCGAGCCCCGGACATCGGCGGTCCTGAACGCCGGCCCGTGGTCGAGCTGGCACGGATGTGGAAGCAGGCCCGCTCCGCGCACCGTCCCGTCCTGCCGTTGCGGGTGCCGGGCAAGACGTTCGCTGCCTTCGCCGGAGGCGGAGCCCTGGTCGACGGCCCGGAGTACGGCCGGATCACCTTCGCGGAGTACCTGCGATGAGGACCTACGTCCGCGCGGTCCTGATCGTGCTCGCCGCCTTCGAGCTGATCCTCGGATTCTGGCTCTCGATCGTGCCGAGGACCTTCTACGACCACGTGCCGACGGTCAACTGGACACCGCCGTACAGCGACCACCTGTTCCACGACTTCGGTGGTGCGAGCCTCGGGCTCGGCATCGTGCTCACCGCGGCCGCGGTCCGGCTGGACCGGTTCCTGACCGTCGTCGCGCTGATCGCCTTCCTCGCGTACGCCGGGCCGCACCTGTTCTTCCACCTCGGACATCTGGAGGGCGGCGAGGCGCTGCTCTCGACCGGGCTGGCCGTGATCCTTGCGCTGCTGGTGCTGCTGCCCCTCACCGCACTCGCGGGGGTGCGCAAGCTCACTTGACGACCATGACAGTAGAACTGTCACAATGGCCGCATGGGTCCACTCGAGGGCGTGAAAGTGGTCGAGCTGGCCGGCATCGGGCCGGCGCCGTTCGCGTGCATGCTGCTCGCCGAGCTCGGCGCCGACGTGCTCCGGGTCGACCGTCCCGGCGGTGGGCTCTCGATGGGTCCGCCCGAGCTGGACCTGGTCAATCGCGGCCGTCGCAGCGCAGCGCTCGACCTCAAGCAGCCCGCCGCTGTGGACGTCGTACGCCGGCTTGTCGCGCAGGCCGACGTACTGGTCGAAGGATTCCGGCCCGGGGTGGCCGAGCGGCTCGGCCTGGGCCCGGACGACTGCCGCTCGATCAATCCGCGGCTCGTCTACGGCCGGATGACCGGCTGGGGCCAGGACGGACCGCTGGCACAGACGGCGGGGCATGACATCGACTACCTGGCGTTGTCGGGCGCATTGCACCTGATCGGACGCGCCGACGGCCCTCCGCAGGTGCCGGCGAACCTGCTCGGCGATTTCGCGGGCGGCTCGCTGTACCTCGTGATCGGCGTACTCGCGGCGCTCCACGAGGCACAGCGCAGCGGTCAGGGGCAGGTGGTGGACGCGGCGATCGTCGACGGTTCGGCGCACCTGACCACGATGCTGCTCGGTGCGCTCGCGGCGGGGACCTGGCGGCAGGAGCGCGGCACGAACCTGCTCGACACCGGGGCGCCGTTCTACGACGTGTACGAGACCGCGGACGGCAAGCACCTGTCCGTCGGGGCCATCGAGCCCCAGTTCTACGCGGAGCTGATCGAGAAGCTCGGCATCGACGTACCGGATCGCAATGACCAGGCCCAGTGGCCGGAGCTGCGGAAGGTGCTGACCGAGACGTTCCGGCGGCGGACGCAGGCCGAGTGGACCGAGCTGTTCGACGGCTCCGACGCCTGCGTCGCGCCGATCCTGCCGCTGGCCGGGCACCATCCGCATCTCGTTGCCCGCGGCACCTTTGTGGAGCACCACGGCGTCCGGCAGGCGGCTCCCGCGCCGCGCTTCGGCCGTACGCCGACCAGCCTGGACCGGCCGCCCGCGCGACCGGGGGAGCACACCCGGGAGGCGTTGGCCGACTGGGGCATCACCGACCTCGACGCCCTGCTCGAGTCCGGCGCCGCCGTACAGAACTAGAGAGGACCCGCCCGTGGAACGTCAGCTCTTCGACGCCGATCACGACGCCTTCCGGGAGACCGTGCGGGCGTTCTGCGAGAAGGAGATCGTCCCGCACCACGACAGCTGGGAGGAGGCCGGCATCGTCCCGCGCGAGCTGTGGACCGCCGCCGGTGCCGCGGGCCTGCTCGGCTTCATGATGCCGGAGGAGTACGGCGGTGGCGGGACGCGCGACTTCCGGTTCAACGCAGTGCTGATCGAGGAACTCACCAGGGTCCGCGCGAGCGGCGTCGGCTTCACGATCCACACCGACATCAACTCGGCGTACCTGCTCGACTATGCGACCGAGGAGCAGAAGAAGCGCTGGCTGCCCGCGTTCTGCTCGGGGGAGACGATCACCGCGATCGCGATGACCGAGCCGGGCGCGGGCAGTGACCTGCAGGGCATCCGGACCACCGCGCGCCGCGACGGCGACCACTACGTGCTGAACGGCCAGAAGACGTTCATCTCGAACGGGATCCTCGCCGACCTGGTGATCGTGGTCGCCAAGACCGACCCGGACGCCGGCGCGCAGGGCATCTCGCTGATCGTCGCCGAACGCGGCATGCCCGGCTTCGAGCGCGGGCGGAACCTGGACAAGATCGGGCTGAAGGCGCAGGACACCGCCGAACTGTTCTTCGACGACGTGCGGGTGCCTGCCGAGAACCTGCTCGGCGAGGAGGGCAAGGGCTTCGTGTACCTGATGGAGAAGCTGCCGCAGGAGCGGCTGACGATCGCGGTGGTCGCGGCCGCGGCCTGCGAGAACATCCTCGACGAGACGCTGCGCTACGTGAAGGACCGCAAGGCGTTCGGCCGGCCGATCGGTTCGTTCCAGAACAGCCGTTTCGTTCTCGCGGAACTCGCCACCGAGACACAGATCGCGCGGGTCTTCGTCGACCGGTGCATCGCGGAGCTGAACGCCGGGACCCTGACCGTCGCCGAGGCCGCGATGGCCAAGTGGTGGACCACCGAACTGCAGAAGAAGGTCGTCGACCGCTGCCTGCAACTGCACGGCGGCTACGGCTTCATGACCGAGTACCCGATCGCGAAGGCGTACCTCGACACCCGCATCCAGACGATCTACGGCGGCACCACGGAGATCATGAAGGAGATCATCGGCCGGACGATGGGCGTGTGAGGGGTCCCGCCGTAGTGCGCGCGCTCCGGGACGGCACGGTACGGCGGGACCTGTGCCTGCCGGTCAGCGGTACGGATGGGGCGCCCGGTGCTGAAGGGCTGTGCCACGCCCACCCCTCCCCAAGGCGCAGCACGTCCGGCGCCGGGGTCTGGGGCATGCAGGCCTACACACAGTAACCATCGACGGCAGCTGCCGCCAGAGTTTCGGCAAGGTCAAGCGGGCGACTGAAGCCAACGTTCGAGTGTGGCTCAGCGGGACAATGTGATACGGCCCTCGACGACGTCGGCGGCCACCTCGGTCAGCCGGCGGTTGCTCGATCGGGCGTACGAACGCAGTACGCCGAAGGCCTCGTCGACGCCCACCGAGAGGCTGTGACTGATGTAGCCCTTGGCCTGTTCGATGAGGATGCGGCTGTTCAGGGCGGTCTGCAGCTGCTCGGTGACGGTCTCCTGGCGTGCCATCGCCCGCTGGTGCAGGATGCCGATGGTGGCCGCGTCGGCCAGCGCCTGCCCGAGCACGACCGTGTCGTCGGACAGCGGCCCGGGTTCCCGGCTGAACAGGTTGACCGCGCCCAGCGTGGTGTCGCGCAGCCGCATCGGCAGAGCCTGGACCGAGCGGTAGCCGGCCTCGAGCGCGGCCGCGGTGAACGACGGCCACGGGGTGGTGCCGTCCCGGAGATCGGCGTACTGCACCGCACCTCCGGTGTTGAACGCGTCGAGGCAGGGACCCTCGAGGTTCTGCAACTGGACCAGCTCGATCAGCCGTGCCTGCTCGGTCGCGGCGGCGACGAGGTTCAGGGCGCCCAGGTGGTCCACGAGCAGGATGCCGCAGGACGACACACTCAGCAGCTCGCTGCAGCGGGCCGCGAGCCGGTCGAGGAACTCGATGATGTCGAAGTCGGCGACGAGAGTGTCGGACAACTCGATGAACACCTCCCGCACCCTCCGGTCAGACGCGCTCATCAGTCTTCCTCCTGCTCCGCATGCTGGGGGTCCGTCTCCTTCGTTCGTGGGGCGGCGTCGTCACCCTCGAAATGCAGCCGGCCGGCCATCACCGCTGCAGCCACCTCTTGCAAGGACTGTCCACTGCTGTACGCGTGCGCGCGCAACCGGGCGAGTGCCTGCGTGACACTGACGCCGAGCTGTGCGGCAACCATCCCGGTGGCCTGATGCACCTCGGCACGCCGGGCGTCGAAGGCGACCGCGATCAACTGGTCGGTCTCGACGCCGACGCGCTCGTCCAGTGCCAGGACCAGTATGGCGTCGGCGTACACCAAGGCGTCCTGCAGCAGCTCCGCGCGCAGCGGCCCGTGCTCACGCCGGTACACGGTCAGCACACCGACCCTGGCGGCGCCGACACCGACCGGAAACGCGTAGGCGGCGCCGACTCCGCGTTCGGTGGCCATCGCCGCGAACGCAGGCCAGCGCCGGCCGGCGCCGAACCCGGCGAGATCCGGTTCCAGGACCGGTACGCCGTTGTGGACGGCCTCGCCGCTCGGGCCTTCGCCCAGGGTGAACTGCAGTTCGTCCAGCTCGGAGGCCAGCGGAGCGCTGGCGATCAGCGGCTCCCATTCGCGATCGTCGCGTGCCATCGCGAACCCGGCGCCGAGCGCGGACATCGACTGGGCGCACGCGCGGACCGCGTGCAGCAGCGTCGGTGGCGTGCCGTCAACGCGTGCAGAGGCCTTGATCGCCACCCACACCCTGGCACTGCGGTCCAGATCCACGCATCCCGTCCACGTTGCTGCCGCCGCTGGGCGGATGCTCCACTCTAGCGGGCGCGGGAGGACATCGTGCTTCATCGGTCAGCGTGCCTCATGCCGTGGTACGGCGGAATCGCCGCTGGTCCTGGTCCGGTACCCGCCTGCGGGCCTCTCACTCGTCCGCCGTCGGTTCTTTCGTCGACGTCTCGGGCTCGGGCTCCACGGCGTCGTGGCGATCCGGCGGGGCCGGGGTGGTCTCCGGCACCGCAGGCGGGCGCACGCCGTACCATTCGCTCATCAGGGCTTCCTCCGGACAGGTTGCGGCACGGGAGGCTACCGTGGTCCGGGGCAGCACCAGGGGCAGAGTTTAACCTCCGGGCGCTGGACGCTCGACACACCGAGGGAGGGTCGGGATGGGCATCGTGTCGCCAGGGTTCACCGGTCGGCGCGGAGGCGGGTCGAACCTGCCGCCGGGGCAGTATCTGACGCAGGACTTTCCGGTCCTGTCGGCGGGGCCGACCCCGCACATCCTGACCGAGCACTGGGAGTTCACGGTCACCACGGAGTCCGGCGAGAAGCACAAGTGGGACTGGCCGGCCCTGATGGCGCTGCCGGCCGAGGAGATCACCAAGGACATCCACTGCGTCACGCGCTGGTCCAAGTTCGAGACCTCCTGGAAGGGCGTCTCGCTGGACACGCTGCTCGCGGACGTGGAGACCGGCGCGGACTTCGCGATGGCGCACAGCTACGGCGGCTACACGACGAACCTGCCGCTCGACGACCTGCTCGACGGGCAGTCCTGGATCGCCTACGAATACGACGGCGAGCCGCTCGACCCCGAGCACGGCGGACCGGCCCGGCTGCTGGTCCCGCACCTGTACTTCTGGAAGAGCGCCAAATGGGTCCGCGGCCTGGTGCTGTCCGACACCGAGGACCTCGGCTTCTGGGAGACCGCCGGCTACCACGAGTACGGAGACCCATGGAAAGAACAGCGTTACGCCGGCGACTGACGTGGCAGGTAGCCACGGTCACCGAGGTACGGCGTGAGACCGAGACGGCTCGCACGATCGTGCTCGACGTACCGGACTGGCCGGGGCATCTGGCCGGTCAGCACCTCGACGTACGGCTGACCGCCCCGGACGGCTACCGGGCCTCCCGGTCGTACTCGGTTGCGTCGGCGTGGACGGGCGGCACGATCGAGCTGACCGTCGAGCAGGTGCCGGACGGCGAGGTGTCGCCGTACCTGGTCGACGTCCTCAAGGCCGGGGATCCGCTGGAGATCCGTGGGCCGGTCGGCGGCTGGTTCGTGTGGAAGCCGGAGCAGGAGGGGCCTGTGCAGCTCATCGGCGGCGGGTCAGGCGTCGTGCCGCTGCGGGCGATGCTCCAGGCGTCCGCCGGTACGTCGACACCGATGCGGTTGCTGTACTCCGTTCGCGCGCCGGAGTCGGTGATCTACGTCGGGGACCTGAAGGAGCTCGCCGCGTCGGACGACGTCGACGTACGCCTGGTGTACACCCGGAAGGCGCCGGCCGGTGAGCCGCGGGTGGGGCGGATCGACGCGGACCTGCTCGAGCGGTACGCGTTCAAGCCCGACGACGGCGCGACGACGTACGTGTGCGGGCCGACGCCGTTCGTGGAGACGGTGGCGGACCTGCTGGTCGCGGCCGGCCACGACCCGGCACGGATCAGGACAGAGCGTTTCGGCCCGACAGGAGGACCACGATGACCGGCTACCTCGACGGGAACGCGGCCGCCGGCGTCCTCAGCGAACTGTTCGCCGTGGACCTGACGGCGGCCGTTGCCCAGTGCAACGGCTGCGGCCGGACCGGCGTCTTCGCCGAGTCCCGCGTCTACGTCGACGCGCCCGGCACCGTCGCCCGCTGTCCCGGCTGCGACGCGGTCCTGCTGCGCGTGGTCAGCACGCCCAGCGACACGTACCTGGACCTGCGGGGCCTCACCTACCTCCGAGTGCCCAACAGCTAACGGCGCTTGTTCTGGGTGCGGCGGACGGTGTCGCGCTGGGTTTCGCCGACGGCTCGTTCGTAGGCCAGGACGAGCCCCTGGATCGTGACCGGCTTGAAGCGCTCGACGAGCTCCTGGATGTGTTCGGGCGGGCCGCCGGAGTCGCGGTAGTGCGGCCAGACCTTGGTGCGGAACACCTCGGTCAACTCCTCGGCGATCGCGCGGCCGTGCTCGGTGAAGATCCGTCCGGCGTCCTGGACCGCCTCGACCGGCAGGTCCAGGTCGAGCAGCTCGACGCCGAGGCTGAGATGCGCCGTGGCCACCTGGAACACGTCCTCGTCGGGCGTCGGCTCGACCACGCCGAGCGCGACCAGCATCTCGATGTCGTCGTCGGTCAGGTCCCGGCCGGTCCGCCGTACCAGGGCCGCGCGGTCGAGGGTTTCGGGCAGGTCGCGCATCCACGGCGTCAGCAGCGTGCGGTGCAGCGCGATGTCCTGCGGGGTCGCGTCGGTCGGGATCCGGTCCAGGTACCCCTCGATCGCCTGCAGCCGGAACCCGTGCGCCTGCAGCTCCCGCACCAGGTCGAGCCGCGCGATGTGCTCCGGCCCGTAGTACCCCACCCGTCCACGCCTGATCGGCGGCGGGATCAGTCCTCGCCCCGCGTAGAACCGCAACGTCCGCACCGACATCCCGACCCGCGCCGAGAGTTCGTCGACCGTCAGTGTCGCGCCCTCGGTTGCTGCGTCCCCCGCCACGTCCGACATGGCGGAGATCATAACGAGTCCCCCTTGACCATCGTGACAGCTCTACTGTCACAATCGGCCGTATGACCGAAGCCTTCCTGTACGACGCGATCCGGACACCGCGCGGCAAGGGCAAGCCGACCGGTGCGCTGCACGAGGTCAAGCCGATCCAGCTGATCACCGGTCTGCTCGAGGAACTGCGGGCGCGGCATCCCGACCTGGATCCGGCGGCGATCGACGACGTCGTCCTCGGCGTCGTGACACCGATCGGCGACCAGGGCATGGACATCGCGCGCACCGCCGTACTGATGGCCGGCTACCCCGAGACGACCGGTGGCGTGCAGCTGAACCGCTTCTGCGCCTCGGGCCTGGAGGCCGTCAACCAGGCGGCGCAGCGGGTCCGCTCCGGCTGGGAGGACTTCATCCTGGCCGGCGGCGTCGAGTCGATGTCCCGCGTGAAGATGGGCTCCGACGGCGGCGCCTGGGCGATGGATCCGGAGACCGCTCTGCGCACCGGCTTCATCCCGCAGGGCATCAGCGCCGACCTGATCGCGACGATCGACGGCTTCTCCCGCACCGACGTCGACGCGTACGCCGCCGAGTCGCACGCCCGCGCCGCGAAGGCCTGGGCGAACGGGTACTTCGGGCGTTCGGTCGTACCGGTGGTGGATCGCAACGGGCTGCGGATCCTGGACCACGACGAGCTCGTACGTCCAGGTACGTCGGTGGAGACACTGGCCGGGCTGCCGTTGTCGTTCGCGGCGATCGGCGAGCACGGCGGGTTCGACTCGGTCGCGCTGGAGAAGTACCTGACCGTCGAGCGGATCGAGCACGTGCACCACGCGGGCAACTCGTCCGGGATCGTGGACGGCGCGGCGCTGGTTGCTGTCGGCAACGAGAAGGCCGGCGAGGCGCTCGGCCAGGCACCGCGGGGCAGGGTGGTCTCGGTCGGCGTCAGCGGCGCCGATCCGACGATCATGCTGACCGGTCCGGCGCCGGCCGCACGGAAGGCGCTGGCGCGGGCCGGGCTGGATGCTTCGGACATCGACCTGTTCGAGATGAACGAGGCGTTCGCGGCGGCGGTCCTGCATTTCATGTCCGATCTCGGCGTACCGCACGAGAAGGTGAACGTGAACGGCGGCGCGATCGCCCTCGGCCATCCGCTCGGAGCCACCGGCGCGATGCTGATCGGAACTCTGCTGGACGAGCTGGAGCGGCGCGAGCTCCGCTACGGACTGGCCACCCTGTGCGTCGGCGGCGGGATGGGCGTCGCGACGATCATCGAGAGGCTCAGTGTATGAACGGCATGAACAGCATGATCGACTGGAAGAACGACGCCGGCGTTGTCACGCTCACGCTGAACGATCCCGATGCGTCCGCGAACACGATGAACGACGCGTACATCGAGTCGATGGGCCGCACCGTCGAGCGCCTGACCGCCGAGAAGGCCCTGATCAAGGGCGTGATCGTGACGAGTGCGAAGTCCACGTTCTTCGCCGGCGGGAACCTGCAGATGCTGTCGCGGATCCAGCCGTCGGACGCCGCGGAGGTCTTCGCGACGATCGAGGAGGTCAAGCGGCAGCTGCGGGTGCTGGAGACGCTGGGCGTGCCGGTAGTTGCCGCGATCAACGGCTCGGCGCTCGGCGGCGGGCTGGAGATCGCACTCGCCTGCCACCACCGGATCGTTGCCAACGACAACCGCATCGAGCTCGGGGTGCCCGAGGTGACGCTCGGCCTGCTGCCCGGCGGCGGGGGAGTGACCCGCACGGTGCGGATGCTCGGCCTGCAGGACGCACTGATGAAGGTCCTGCTGCAGGGGCAGCGGATGAAGCCCGCGCACGCGCTGTCCGTCGGCATCGTCGACGAGGTGGTTCCCGCGGACGAGCTGCTCGACGCCGCGCGCCGGTGGATCACGGCGTACGACGGTGACGCCAAGCAGCCCTGGGACCGCGACGGTTACAAGATCCCGGGCGGTACGCCGTCCTCGCCGAAGCTGGCCGCGTTCCTGCCGGCCTTCCCGGCCAACCTGCGCAAGCAGCTCAAGGGCGCGCCGTACCCTGCGCCGCGGGCGATCATGAGCGCCGCCGTCGAGGGCAGCCAGGTCGATTTCGAGACCGCCTCCCGGATCGAGTCCCGGTACTTCGTCTCGCTCGCGACCGGGCAGATCGCGAAGAACATGATCCAGGCGTTCTTCTTCGACCTGCAGTCGATCAACGCCGGCGGATCGCGGCCTGCCGACGTACCGAAGTACCGCGCCCGCAAGGTCGGAGTGCTCGGGGCGGGAATGATGGGTGCCGGAATCGCCTATGTCTGCGCGAAGGCCGGGATCGAGGTTGTGCTCAAAGATGTTTCGTTGGAGGCGGCTGCGCGCGGAAAGGAATATTCCGAGAAGCTGCTGGCGAAGCAGGTCGCGAAGGGGCGGACGTCCGCGGCCGACGTCGAGGCGTTCCTGAGCCGGATCACGCCGACCGGCGACCCGAACGACCTTGCCGGGTGCGACCTGGTGATCGAGGCGGTCTTCGAGGACGGCGGCCTGAAGCAGAAGGTCTTCGCGGAGATCGCCGGTGTCGTCGAGCCGGACGCGCTGCTGTGCTCGAACACGTCGACGCTGCCGATCACGTCGCTGGCCGACGGGATCGACCGGCCCGACGACTTCATCGGGATGCATTTCTTCTCGCCGGTCGACCGGATGCCGCTGGTCGAGCTGATCGCCGGCGCGAAGACCTCGGACCGCGCGATCGCGCAGGCGTACGACGTCGTACGGCAGATCAAGAAGACGCCGATCGTGGTCAACGACAGCCGCGGGTTCTTCACGTCGCGGGTGTTCGGCACGCTCGTGATGGAAGGCGCGGCGATGGTGGCCGAGGGCGTCGATCCGGTGATGATCGAGCGGGCCGCGACGCAGTCCGGATTCCCGGCACCGCCGCTGGCGATGCTGGACGAGGTGACTCTCACGCTACCGCAGAAGATCCGGGACGCCGCTCGTGCGGCCGGTGACAGCGCTGGTGCCTTCGACGAGCACCCGGGGATGGCGGTCACCGACCGGCTGGTGAACGAGTTCGGGCGGCGCGGGAAGGCTGCCGGCGCAGGCTTCTACGACTACCCGGCCGACGGGCCGAAGCGGTTGTGGCCCGGGTTGTGGGAACACTTCCCGGCCGGCCGCGGCGTCCCGCTGATCGACCTGCAGGAGCGGATGCTGTTCGCGATGGCGCTCGAGACCGTGAAGTGCCTGGACGAGGGCGTGTTGCGATCGGTGCCGGACGCCAACATCGGCTCGATCTTCGGCATCGGGTTCCCGCCGCTGCACGGTGGTGCGTTGCAGTACGTGAACGCCTACGGGCCGAGCGCGTTCGTGGAACGGTCGCGCGAGCTGGCAACGAAGTACGGCAACCGCTTCGAACCGCCCGCCCTGCTGGTCCGCAAGGCTGAGGCGGGCGAGGTCTTCGGCTGATCACGAGCCGATATCAACTCAAGCAAATTCCACACATTCGAACAAATAAGAGCGCGTCCGGTCTTGCGCCGGGCGCGCTTTTGAGACATTGTGCTGGCACTTCTACAACGATTGACTTGCAGTACCGTGTGCCAGAAACTCGGAGATACTTGACGTCGTTGAGTACCTCGGAACCGTGCGTCGTACCCCTGCGACGTTCCCAGTAGGGAAGGTGGAATTCATGCCTGCTCATGTTCCGGCCGCCGGACTCTCCCGGCGCGATCTGCTCAAGCGGACCGGTGGGCTCGCCGCCCTTGCCGCGTTGACCGCGGCCTGCGGCGGCAACACCGGCCGCCCGTCCTCCGGAGGCGGGGGCGGAGGTTCGAAACCCAACCTGTCGCAGTGGTACCACCAGTACGGTGAAGCCGGGACGCAGCAGGCAGCCCAGAAGTACGCCAAGTCCTACACCGACGCGAACGTCACGGTGCAGTGGACTCCGGGTGACTACGCCAGCAAGCTGTCCTCGGGCCTGCTGTCCAACAAGGGCCCCGACGTCTTCGAGAGCCAGCTGAACATCGGCATGGTGAAGAGCAACCAGGTGGTCGCGCTCGACGACATCATCGCCGACGTCAAGGACGACTTCCTGCCCGGCGACCTGGCCACGAACACCGTGGACGGCAAGATCTACGGCATCCGGATGATCATCGACCCGCAGGTCATCTACTACCGCAAGTCCCTGCTGGACAAGGCCGGCATCAAGCCGCCGGAGACCATCGACGACCTGATCGCGGCGTCCAAGGAACTCACCACCAACAAGGTGAAGGGCATGTTCGTCGGCAACGACGGCGGCCTGGCGCTGGGCTCGCCCGCGCTCTGGGCGGCCGGCGGCGACCGGTTGACCAAGGACCACAAGCCGGGCTTCAGCGGTGAAGGCCCGGCCAAGATGTTCGGCAAGCTGCACGAGCTGTATGCCAGCAAGAGCATCCTGCTCGGCTCGCCGACCGACTGGACCGACCCGGGCGCGATCAACCAGGGCCTGTGCGCGATGCAGTGGATCGGCATGTGGGCGGTGCCCGGTATGCAGAAGGCGCTCGGCGACGACCTCGGCGTGATCCCGTTCCCGGCCCTCGACGCCTCGCACAAGCCGGCCGTGTACTCCGGCGGCTGGACGCAGTTCGTCTCCGCGAAGAGCGCGAACGTCGACGCCGCGAAGAAGTTCGTCAAGTGGCTGTGGATCGACCAGACCGCCGACCAGGAGGACTGGTCGCTGAGCTACGGCTTCCACATCCCGCCGCGCAAGAGCGTGGCCGCCAAGGCTGCGAAGCTGCAGAGCGGTGTCGCGGCCGACACCGTGAAGCTGACCCAGGACTACGGCCACACCGACGACCCGGCCTGGACACCGAAGATGGGTACGGCGTTCGGCGACATGCTCACCAACATCATCAAGAAGGGAGCCGACCCAGCCGCCGAGATCGCCAAGGCCGAGAAGACCGTCAACGACGAGCTCAAGCGGTTGTTCGGATGAGCGCTACCGCCAAGACGTCCGCGGACCCCGCCGCCGCTGGTGAGCGGCGAGGATCGCGGGCGAGCAGGAAGCGGCACAAGGGGATCAAGGGGAACGCCCTGTGGTTCTGGGTGTTCGTCGGGCCGTTCGTGCTCGGGCTGCTGATCTTCTCCTACCTGCCGATCATCTGGAGCTTCGTCCTCAGCTTCTTCGAGGCGTACAACACCGCGACCCCGTCGAAGTTCGTCGGCCTGCGCAACTACGTCGACATGCTCACCGACCACAACTTCTTGTCCAGCCTGGGCACGTTCACGATCTTCGCGGTGTTCATCGTGCCGCTGACCTTCGTGCTCTCGCTGCTGCTGGCGTTGCTGGTCAACCAGGTCAAGATCGCCCGGGCGTTCTTCCGGTCGGTGTTCTTCCTGCCGACCGCGTGCTCGTACGTCGTCGCGTCGCTGATCTGGAAGCTGTCGATCTTCAACGGTGTCCGGTTCGGTCTCGCGAACACGGTCCTCGGCTGGTTCGGGATCGAGAACATCGCGTGGCTGTCGACGGTGTCACCGCCGTGGTACTGGCTCCCGCTCGTCACGGTCCGCTTGTGGCTGCAGCTCGGGTTCTACATGATCCTGTTCATCGCCGGCCTGCAACGGATCTCGCCGACGCTGTACGAGGCGGCGTACGTGGACGGGGCGAAGCCCGGCTGGCAGGTGTTCCGCTACATCACGCTGCCGCAGCTGCGGGCGACGTCGGTCGCCGTACTGATCCTCAACCTGATCGCGGCGTACCAGGCGTTCGACGAGTTCTACAACCTGGTCGGCAACGTGAACTACGCGCGGCCGCCGCTGGTCTACCTGTACGGCATCTCGCTCGGATCGATCCAGGACCTCGGGCACGGCTCGGCCGGCGCGCTGATCCTGGCGGTCATCATCATGCTCGTGACGCTGTTGCAGAGCCGGCTCTTCGGCTTCGGAAAGGCGGGCGACTGATGGCTGTTGCCGAACGTACGACGGGAACTCCGCAGCCGATCGGGTTCAAGCAGAGCCCGCTCGGCCGGATCGGGATGGTGCTGCGCTGGATCGCGCTGTTCGTCGCGGTGGTGCTGTTCCTGCTGCCGTTCTACCTGATCGTGCGCAACGCGCTGTCCACCGAGGCCGACATCACGGCACCGACCTGGACGCTGTTCCCCTCGCACCTGCAGTGGAGCAACATCGGCGAGCTGTTCAACGACACCACGGTGCCGATGGCGCGGGCGCTCTACAACTCCGCGGTCGTCGGGATCCTGGGCACCGCGGGACAGTTGCTGCTGGCATCGATGGCAGGGTACGGGCTGGCCCGGATCCCGTACCGGCACGCGGACAAGATCTTCTACGCGATCGTCGCGACGCTGATGATCCCGGGCGCGGTGACGTTCATCCCGTCGTTCATCGTGGTGTCGTCCCTGGGCTGGGTGTCGTCGCTGCGCGGCCTGATCATCCCGACGTTGTTCAGCGGGTTCGCGGCGTTCCTGTTCCGGCAGTACTTCCTCGGCTTCCCGAAGGAGCTGGAGGAGGCTGCGCGGGTCGACGGTGCCGGGTACTTCGGGGTGTTCTGGCGGATCGTCGTACCGAACTCCCTGCCGTTCTTCGCGGCGCTGGCGGCGATCACGTTCATCGGCAACTGGAACTCGTTCCTGTGGCCGCTGGTGATCGGCCAGGACTCGTCGTCGTGGACCATCCAGGTCGCGATGTCGACGTTCATCACCGCGCAGACCATCAACATCCACGAGCTGTTCATGGCAGTCGCGGTGTCGATCCTGCCGCTGGTGCTGATCTTCGCGTTCCTCCAGCGCTACCTCATCCAGGGCGTCACCCAGTCCGGCATCAAGGACTGACCCGCTCCGGCGGGGAGCCCACCAGGCTCCCCGCCACACCTCGGGCCGGGCGGTCGGCGAGTTTCAGCCAGATGACGCCGGTGATGACGACAGCCAGCCAGCCGGCCTTGGATGCGGTGAGGGTCTCGTCGAAGAACACCGGGCCGAGGAGGGCGGCGCCCGCGGCGCCGATGCCGGCCCAGACGGCGTAGCCGATGCTGACCTCGATGGTACGCAGCGCCAGGCTCAGCGCCCACAACGTCAGCAGGAAGAAGACCGCGGCGGCGACCGACCATGTCCAGACGTGGAACGCGTGACTGCCGCCGACGGACAACGCGTAGCCGATCTCGAACACGCCGGCGAGCAGCAACGTGAGCCATGCGGTACGGCGGGACGGCGCGCTCATGACGCGCTCGAGAGCTGGAGGCCGACCACGCCGCCGATGACGATCGCGATGCCGACAGCCTTCTGCCAGCTGAGTTTCTGGCCGAACAGCAGCACGCCGAGCAGCGTGATGCCGACGCCGGCGAGCGACGTCCACAGGGCGTATCCGACGCCGACGTCGAAGATGAGGAGCGCGCGGCTCAGGAAGTAGGTGCCGAGGGCGCCGGTGACGAGCGTCGCGGCCGTCCAGCCGCGGTGTTTGAAGCCTTCGGCCTTGCCGGCCGAGACCGCGACGGCGATCTCGAACACGACAGCGATCGAGAGGTACAGCCAGTGCATGAGGTTCCTTCCAGGATCGAGGCGACCCGATCAGGGTGAAACTTCACACCGGTGTGAAGTGCAAGACTGGGACCATGAGGATCGGTGAGCTGGCGGACGCGAGCGGGGTGAGCACACGGTCCCTGCGGTACTACGAGGAGCAGGGGCTGATCCGCTCGAGCCGCACGCCCGGCGGCTGGCGGGACTTCGACGCCTCGATGGTCGAGCGCGTGGTGCTGATCCAGCACCTCCTGGCCGCGGGCCTGTCCAGCGCGACGATCGGAGAGCTGTTGCCGTGCCTGGAGGCACCACCTGAAGAGCGCAACGGCCTGATGGAGATCCTGCTCGCGCAGGAGGTCCAGCGCCTCGAGGCCAAGCGCCGCGACCTCGACCGCGAACTCGACGTACTGGAAGGCCTCCGCCGCGACATCACCGTCCCAACCGCCTCCGCCTAGGAGTGCGCCCAGAACAGCCCGTGGCCGCCCTCACCCTCCGGCACGAAGGACTCGGCGTCGATTGTCAGACCCGCCTCGATGATCCAGCCTCGGTACGTCGCAGCGTCGGCGTGGCTCCACCACATCGGCGCACCCCCGTCGAGCCAGTCGTCCTCGGTACCGGTCCAGGCGGTGTTCCCCGTCGTACACAGGAAGCACCCCCCGGGCCGCAGCCAACCGGCGATCCGCGCCAGGAGCTGTGGCTGCTCGTGGAGTGGTAGGTGGATCAGCGCGTAGAGCGAGACCACGGCGTCGAAGGATCCGGGGTCGAACTCGAGTGTCATCGCGTCGGCGTTGATGAACTCCGCTTCGGGGACGAGTTCGCGGGCGCGGGCGATCTGCACTTCGCTGATGTCCACGCCGACGACGTGGTGGTCTGCGGTGGTGAGTGTGCGCGCCACGGGTACGCCGCTGCCGCAGCCGAGGTCGAGTACGCGGCTGCCGGGGGCGAGTCGGGCGGTCAGCTCCTCGAGCCAGGAGGCGTACTTCGTTTCTGCGCCGTATGCGTCGTCGTACCGGTGCGAGAGTGCGTCGTACCCGCGTCTGACGATCTGTTTCGGATCCTTCACCTGGCGGACGGTAGTGCGTTCAGCGAGTTGCGGCGAGTTGGTTTTGACGAGTGGCGCGGTGGGCGAGGACCGACGGGCGGTTGCTGGTGGAGTCGGTCAGGGCTTGGGTGCGCTCGTCGGGGGCGAGGTGGTCGACGTAGACGGTGCCGGCCAGGTGTTGCGTTTCGTGGATGAGGCAGCGGGCGAGATACCCGGACGACTCGAGCGTGAACGGGCGGCCGTCGACGTCGTACGCGTGCAGGACGGCGCGGGCCGGCCGGGGGAGCGGGGCGCTGGCGCCGGGCACGGACAGACAGCCCTCGGTGCCGGACTGCGTGCCGAGGAGCGCTGCGCTCGCCTCGACGCTCGGGTTGAACGCATGCCCGACGTGGCGGTCGCCGTACTCGTCGGTGAGGTCGTAGACGAACAGTTGCGCGTCGACGCCGACCTGGTTCGCCGCGAGCCCGCAGCCCTCGGCGATCCACATGGTCGCGAACATGTCGTCGATGAGCCCACCCCAGCGCGCCACCCCGAAGTCCGTGACCGGCCGGCACGGGCGATGCAGGATCTCCTCGCTGTACTCCGTGATGCGCAACGCCGTGCCGCGCCGTACCTCGTCCAGCAGCTCGGGCAGGCGCCGGCTCGGACGCCCTTGGATGTACGTCGGCATGCAAAGAACGTACTATGCAAACTCCACGCTTTGCAAAGGATGCTCATGAACGCTCAGCGCAGTGCGCCGAACCGCCGCGACGTCGTACGCGCACACCCGCTCCGCGAGGCACTGCTGGCGCTGATCGACCGGGACGGCACGACGACGTCCACGATCGCGGCGCGCGAGCTGGGGGAGAGCACGGGCTCGTGCTCGTTCCACCTCCGCCGGCTGGAGGCGCTGGGGGTGATCGAGCCGGTGCAGGGCGCGGCCGGCCGGGTGAAGCCGTGGCGGCGGGTGATCTCGGAGCAGGCGACGCTGAACCGTGAGCTCGAGGACACCGCGTACGCGAGCTGGCTGGCCGCAAAGACGTCCGACGACGAAGACTTCGCCTTCAGCGAGGTCGTCATGCTGGCCGACGGCGACCTCGCCGAGCTCCGGGCCCGCCTGCACCGCGTCCTCCGCGACTTCGCCGACACCGACCCGTCGGCCGACTCGGGTACGCCGACCGCGGTGATCATCCGCGCCTTCCCGTTACGTGAGGAATAGGCTCGAGCTTCCGCAGCACCCGCGAGAACCCGCGCGCCTGCGGGAACCGGGGGAAGTGTGGCTGCGTCAGCGCAGTGGACGGCATCCGTGCTGGACAGCCCTCTGTCCGGCGCCTGAGTGTGGAGCTTCCATGACCAACCCGCCCGACCCCAACCCGACCAACCCGAGCTACCCGCACCCGCCTGCCTCGGGCCATCTGCAGGCACCCGCGGGTGGTTACCCGCAGCACCTTTGGCCGGAGCATGCGCAGCCGCGGGCTGCCGTTCAACCGGCCGCACCTCAGCGGCCGAGAGGTTCGGCCGCGATGGGCGTGGTCGCGTTGTTGCTCGCCATCGCCGGCCTGGTCGCGCCGTTCCTGCCGTTCTCGAACCTGATCGACCGGTTCCCGATCCGCCAGTACCTCGCGTTCCCGTTCGCCGTACCGGCCCTCGCCCTCGCGATCGCCACCCTCGCCGGCACCCGCCGCGGCAAGCCCGCAGCCGCGATCGGCATGATGATCGCCTTCCTGGCGCTGATCGTCGGCGCGATCATGGTCTACAACTACGACCTCAAACCCTGATCTCGAGCCCGAACTCAATCAGGTCATTGGGTGACGTGATTTCTGCGTACGGTCGGTTCATGCGAACTGTGACGCGAGAGCAGGCCGTTGCCTATCGGCTGAACGTGAACCATCTGGTCGATCGGCTGCCGCCTGGGTCCCACGAGCAGGCGGCGTACGCCGGGTTGCAGGACACCGGGCCGCGTGACGCCCTGCTCGGCCTGCACGCCCGGATGGCGGGGTGTACGCCGAAGGACTGGGAGCACCCGTCGCTGCTCCAGACGTACAGCCCGCGGGCGGCCGTGTACGTGCTGCCGGCGCGCGACTTCGGCGTCTTCACGCTGGGCCGGTTGCCGCTGGATCCGGCAGCCGTACGGCGGATCGACGAGCTCGCGGACCGCGTGTGCGAGATCCTTGACGGCCGCGAACGCCGCGGCGCCGGCATCCACGGTCTGCGTGCGGCCTGCGCGAGCGGCCGGATCGCGCTGCGCTGGGACACGACCTCGCTGTACGCGCGCGAGGTCCCCCGCCCCGCAATCGACGTACCAGCGGCACGTCTCGAACTCTGCCGCCGGCACGTCCACGCTTTCGGACCGACCACGCCACAGGTGTTCGCGTGGTGGTCCGGCCTGTCACCCGCCGACGCCCGCGCAGTGTGGAACCAGCTGACCGGCGAACTCCTCGAGCTCGACTTCGACGGCGTACCGGCGTGGATCCTCCGCACGGACGAGGACCGCTTGCGCTCGGCGCC
>DASXXB010000365.1:0-19969 GCA_036503355.1 Kribbella sp. | reverse complement strand
CGACCACCGGTTCCTGGGTGGCGCCGGCAGGTTCCGCGACTCGGGGATGGTGTGGCACGAGGAGGGGCACGCCACCGCCGGCGAGGACGTCAAGGAGGGCACCTTCTGGCGGGCCGACCTGCTCGAGGCCGCCGACCTGCTGGTCGAGATCATCCGCGAGGTCCGGCCGCAGGTGCTGGTGACCTACGACCAGTTCGGCGGCTACGGTCACCCGGACCACATCCAGGCGCATCGCGTCGCGACGTACGCCGCGGACCTGGCCGCCGCCCGGTCGTACCGCGAGGATCTCGGCCCGGCCTGGGACATCCCGAAGATCTGCTGGACCGCGATGGCCGAGTCCCGGATGCGCGAGCAGTTGCGGGCGCTGCGCGACTCCGGCGACACCACGACGTTCGAGGGCATGGATCCGGACGGCCCGCTGCCGCCGATGATCACCCCGGACCGGCTGATCGACTGTGTGATCGACGGCGAGGAGTTCCTCGACCGCAAGATGAACGCGATGAAGGCACACGCCACCCAGATCACCGTCGACGGCCCGTTCTTCGCGCTGTCGAACAACAACGGCAACCAGATCTGGGCCTCCGAGCCGTACCGGCTGGTCAAGGGCGTCGCTGCGCCTGGCCCGGACGGTCTGGAGCACGACCTGTTCGCCGGCCTGTGAGCCGGTTGGCGGAGAAGTAGGCGCCGGCCAGGATCAGACCGCAACCGATCAACTGGAGCACGGTCGGGCGCTCGTGCAGCACCACGGAGCTGAGCGCGAGCGCCCCGACCGGCGTCAGCATCAGCAGCGCCGCGCCGACGTGGCTGGGCAGTCGCGGCGAGTACGTCGCGACGAGCAGCCAGCCGACGACGGTTCCGGCGACCGCTACGCCGATCAGCCAGCCGATCACCCGCAGGCCCGGGGTCAGGTCGACACCGCGCCACAGCGATCCGGCGACCAGCGACACGACTGCCGCCGAGACGATCACGACGAAGTAGTTCTGGATCGGGCGTCCGCCCATTCCGGTGCGCCGCAGCAGGTACAGGAAGACCGAGTAACACGCGGCCGCCAGGACGGCGTGGAACGTGCCCCACAGCGGGTTCGTACCGGCCGCGCCGCCGTCGATCAGGCCGGCCGTCAGCGCAACGCCGAGGATCAGCACCGGGACCCAGGCGACGAAGCGCCGCGGCACCGTTTCGCGGTCGATCGCCCAGGCCAGCAGCGGTACGCCGATCACCTGCACGTTCACCACGACGGTCGACAGTCCGGCGCCGACCTCGTCGATCGCACGGGTCCAGAGCAGCATGTCGCCGGCGAAGAACGCGCCCGCGAGCAGTCCGAGCAGGAACTCGTCCCGGGTGAGCGGGCGGCGCCGTCGCCGTTCGATCGCGGCGACCACCGCGAGGAACGGAAGCGACAGCACGCAGCGGTAGAAGCTCGCGGTGCCCGGCGTCGTACCGGCCAGATCGATGAGAACCGACGAGACCGAGACGAACAAGGCTCCCGCGGCGAGCCAGGCTGCGACTCGGGCCGGGGTTTCCTGGGTCGTCATCGCACGTCCGGTACCCGATTCGCGTGACCGGACCCACACGACGGGTTGAGGCGTCAACCTTCCCGCGGGCATAACCTGCTGACGTGTCCTCGATCGAGCCCAGTGGGAGCGTGCCGCCGGCGGAGTTCCGTGCCGCGCTCGGGCGGTTCGCGTCCGGCATCACGATCATGAGCACGCTGCAGGACGGGGTCGCGCACGCGATGACCGCGAACGCGTTCACGTCGGTCTCGCTCGATCCGCCGCTGGTGCTGGTCTGCGTGGACAAGGGCGTCCGGATGCACGCCGCCGTACTGGACTGTGGCTACTGGGCGATCTCGGTGCTGTCCGGGGAGCAGCAGGCGGTCGCGGAGCGGTTCGCGCGATCCGGACGGGACCTCTACAGCCAGTTCGACGGCATCGGTACGACGGCAGGGCCGAAGACGGGCTGCCCGACGGTGGACGGCGCGCTGTCGTGGCTCGAGTGCCGGACCTGGGCGACGTACGACGGGGGAGACCACACGATCGTGGTGGGCGAGGTGCTGAGTCTGGCGACGGGGCACCCGGACGATCCCGGAGCGTTGATCTACTACTCCGGTGACTACCGGGAACTGCCCGGAAACTGAGCGTTGTCCTCGGGGCAACCAGGGGCTGCCCCGAGGGACGGCCGGGCCTCCCGCGTCCCGTAGGATGTGCGCTTGTGCCCTGACCCCGGCTCGTGCAGGAGGACTCTTCCGGTGGGGAGAAAGCAGCTCGCGGGGATCATCGCCGCCGCGGGCCTCGGTGTGATCGTCGTCGGGTACGGCGCCGCGTTCGCGTTCGCGGGTTCGAAGATCCCCAGCTCGACAACCGTGCTCGGGATCCCGATCGGTGGGCTGTCCGAGGACGACGCGAAAGCGAAGCTGGCCGACGGCCTGAAGGACCGGATGGCCGCGCCGATCGCGCTGTCGGCGGGCGGGTCGAAGTTCCAGGTGGCCCCGGCCGACGCCGGCCTGTCAGTGGACGTCGGCAGGACCGTCGAGGCGGCCGGCGCAGGCCGTAGCCTGGCGCCGGGCCGGATCTGGCACGCGCTCACCGGTGGCGACGCGGTCGAGCCGGTGGTCACCAAGGACGACGCGAAGCTGAAGGCCGCCGTCGAGAAGCTGGCCGGCCAGGTGAACCGCAAGGCCACCGAGGGCACGATCACCTTCAAGGGCACCCAGCCGGTCAAGCACGAGCCGGCCGAGGGCCTCGAACTGGACACCGCCAAGGCGCCCGCCGCGGTGGTCGCGGCGTACCCCTCGGACGGGAAGGCGAAAGAACTGCCGGTCGGCGTGACCAAGCCGCAGGCCGCTTCCGAGGCGATCGACAAGGCGCTCACGGAGTTCGCGCAGCCGGCCATGTCCGGGCCGGTCCGGCTCACCGTCGGTTCGAAGTCGGTGGACCTCGAGCCGTCCGAGCTGGCTCCGGCGCTGTCGGTCAGCGTGCAGGAGGGCAAGGTCATCCCGGCGCTGAACACCAAGACGCTGGAGCCGCTGTTCCAGCAGCGGTTCAAGTCCCTGGAGACGCTGCCGAAGGACGCCACGGTGCAGATCGTCGGCGCCACGCCCAAGGTGGTGCCGGCCGTCGACGGCCTGGTCGTCGACCGGTCGAAGATCGGCGCCGCGATCCTCTCGGTGCTGCCGAAGCCGACCGGCGAGCGGCGGGCCGTCGTACCGCTGACGCAGACCAAGGCGAAGTTCACCACCGAGCAGGCCACGGCCCTCGGGATCACCGAGAAGATGGGCGAGTTCGAGACCACGTTCCCGCCCGCGACGTACCGCAACGTCAACATCGGTACGGCGGCCGCACGGATCAACGGCACGCTGCTGAAGCCGAACGAGGAGTTCAGCCTCAACAAGATCGTCGGCGAGCGGACCAAGGAGAACGGGTTCACCGAGGGCACGATCATCAGCGGCGGCAAGTTCAAGGAGGACCTCGGCGGCGGCGTCTCGCAGTCCGCGACCACGACGTTCAACGCGGCCTTCTTCGCCGGGCTGAAGATCGTGGCGCACAAGGCGCACAGCGTCTACATCTCGCGGTATCCGGTCGGCCGGGAGGCGACGGTCGCCTGGCCGACGGTCGACCTGAAGTTCCTCAACGACTCCGGTCACGGGGTCCTGGTGCAGACCGTGTTCAAGGCGTCGACGCCCGGCAGCAAGGGCAGCATCAGGGTGATCATCTGGGGCACCAAGGTCTGGGACATCACCGCCGGCCAGTCCGCGAAGACGAACGTCCGCACGCCCAAGGTCGTCTACAACACCGCGGCCGACTGCAAGGCGCAGGCGCCGACCCCCGGCTTCAACATCACCGTGTACCGGTACTTCGCGAAGAACGGCGTACGGCAGAAGACCGAGTCGTTCCTGACCAAGTACAACGCGGCCGACGACATCCGCTGCGGCCCCAAGCCTGGCACCACCCCGACGCCACCGGCCGGCATCACCACCCCGCCGCCAGGCCGCAAGCCGAACTGACGGTCAGCCGCGGTGCAGGTTGTGGAGCGCTGCGGCTACCTGGTCGAAGAGGGGCTCGTCGATGACGGCGCCCTCGCGGCGGACCTGCTGCGGGTCGATGCGCAGGACCCGGTCCAGGCGGACCTCGCTGCGGCGATTTTCCTTGTCCCACGGGCCGCTGCCGATGTCCAGCCAGACCCGGCCCCAGCGCGCCTCGTCGGCGGCGTCGCGGTCGTGGTCCTTGCTGGTCAGGATCAGCGCCAGCAGGTACGGCGCGTCCCAGCCGACCACCAGCACCGGGCGGTCCTTGCCGCGGCTGTGGTCCTCCTCGAACGGCACCCACGTCCAGACGATCTCGCCCGGATCGGCCACCCCGTCGTCCGGATGCGGCGTGTACTCCACCCGCACCGTCCCCTCGAAGTCCCCCGCGTACTCCGGCCGCTCCGCCACATGATCCGCCATGGCAAGGCAGCCTAATCCCCTCACATCTCGAGGGCCTCACACCGTTCAACTGGCGTGCTCACTACTCGTCACCGGGGCGCGGTGCTTGCCGTGCTGCTCACCGGTCAGTTCATGGCCAACATCGACACCGCAGTCGCGAACATCGCCGGCCCGTCGATCGGGTCCGGCCTGCATGCTTCCGCGGGTGCGGTCGGCCTGGTCGTCTCGGGGTACGTCGTCGCGTTCGCCGTACTGCTCATCACCGGCGCCCGGCTCGGCGCGTCGCTCGGGTACCGGCGGACGTTCCTGCTCGGCGTGACCGTGTTCACCGCGGCCTCGCTCGCCTGCGGTCTCGCGCCGGGAGTCGCGACACTGGTCGGCGCACGCTTCGTCCAAGGCGCCGGGGCCGCCCTGATGGTTCCGCAGGTGCTCAGCGGCATCCAGCTGCACTTCAACGGCCGCGACCGCCTCAAGGCGCTCGGGTACTTCTCGATCGCGCTGTCCGGCGGCGCGGTGGCCGGACAGCTGCTAGGCGGCGTACTCATCGCTGCGGACCTGTTCGGCACCGGCTGGCGCCCGATCTTCCTGGTCAACGTCCCGATCGGCATCGGCCTTGCCGTAGCCGGCCGCCGGCTGCTCCCGCCCGACCCGCCGGGTCATCGCGACCGCCTGGACCTCGGTGGCGTACTCGCCCTGTCCGCTGCGGTTCTGCTCGTGATCGTCCCGCTTCTGCTCGGCTCGGAACGCGGTTGGCCGACCTGGTCCTGGCTGTGCCTGCTGCTCAGCGTCCCGGCTCTCGTCGTCTTCGAGTACGGCGAACGTCGTACGGCCGCCCGTGGTGGCCGCCCTCTCATCGCTCGCGAGGTGCTGAGCAATCCGTCCGTACGTGCCGGTCTCCTCGCACACGGGTGCACCAGCGGTTCGTACTTCGCCCTGCTGTTCGTGCTCGCCCTTTACCTGCAGGGCGGTCTGCACAAGGGCCCGGCGTACTCCGGCTTCGCCATGGTCGTCTGGGTCGCCGCCTTCGGTCTGGCGGGTCCTGTGCTGCCCAGGCTGCGCAGGGGCGCGCACTGGATGCCAGTGGTCGGCTGTCTGGTGCTGGGCCTCGGCTATGTGTCCGTACTGACCTACCTGCTGCTGGGAGGTCGCACTGGACCGCTCCTGTTCGCACTGCTCGGTGTCGGTGGGCTAGGGCTCGGTATCAGTGCCAACACCCTGATCGGCGCCGTCACGTCCAGCATGTCAGCGGAGTACGCGGCTGACCTGTCAGGCGTGGTGGCGACGAACGCCCAGCTCTCAGGAGCTCTTGGCGTTGCTCTGGCGGGCTCTACCTACGCTGCCCTTGTCGTTGACCCCGGCCGCGCGCTGAGCGTCGTACTGGCGGGGTTTGTCGTGCTGACGCTCGTCGGCGCGCGTGCTGCTCACCGGTTGGTCAGATAGCGGTACCGGTACGCCTCCCGGTAGCCCAGACGGCTGTACGTCGCCATCGCGGCGGCGTTCTCCAGCAGTACTTCGAGATACGTACGCCGACCGCCCTGCGGTCCTGCCCAGCGCGCCAGGCCCTGCACGATCGCCGTACCAAGCCCCTTCCGCCGGAAGTCCTCGCTCACGTGGATGGCGTCCACGCCCAGCCAGTGTCCCGTCATCGACCCACGCCCCACCGCCGCCACGCGCCCGTCCTGCACAACCGACGCGAACACCGCTTTCGCAGCACCTTCGAGCACCTTCGGAGCAACCTCCGGTACCGCGCCTTCGAAAGCGGCCGCGTACCACGCCTCGTCAGGCCGCTCGTCCAGCTGTACGTCGTACCTGGGCATCCCGTTCACATGATCGAGCGTGGTGTGCATGACGAGGACGTCGGACTGCTCCGGGCGGGCGTCCACCCAGCCGAGAGCCCGAATCTGCTGGTCCTGGGGACTGCCGAGGCGTACCTGGGCCTGCGGACGAAGGTTGTGCTCCCGGTAGAAGGTCTCGGCGCGGGAGAGGGCGTCCGCGACCGGAACGCCCGGGTCGCCGGCCGGCAGGAGCGAGTTGCTGCGGCCCGTCCAGCCGGCGGATGCCCGCAGCAACCACTGACCGACGTACGCCGTCTCCGCAGCAGGCCGGCCCAGCGCGGCGGTGAGGAAGAGTTGCTCGACGTCGACCGGGCGCAGCGGCATCTCGGGGATCGGCTTGGCCGCGGTGATGTCCGCGACCGGGATCTCGTGCAGTGTGCTGTCCGCGTGGCGGACGGTGACGAGATCCGGCGTCCGCGCCTGCAGAACCCCGATAATGTCGGTCAGACCGCCGGGAATCCGGTGCCGGACGACGACACGGTGGCCGATATCACGGGCCCGAAGTCCGCCTTGAGGGCCTGACACGATCCGGACTCCTGGCACAGTGGACGACGTACTACCGTGATACTAGAGACACCGTGCATCACCGCATCGCAGCACCCCAAGTCGAACGCTGCGCTTGCCTGCCATAGGAGGAGTAGCAGTGACCTACGTCATCGCGCAGCCGTGTGTTGACCTGAAGGACCTCGCCTGTGTCGAGGAGTGCCCCGTCGACTGCATCTACGAGGGCAACCGGATGCTGTACATCCACCCCGACGAGTGCGTCGACTGCGGAGCGTGCGAGCCGGTCTGCCCGGTGGAGGCGATCTACTACGAGGACGACACCCCGGAGCAGTGGAAGGACTACTACACGGCGAACGTCGACTTCTTCAACGACCTCGGCTCGCCCGGCGGTGCGTCCAAGCTCGGCAAGATCGACAAGGACCACCCGTTCATCGCCGCCCTGCCCCCGCAGGAGCACGACGAGTAAGAGAAAAGCGGTAGTGAGGGGAGTTCGCCGCCCTGCGACCGTAGGAGCACGACGAGTAGTCGTTTGATTGCATGGAGTGGGGCGTCCGTTGAGGGCGCCCCACTTGCTATTGCGCCAGGACGTCGACGTGGACGTGGTCGAGGTGGCGGAGGATTTTGGGGTCGCCGGAGCGTTCGGGCGGGGTGTAGTCGCGCCACCCGGCGTCCGACCGCCCGCCGGCGGTCCAGATCTTGTCGCTGAAGATGACCGTCTTGATGTTCAGCAGCTTCGCCCGCGCGACCAGGTACTGCGCCATCGCCCACCCCTTGGTGGTGTTCGCCGGCGAGATCGGCCGCACGAACACGTCCACCGCCCGCCCGTCGTAGTGCGCGGACCCCTCCATGTGCCCGTCCCGCACCCCGCCCGCGGCGTACCCGCCGGTGGACAGCTTCCCGAACGTCCGCAGCAGATCCTTCCGTACGGCGTCGGCGCGCGGCGTCAACCCGTTCGCGCCCATCGTCTGCGGCGGTACGTCGCCGGTGTTGACGGTGCAGCTGAACACGCTCTTCGACTGCCCGGTCAGCGCCGACGCCAGGACCCGCGCGTCCGCCTCGTGATCGGCGTACGCGGTCGGGAACGCACTGCGCTGCACCCGGTCCGCGGCGACCGTGATCGGGAGCTTCTGGTAATTCCTGATCTTCACCAGCGCGTCGTAGAACTTGCCGGTCGCGTAGTACGGGTCCTGGACCTGTTTCGCCGTACCCCAGCCCTGTGACGGGCGCTGCTGGAACAGCCCGAGCGAGTCGCGATCGCCGTGCGCGAGGTTCCGCAGGCCCGATTCCTGGTACGCCGTGGCGAGCGCGATCGTCGCGGCCCGCGCCGGGAGCCCACGCCGTACCGCGATCCCGGCGATGATCGCCGCGGACTCGGCCTGCTCGAAGTCCATCACGACCAGCTGGCCGTTGACGGTCGCCGTGCACTGCTCCGGCGGCGGCAGGAGGTTCCCCACGTGCTTGCCGCCGAGCCACGCGATCCCGGCCCCGATCGCGAGGCTGAGCACGCCGATGCCCCCGAGCACCACCAGGGGACCACGTTTCATCGGCATACCGCTCCCAACGTCCGAGGGCGGGCAACAGGTTCCTGCCTCACGAACAGGTTGACGAGCCGAGCCGCACGCCGGTTGCCGAAGTCATACTTTCGGATGGTCAGGCGTTGGCGTGCAGGGCCTCGTTCAGCGTGATGCCCTCGCCCTTGCGCGGACGGGCCTCGACGGCGCCGGTGACCGAGTTGCGGAGGAACAGCAGGCCGGGCTGGCCGGACAGGTCGCGGGCCTTCACCACGGTGCCGTCCGGGAGGGTGACCTTGGTGCCAGCGGTCACGTACAACCCGGCCTCGACCACGCAGTCGTCGCCGAGCGAGATGCCGGTGCCGCCGTTCGCGCCGAGCAGGCAGCGCTTGCCGATCGAGATCACCTGCTTGCCGCCCCCGGACAGCGTGCCCATGATCGAGGAGCCGGCGCCGATGTCGCTGCCGTCGTCGACCACGACCCCGGCGACGATCCGGCCCTCGACCATCGACGTGCCGAGGGTGCCGGCGTTGAAGTTCACGAATCCCTCGTGCATCACCGTCGTACCCGAGGCGAGGTGCGCGCCGAGCCGGACGCGGTCCGCGTCGCCGATCCGGACCCCGGACGGTACGACGTAGTCGGTCATCCGCGGGAACTTGTCGACGCTCGTCACGCTCAGGTGCTTGCCGGCGGCGCGGGCCCGCAGCCGCACGTTCTCGATCTCGTCGACCGGGACCGGGCCGAGCGACGTCCACGCGTTGTTCGGGAGGGCGGCGAAGATGCCGTCCAGGTTGACGCCGTGCGGTCGGACGAGGCGGTGGCTGAGCAGGTGCAGTCGCAGGTACGCGTCCGCCGTACCGCTCGGGGCGTCGTCGAGCGCGATCGCGGTCTGCACCACCTCGCGCCGTACCTGCCGGAGCTCGTCGTTCCCCTCGGCGGCGATCAGCTCGGCGGGCGCCTTGGCGTCGTCCGGCCGGGACCCGAGCTCGGGCGCCGGATACCAGACGTCGAGGACGTCCCCGGCGGTCGTAACGGTGGCGAGGCCGAAGCCCCAGGCGTGCGTGGCGTTCTGGGTCATGAGGACACCCTAATTCGGCGGCGCCGGGCGACGGAGCGTGGTCTACTTCTCGGATGGTTCCTGGCTGGATTCCGCAGGACGTGGTGCTGGATGTGACACAGGCACCGGCGCTGGAGGCCGTGCACACCGAGCTGTTGCGGCGGTGGGGATCGTCGGAGGTCTGGCGGCTGTCGTACGGGCTGCGCAGCGTGATCGTGAAGCGCGGGTCGGACACCCAGGCCGGTGAGGACGCGGTGTACGAGCGGTTCGTCGTACCGCTGGAGCTTCCGGCGCCTCAGCTGCTGTACGGCGCGGACGGCGTACTCGTGCTGGAGGACGTCGGCCGGGTGACGCTCGAGCAGGAGCCGACCGCCGAGGGGTTCGTAGCGGCGGCGGGGCTGGTGGCGGAGATCCGCGCCAAGGCCGTGGACGGCTCGAGCGACTTCCCGCCGGGGCAGGTGAAGGAGCTGGCGGCGCGCATCGGGCGGATCGAGTTCGATCTCGAGCCGCTCGTGGATGCGGTCGAGCGGCTGCACCGGGAGGCGCCGCTCGGCGTCGTCCACGGAGACTTCGTACCCAAGAACCTGGTGACCGACGGCAGCCGATGGACCGTGGTCGACTGGCCGGTCGCCTATCTCGCGCCACATCTCAGCGATCTCTACACGCTCCTCCGCGATGCCGTTGCCCTCGGCTACGACCGCGGTCCGATCGTGGCTCGGTACGTCGAAGGCGCCGGAGCTGATCCGTTCCTCGTCGACCGCCAGCTGCTCGTGGGTGGGGCGTGTTTCTGCCTGCTCGCGTTGGCGTTCGTGGTCGAGGAAGGGGTGCGGACGATTCCCGGGTCGGAGTCGTGGATCGATCCGCTGCTCGCCGAACTGGCGGACGTCGTGGAGCAGTTGTCGTGAGGCTGCTCGTCCTCGGCGGCACGAAGAACCTCGGCCGGCACGTGGTCGAGGCGGCGCTCGCCGACGGCCACGAGGTCACGCTGTTCAACCGCGGCGTGACGAATCCTTCCCTGTTTCCTGCGGTACGCCGGATCGTGGGCGACCGCTCCGCGCCGGACGCGCTCACATCCGGTGAGTGGGACGGCGTGATCGACATGTCGGGCTTCCTGGTGCGCGACGTGACGCTGAGCGCCGCCGTACTGCGGGATCGGTGCGGCCACTACACGTACATGTCGTCGATCGCGGTGTATGCCAGTCAGACCGACGTTGGTATGACGGAGTCCGCCGCGTTGCTGGAGTGGCCTTCGGGTGCTCCCGAGGACCGCTTCACGATGGACCTGTACGGTCCGTCGAAGGTGCGGTGCGAATCGTTGCTCGCCGCAACCTTCGGCGACCGCACGGCCGCCGTACGCTCCGGATTCGTCGTCGGCCCGTACAACCCCGACTTCGGCAACTGGGGCTGGGCACTGGCCCACGGCTTGCCCATGGAGTGCGCCGCCCGCCCGGAGCAACCCGTCCAGTACATCGACGCCCGCGACCTGGCCGCCTTCCTACTGCGGTTGACCATGGAGCACACGTCCGGCCCGTTCAACGCAGTCGGCCCCACCCAGACCATGGCTGCCCTCGCGGAGACCTGGCGCTCGGTCGTCCCCGCCGCGGCACCCGTCGACTGGTCACCGGCGGTCGACCGCTTCCACCTCCCCCACGACGGCTCGAACGACGGCACCTTCCAACTCGCCAACACCCGAGCCCAGACCGCCGGCCTCCACCTCCGCCCCACCACACAAACCGCCCGCGACTACATCACCTGGCTCCAATCCGGCAACACCCCGCCACCTCCACCCCACTGATCACCCGCGTCCAACCGTCGTTCGTAGGATTGGCGGGTGATTGTTGAGAGTGGTGGTGGGCCGGGTGGGTCTACGAGTTCGCGGGGTGGGTTCAGCAGTGTCGACGGGACGCGGTACTCCGGGAGTGGTGGGCGGCAGGAGGTGGCGCTGCCTGGGGGCGGGCGGGTGGTCGCGGCGGGGGATCGGCTGCGGTACAAGGTCTACCCGGAGCTCGACGCGGCGCTGACGTACTCGGCGACGTACGTGGCGGTCGAGGTCGTCTTCGCGGACGGCTCGCGGCACGTGGGTGTCGACCAGTACGGGAAGCCGGCCGACGCCGCGGGGCAGGGTGCCTCGAAGATCCTGTACGCCGACCAGTGGAACGACGTCCAGGTCGACCTGACCGCATCGGCCGGTCAGACGATCGACCAACTGGTGCTGGTGGTGGATGCGCCGGGCGAGGGGGACTTCGCGGGGTGGATCGACGACGTCGAGGTCGGTCCCGCACCGGCCGAGCCGGACGGTTCGGATCTTGCGGCGTACGTCGACACGCGCCGCGGCACCAACGCGAGCCACGACTTCTCCCGCGGCAACACGCTGCCGATCACCGCCTGGCCGAACGGGTTCAACTTCCTCACCCCGGTCACCAACGCCTCGACGCACCGCTGGCCGTACGAGTACCACCGCGCCAACAACGCCGACAACCGCCCGGAACTGCAGGGCCTGACGTTCTCGCACCAGCCGAGCCCGTGGATGGGCGACCGCGACCAGCTCACGATCATGCCGGTCGCCGCCGCCGACCCGCTCGGTGACCCGGCCGAGCGCGCAGCAGCCTTCAGCCACGACGACGAGATCGCCCGCCCCGACCTGTACGCCGTCGCGCTCGCGAACGGCGTACGCGCGGAGCTCACCCCCACCGACCACGGCGCGATCTTCCGCTTCACGTTCCCCGCGGACGCGGCCGGGAGGCACCTGATCTTCGACACCATCGACGAGAATGGCGCGTTCTCCTACGACGGAACAGCGGTCACCGGCTGGGTCGAGAACGGCTCGGAGTTCGGCCGGACCCGGATGTACTGCTACGGCGTCTTCTCGACCGCACCGATCGCCTTCGGGACGGCGACGGGCGGCCGCGAGAACGCCCGCGCCGCGAGTTTCGACGTACCGGAAGTGACGCTGCGGATCGCGACGTCGTTCATCGGCGTCGACCAGGCGCGGCACAACCTCGAACTCGAACTCGAAGGCCGGACGTTCGAGCAGATCCGGGCCGCCGCGAACGCGATCTGGAACGCGCGGCTGCAGGTCATCCGGCCCGAAGGTGCGACGCCGCCGCAGCTGCGGACCGTGTACGGCAACCTGTACCGCCTCAACCTCTACCCGAACTCGCACTTCGAGAACGCGGGTACGCCGGACGCCCCGGAGTACCGCTACGCAAGCCCTGTGCAACCCGTGCGAGGCGAGCCGACCGCGCGCGAGACCAACGCGGTCGTGAAGCCGGGGAAGATGTACGTGAACAGCGGATTCTGGGACACGTACCGGACCGCTTGGCCGGCGTACGCGCTCTTCTACCCGGAGCTGGCCGCCGAGCTGGTGGACGGGTTCGTGCAGCAGTACCGCGACGGCGGGTGGATCGCGCGGTGGTCCTCGCCGGGGTACGCGGACTGCATGACCGGGACGAGCTCGGACGTCTCCTTCGCGGACGCCTACCTCAAGGGCGTCGCGCTGCCCGATCCGCTGGCGACGTACGACGCCGGGTTGCGGAACGCGACCGTCGCGCCTTCGGAAACCGAGGTCGGGCGGAAGGGTGTCGAGACCGGGTTCTTCGCCGGGTACGTGAGCACCGACACCGAGGAGAGCGTGTCGTGGTCGCTCGAGGCGTACCTGAACGACTTCGGTCTCGCGCAGATGGCGGCGCGACTGGCCGACGATCCCGCCGTACCAGCCGCTCGTCGCGCCGAGTTGCTGGAGGAGGCGGAGTACCTGCGCCGGCGCTCCCTGAACTACGTGCAGCTGTTCGACGACGCCGTCGGCTTCTTCCAGGGGCGCCGGCCGGACGGTGCCTTCGCGCGCTCGGCCCCGGACTTCGACCCCGAGGAGTGGGGTGGTGACTTCACCGAGACCGACGGGTGGAACTTCGCGTTCCACGTCGCGCACGATCCGCGCGGTCTGGCCAATCTGTACGGCGGCCCGCGCGGGCTCGGCGCGAAACTCGACGCGTTCTTCGGCACCCCGGAGCTCGCGGTGAAGAAGGGCACGTACTCGATCGTCATCCACGAGATGCTCGAGGCGCGGGCCGTGCGGATGGGCCAGTTCGGGTTCTCCAACCAGCCGGCGCACCACATCGCGTGGATGTACAACTACGCCGGTACGCCGTACAAGACCCAGGCGATCGTCCGCGAGGTGCTCGACCGGCTGTACGTCGGGGAGCAGATCGGGCAGGGGTACCCGGGCGACGAGGACAACGGCGAGATGTCCGCGTGGTACCTGTTCGCGGCGCTCGGCCTGTATCCGCTGCGGATGGGCGCACCGGAGTACGCGATCGGCTCGCCCTTGTTCCCGCGCGTGGTCGTCTCGCCGCTGGGTGGCCGGGCGTTGACGATCACCGCCTCAGGTGCCGAACATCCTTATGTGCAAGAGGTCCAGGTCGACGGGAAGCAGTTGCCGGTAGCATCCATCACGCACGCGGACCTGACCTCGGCCACGCAGCTCGACTTCACGCTCGGCGCGGAACCGTCGGACTGGGCGACACTGGAGCTCCCGCCCGCGCTCACCACCGACGACGCCGTCCCGAACCCGCTCGTCGACCTCGTCCCGGTCGATCCGGACAACCCGCTGTTCGACGACACCTCGGCAACCGAGACCACCGTCGACGTCGCGGTGTGGTCGTTGCCGGCGCCCGCGACCCCGACTCTCTACACCCTGACGTCCGGCTCCGGCGCCGCCCCCACCGCCTGGCAACTGGAAGGCTCCACCGACGGCACCACGTGGACCCTCCTCGACGACCGCACCACCCAGCAGTTCCGCTGGCCCCACCAAACCCGCCCCTTCAAAATCCCCACCCCCGGCCACTACCAGCACTACCGCCTGACCTTCCCAACCCCCACCCCCCTAACCCAACTAGAACTCCTACCCTGACCCCTCCGCCCATCCCTGCAAGCTCATCCGCCGAATCGTGGATTTCGGCCCAGAATCCCTACACCTGACCACCCAATCCCCACGACTCACACGCGCCCGCCACAACCATCCGCCCCGACTCGGCGAAGCACACGCCGGCTGCCCGCCGAGTCGTGGATTTTGGTTGTGAAATCGAGCCAATTTCCACGACTCGCGGTCCGGGGGCAGAGCCATTCGCCACGACTCGTTGGCGGGGGGGTGGCGGGTGGTGCGGGAGTGGGAGGGTGGGGAGGGATGTGGGCGGGTGGGTCAGGTGGGGTGGATGGTTAGGGATTGGATTCGGGTGGTTTTGGTGGGGGTGGTGTCTGCGACGGGGCGGGTGATGAGGAGGCGGATGTAGCGGGCTGTGAAGGGGGGCAGGGGGCGTTCGGTCACGGGGGAGGTGTTGTTTGTGACGGTGTCGCGGGTGGTCCACTGTTTGTTGTTGTTGCTCGATTGGAGCTGGAAGTCGCGGGTGTTCAGCTCCGGAGTGCCGGCGTGTTCGACGACGTAGCGGCCGATCGTGCGGTCGGTGCCGAGGTCGACGGACAGCCAGGTGATTCCGTGGCCGGAGGCGTTCTCCCACAGTCCCTTCGACGGATCCGTCACGTAGTGAGCGGTGCTGTTCTCGGCGTCCGCCAGCACAGGACGGTACTGCGCGAGATCCGGCACCGTGCCCGCGTCGGCCACCGCCGCGAACTCCAGCACGCGAGCCGTCCGGTCGTCAGACTGCGTCGGCTTGTCGACGATCAGCCGGAGATACCGCGCCGTCACCGCACCTTCGAACCGCCGGTCGGTGAGGTTGTCGATGTTGCCGCTGACAACATCCACGGGTCGCCACGGCCCCGACTTCCGCTGTGCCACGGCGATCGTGAAATCCCTGGTGTTGAACGCGCTCGCGCCCTCGTACCCAGCATGCTTGATGCGATACCCGGCCAGCGCCCGCACCCCACCCAGGTCGAGATCCAGGTGCGCACCACGCGAGGCGGCGGCGGTCCAGTCGTGCACGGCCGCGACGTCGACGGATGCACGCGGAGCGGCGGGTACGTCGGCCGACCGCCGCAGGTCCAGCCAGACGAACCGCGGCCGGTAGATCTCGGTGGTCAACGGATCGGCCCCGAGCCGGTTGACGTTGTAGCTGATCAGGAGCCGGCCGTCCTCCGACAGACTCGGATGCGCCTTCGCGTTGTAGCAGTACGTGCCGCCCTCGGTCTGGGACTCGTACACGTACGGCTCCGGGCAGTTGTAGAACCGCACGCCCGCCGAGAACGGCCCGATCGGTGACGACCCGACCGCGTACTCCAGTCCGGTCGAGTTCACGTTCCGCAGGTACACCAGCAGATACTTCCCGGCGTACCGGCCGTGCGGGATCGGCGTGACGCTGAGCTCGGTCGACACGTCGGGATGCAGTACGGCGGCATCCTGCACGCTGACCGTGATGTCCGGGCTCCACGCCGTACCGCTCCAGAACCGCCACGACGCGATGTCGGCGAACGATTCGCGGCGCACGCGCGCGGCGACCAGGTCCTTCTGACCGTCGGCGAGCCTGTTGCGGTAGCCGTAGGCGTACACGTAACCGTCCGCGGCCGGGGTGATGCCGACGCCGAACATCACGATGTAGGTGCTGTCCCGGACGAGCAGGCCGACGTCCTCGGTCCGGCGTACGGCGGTGTAGTCGGGCACGCCGTCCCGCAGCGGTACGGCGATCAGGTCGACGCGGGCCGCGTTCCAGTTGGAGTCCGGGGCGAACCCGGTCGCGTACAGGGTGTCGCCGATCGCGATCCCGTCGTTCATCCAGAACCCGCTGCCGAAGGCGCCGTTGTCCGGAATGACGAAGGTCGCGTGATCGGGATCGGGCCGGTCGCCGACGAGCACGGCCGACGAGTTGTTGATGAAGCCGGTCTGGTTGTAGGTCAGCGACGACGGGTCCACGGTGCCGATCCGGGTGTCGCTGAAGATGAACGCGGTGCGCGAGCCGGGGGTCGCCGAGCCGAGGCCGTCACGGCCGTCGAGCGGGACCGAGTAGATCCCGTCGGCGCCGATCCAGCCGGAGCGGCGGTCGAACAGCTGGGTCCACTCGTCGGCGCGGGTTGCCCGCAGCGGTCTGTCGACGGGGGAGGACTGGGTCGGGGATGAGGACCAGGACTGTGCCGGCAGCGCGGCGGAGACGCCCAGGCCGGTGGCCAGAGCGGCGTTGGTGCGCAGGAAAGTACGGCGGGAAAGGGTGGTCACCGCAGGCACCTTAGGAAGAAATGTCAACGTTGACAAGGCTATGTCAACGTTGACATCATCAAATCGCTTCGCACCTTGTTGCCGTCACTCAGTGAGGGAGTACCAACCGTGCGTCAACCCCGTCTTCCCCTCTTCGCCGCGGCGCTGCTCGCGGCCACCGCGCTCAGCACGCCTGCCCTGGCCGCCCAGTCAGGCGCCCAACCAGCCGCCCAACCAGCTGCCCAAGCCGTCGCAGCCGGCCATCGAGCCTCGAACCTGGTGGTCGAGAGCACGACCGAACTCGGCCCGATCACCCAGAACCCGCACAACGCCGCCCGCGACAACGGCCAGAGCGTCCGCTACGGCAACCAGTCGCTGTGGTTCTTCGACGACACGATCCTGAAGGATCCGGACGGCTTCCTGACCAGCACCGCCGCGACCACCAGCGACCTTGACGCGAGCGACAACATCACGATGACCTCGGCGAACCCGTTCGACGAGCACTCGACCGGCGTACCGCCGGAGTTCGTCCCGTTCTCCGCCGCCGAGAACGCCTTCCAGACCGCGCACGCCTCCGCCGATTGCACGAACTCCACCGACGAGTACTGCGGAACGGTGTTCGCGCACTGGCCCGGCCCGGCCGTGGTGGACCAGGCCCGGCACCGCATCCTGGTGTCGTACGGCAAGCTCTGCCGCGGAGGCCGGGTCGGTACGCCGTGTGAGTCGGGCTTCGTCGGTCAGGCGCAGGGCACCGGGCTGGTGTCGGTCGACATGCAGACCAAGACGGTCACGCGGCTGGCCGCGACCAACCGCCCGGCCGACATCCCGAGCCCGGAGGGCACCGACAACACGCTGTTCTTCCCGCCCGGCCAGGACTGGACCGGTCAGGCGATGACGCTGGTCGGCAACACGCTCTACGGCTACGGCAAGTGCACCCTCGACGGTTGCGCGGTCGCGAAGGTCCCGGTCGCCCAGGTCACGGACATCGCGCAGTGGCGCTTCTACATCGGTGCCAACAGCAACGGTACGCCGCAGTGGTCGACGGATCCGTCCAAGGCCGTGAAGGTCAAGGAGAACGGCGCCGCCGGCTCGACGGTCTACTGGGACAGCGCGTTCGGCGCATACGTCAACGTGTTCATGCAGTTCCTGGCCCAGGACGTCATGTACCAGACGGCGCCCAACCCGTGGGGTCCGTGGAGCACGCCGACCAAGCTCTTCACCGCCGCCAAGACCAGCGGGACCGAGTACGCCGCGTTCGCACACCCGGAGTACACCAGCGCCGACGGGCTGACGAAGTACTTCACCTACTACACGTCGTCGACCGGCGCGCAGATGCTCGTCAAGGTCCGCTTCGCGAAGGGTTCGTGATGCACCAGCATCCACAACGCACCATCGATCGGGCGCGCCGGATGCTCGACGAGCGGGTCCGTCCCGCCGTCGAGCGCCGGACCGCGCCGCTGCGGATCGCCGTCCGGCGGTTGCCCGGCGAGCCGGAGCCGTTCGAGCAGGCGACGGCCGGACCGTTCGAGCCGTTCAGCGCCGGGTCCGCCTGGGGCTCGGCCTGGACGACCGCGTGGTTCCGGCTCGAGGGCGAGGTCCCGGCCGACTGGGCCGGCGCGGAAGCGGCCGTCGTCGTCGACCTCGGCTTCGACGGAGGACCCGGCTTCCAGTCCGAGGGCCTGGTGCACCGCGCGGACGGCAGCATCGTGAAGGGGGTGCATCCGCGCAGCCAGTACGTGCGGCTCGAGCCCGGAGCGACGAAGGTCGAGCTGTACGTCGAGGGCGCGGCGAACCCCGACATCGCCGCGCGCGCGTTCCGCCCGACCTCACTCGGGGACGGGCTGGACGCCGACGGCGAACCGCAGTACCGCTTCCGCCGGGCCGAGCTGGTCCAGCTGGATTCCGGAGCCGGAGCGCTGGCGGTCGATCTCGACGTACTGATCGGATGGGCGGTCGAGCTGGCCGCCGACGATCCGCGCCGGTCGAAGATCCTCCGCGCCCTCGACCGCGCCTGCGACCTGATCGATCCGGAACGGATCCACGACTGTGTCGACGCTGCGCGGGCCGAGCTGGCGACGGTTCTCACGCAGCCGGCCGCGGCGAGCACCCATCGCGTCGCGGCCGTCGGGCACGCGCACATCGACTCCGCCTGGCTGTGGCCGATGCGGGAGACGGTGCGCAAGTGCACGCGGACGTTCGCGAACGTGCTGGCGCTGATGGACGAATACCCGGAGCTGCGGTTCGCCTGCTCGCAGGCGCAGCAGTACGCGTGGATCGAGGAGCACCAGCCGAAGCTGTTCGCGCGGATCACCGAGGCGGTCGCCGCCGGCCGGTTCGTCCCCGCCGGTGGCATGTGGGTCGAGTCGGACACGAACATGCCGGGCGGCGAGGCGCTCGTGCGGCAGTTCGTGCACGGCAAGCGGTACTTCGCGGAGCGGTTCGGCGTCGAGCCGCGCGAGGTCTGGCTGCCGGACTCCTTCGGGTACTCCGCTGCGCTGCCGCAGATCGCCGCGCTGGCCGGGTTCCGGTGGTTCCTCACCCAGAAGCTCGCCTGGCATCCGACCAACCCGTTCCCGCACCACACGTTCTGGTGGGAGGGGATCGACGGCACGCGCCTGTTCGCGCACCTGCCGCCGGTCGACACCTACCTGTCCGAACTGACGCCGGCCGAGCTGAATCACGCGGCGCGGAACTTCCGTGACCACGCCGGTGCGACGACCTCGCTGGTCCCGTTCGGGCACGGCGACGGCGGTGGCGGACCGACCGCGGTGATGATGGAGCGGGCTCGCCGCCAGGCGGACCTCGAAGGCGCGCCTCCGATCGAGCACCTCACGCCGACGGCCTTCTTCGAGCGGGCCGAGGCCGAGTACCCGGACGCGCCGGTGTGGGTCGGTGAGCTGTACATGGAGGCACATCGCGGCACGTACACGTCGCAGGCGGCGATGAAGCGCGGCAACCGCCGCAGCGAGCACCTGCTGCGGGAGGCCGAGCTCTGGTGTACGGCGGCGACCGTCCGGACCGGAGCGGCGTACCCGTACGACGCCCTGGACCGGATCTGGAAGACGGTGCTGCTGCACCAGTTCCACGACGTCCTGCCCGGCTCGTCGATCGCGTGGGTCCACCGGGAAGCGCGGGCCGCATACGAAAAGGTCCAGGCCGAACTCGAGGACCTGATCGCGACCGCGCTGGGCCAATTGGGCGGTACCGGTGACACGCCGATCCGCTTCAACGCCGTACCTATGCCTGTGGACGGTGTTCCCGCGCTAGGTGCTTCGGATGCACCCGCTCCGACCGGGCCGAGCGTGACTGCCCAGTTCGACGGGGAGCAGTGGCTGGTCGACAACGGCGTACTGCGGGTCACGATCGCCGCCGACGGGACGATCACGTCGCTCGTCGACACCCGTCACGATCGCGAACTGGTTGCCGAGGGCTCCCGTCTCAACGACCTGGTCCTGCACCACGATCTGCCGAACGCGTTCGACGCCTGGGATCTCGACGCTTCCT
>DASXXB010000364.1:0-3816 GCA_036503355.1 Kribbella sp. | reverse complement strand
CAGGCCACCCGCTGCTGCTGACCGCCGGACAGCTGTGCCGGGCGGTGCCCGAGACGGTCGGCGAGCCCGATCGCGTCGACGACCGTGGCCAGCCAGTCCTGGTCCGGTTTGCGGCCGGCGAGGTCCAGGGGGAGCGTGATGTTCTCCAGCGCGGACAGCGTCGGAACCAGGTTGAACGCCTGGAACACGAAACCGATCCGGTCGCGGCGCAGACGTGTGAGCTGCTTGTCCGGGAGGGTGGTCAGGTCGACGTCACCGAGCAGCACCTTCCCGTCGGAGGGCTGGTCGAGCCCCGCCAGGCAGTGCAGCAACGTGGACTTCCCGGACCCGGACGGGCCCATGATCGCGGTGAACCGGCCCTTCCCGAAGTCCGCGCTGACGCCGGCCAGCGCATCGACCTGCGTCGCGCCGCCGCCGTACCGCTTCCGGACCTCGACCGCGCGGACCGCCACCTCACTCACACTCATGCGACGAACCGTACCGACCCACGGTTCCTCTACTGCCGGCCATCCGCCTGTGCTAGCCGTCCGCCTGGTGCTAGCCGTCCACTGCGATCAGGTCGATGCCTGCCGACTCGGCCGCGACCTCCTCGACGGAGCGGGCCGGCAGCGGCGGCGGCGTACCGCCCCAGGCCGGGCAGAGCGGTTTGTGGTCGCACCAGTCGCAGAGTGGGCCGGGACTCGGGCGCCAGTCGCCGGAGTCGAGGGCGCGGGTGATCGCGATCCAGAGCGCGGAGACCTTGCGCTCGCACGCGCGCAGATCGGCCTCGTCCGGCACGTACCGCACGATCTCGCCGTTGCCGAGGTACACCAGCTGGAGCATCGCCGGAACGACGCCGCGCAGCTTCCACAGCACCAGCGCGTAGAACTTCATCTGGAACAGCGCCTTCGCCTCGAAGAACTCCGACGGCGAACGCCCGGTCTTGTAGTCGACGACCCGGATCTCACCCGTCGGCGCGATGTCCAGGCGGTCGACGTACCCACGGAGCACCAGGCCGGAGTCCAGCGCGGTCTCGACGTACAGCTCCCGCTCGGCGGGCTCGAGGGCGTTCGGGTCCTCGAGGGTGAAGTACTTCCCGAGCAGTTGGTGTGCTTCGGCGAGCCATTTGGCCAGCTCGTCGCCGCTCGCGTCCTCCGCGAACAGCTCGCCGACCTCGGGCTCCTCCTCGAGCAGCCGCTGCCACTGCGGCTCGAGCATCTGCGCCGCCTGCTCCAGCGTCCGCTGCCCGCGCGGCAGGTCGAACAACCGCTCCAGCACGGCATGCACGACCGTGCCGCGGACGGCGGCCGGGGACGGCTTCTCCGGCAGCCGGTCGACCACCCGGAACCGGTACTTCAGCGGGCAGCTCATGAAGTCCGCGGCTCGGGAGGGCGACAGGGCACCCCGCGGGTGCGGATCGACATCGACTGCAACGCTCATGAACCAAACCCTAGGCACAACCACCGACAGTTCGCGTGCCCCCACCCCGCGGCCTGTGGAAAACCAGGGTGTGTAGCACGCAGTTACCGACGGCCAAGTAGCGTTGGGTTGATGGCTGACTCGCGTGACCCCCAGAATCCCGCCCAGCCGGCCGGTCCGCCGCCGCCCGGAACGTGGGTGCTCGGTCGCGTCCGCGGGATCCGCCTGACCATGCGGTTCACCTGGCTGCCGGTGGCGATGCTGCTCGCGCTCGGCTTCGCGACGATCATCGGCCAGCAGTTCCCGGAGCTCGGCAGCTGGCGGTACGTCGCCGCGTTCGCGTTCGTGGTCGCGTTCACGGTGTCGATCCTGATCCACGAGCTGGCGCACGCGCTGATGGCGTTGCGGTTCGGCATCGGGGTCTCCGAGATCAACCTCGGCTTCTTCGCGGCCGGCACGCACATCGAGGGCGAGCGGAAGTCACCGCTGGAGGAGTTCGCGGTCTCGGTGGTCGGCCCGATCGCCTCACTGCTCGTCGGCGGACTGGCGTACTTCGCCTCCCGCGGCTTCGACGAGGGCGTCGGGTACGTCGCCCTGCTCGAGCTCGGCCTCGCGAACCTGATCGTCGGCGTCACGAACCTGCTGCCCGGTCTGCCGCTCGACGGCGGCTGGGTGCTGCGGGCGATCGTCTGGAAGATCACCGGCAACATGCACACCGGCACGATCGCCGCCGCGTGGGCCGGCCGGCTGCTGGCGATCCTGGTGCTCGCGGTCCCGGTCCTGGCCGAGTCGATCTGGAACTGGCAGCCCTCGATCATCGACTTCGGTATCGCGCTGCTGATCGGCTTCTTCCTCTGGTCGGGATCGACGGCTTCGTTGATGCAGGCGCGGCTGCGCCGCAAGCTGCCCAACCTCCAGGTGCGGACACTGGCCCGCCGCGCCGTCGCCGTACATTCCGGTACGCCGATCTCCGAGGCCGTCCGGCTCGCCGGGCAGGCGCAGGCGGGAGCGGTCGTGGTGATCGACGGCGACGGCAAGCCGCACGCGCTGGTCTCGGAGTCGGCAGTCGCCGCCGTGGCCCCGAACCAGCGCCCGTGGACCACGGTCAGCGAGGTTTCCACCCGGATCGCCGCGGGCCACATCATCGGCGTGAACGACACCGGCGAGGAGATCCTGGCCACGCTGCGCGAGCAGCCCGCCTCGGAGTACCTGGTCCTGGACGCGAACGGCGGGGTGTACGGCGTGCTCGCGACGACGGACGTGGAACGCGCGTTCCGGGGCCGCTGATTATCCGGTTCCGGTGACCGAAAGTTAAGGTAAGCGCCTTATGGCTGACTTGCGTGACTTTCCCGACCAGGCGTTCTCCGGGGTCCATCACGGACCGCTGCAGGAGGGCGAGTGGATCACCCTGCAGGACTCCAAGGGCCGCCGGCACTCGGTCAAGCTGGAGCGCGGCAAGATCTTCCACACGACCAAGGGCGGGATCGCGCACGACGACCTGATCGACGGCCCGGACGCGGTCACGATTCGCTCCAAGGGCAACGTGGAGTACCTGGCGCTGCGGCCGCTGATGGCCGACTACTCGGTCTCGATGCCGCGCGGCGCCGCGGTGATCTACCCCAAGGACACCGCGCAGATCGTCACGATGGCCGACATCTTCCCGGGCGCGAAGGTGGTGGAGGCGGGCGCCGGTTCCGGCGCGCTGACCACTGCGCTGCTGCGCGCGGTCGGGATCCACGGGCAGGTGATCTCGTTCGAGCGCCGCGAGGACTTCGCCGAGGTCGCGCGGAAGAACGTCACCGGGTTCTTCGGCGGCGAGCACCCGGCCTGGCGGCTCGAGGTGGGCGACCTGGTCGAGAAGCTGAACGAGCAGGACGTCGACCGCGTCGTACTCGACATGCTCGCGCCGTGGGAGTGCGTTGACGTCGTCGCTGAGGCACTTTCACCCGGTGGCGTGTTCTGTGCCTACGTGGCCACCACGACGCAGCTGAGCCGGGTTGTGGAGACGCTGAGGGCACACGGCGAGTTCACCGAGCCGCGCGCGTGGGAGTCCCTCGTGCGAGACTGGCACGTGGAGGGTCTCGCCGTCCGTCCGGGCCACCGGATGCAGGGTCACACGGCGTTTCTGGTCACCGCCCGGAGGATGGCGCACGGCGTCCAGGCGCCGCGCAAGAAGCGCCGGCCGGCACCGGGCGCGTACGGCGACGACTACGCGGGTCCGCGCCGCGCGGAGCCGTCCAGGGAACCGGCGCCGGAAACTTCCGGCGACATGCCGACGGCAACAGGTTCATCCGCAACCGACACGTGATGGGATTCAGCTTGCCCGGCGAGGTTTTCTGGGTAAGGTCCATAGGGTCGAGCCCCACATGGTGAGGTGATGATCGTGGCTGGAGACGAGAGTCCTACCGCGGCAGAACT
>DASXXB010000363.1:0-4053 GCA_036503355.1 Kribbella sp. | reverse complement strand
GAGCTCGGCCTCCGGCTGGACCGGATCGTGCACGGCGCGCAGAAGTTCAGCTACACCCGCCCGATCAAGGCCGGCGACGAGATCGCCGCGACCGCCACCATCACGACCGTGCGCAAGGCCGGTCCCGTCGAGGTGATCATGTACGAGACCGCCCTGACCACCGTCGACGGCGAGCCGATCGCCACCTCGACCTCGACCCTCTCGCACAACCGGGCCGACGCATGATCGAGGCTGGTACGGAGCTGCCGCCGCTGACCGTCACCTTCAAGCGTGACGACCTGGTCCGGTACGCCGGGGCGAGCGGCGACTTCAACCCGATCCACTGGAACGACCGGATGGCCGCGGCGCTCGGCCTGCCCGGTGTGATCGTGCACGGGATGCTCACGATGGCGTCGGCGGTGCGGGTCGTCACGGACTGGATCGAGGACCCGGCCGATCTCGTGGAGTACGGCGTACGGTTCACGAAGCCCGTCGTCGTACCGGACGACGACAAGGGGGCCGCGGTGACGTTCTCCGCGAAGGTCGACAAGGTCGCCGACGGGCTCGCCGAGATCGACATCACGGCGGTTGCGGGCGAGGAGAAGGTGCTCGGCCGCGCCAGGGCGGTCGTGCGGGTCCGGTGAGTACACACGTGCCGCTGGCCGGGTACACCACGCTGCGGATCGGCGGGCCGGCCGACAAGTTCGTCGAGGTCAGTACCGAAGAGGAGCTGATCACCGCGGTCCGCGACGCAGATGCCGCCGGCGAGCCGGTGCTGCTGCTGTCCGGCGGCAGCAACGTGGTGATCGGGGACGACGGGTTCCGAGGGACCGTGGTGAAGGTCGCGACGACCGGCGTGCGGGTCGACGCGGACCTGTGCTCGGGGGCGATGGTGCGGGTCGCGGCCGGCGAGGACTGGGACGGCTTCGTCCAGCGCGCGATCGCCGAGGAGTGGAGCGGGCTCGAGTCGATGTCCGGGATCCCCGGGCTCGCGGGGTCGACGCCGGTGCAGAACGTCGGCGCGTACGGGCACGAGGTCGCGGAGACGATCGCGTCGGTGCGGGTGTGGGACCGGGTGCTGGGCAAGGTCGAGACGATCTTCGCCGCCGAGTGCGGGTTCTCGTACCGGAACTCCCGGTTCAAGGCCGATCCGGCGCGGTACGTCGTACTCGAGGTCACGTTCCAGCTGCGGCTGGGCGATCTGTCGGCGCCGGTCGGGTACGCCGAACTGGCCCGGGTCCTCGACGTGGAGCCGGGATCGCGGGCGCCGATGACCGACGTACGCGAGGCCGTTCTCGGTCTGCGGCGCAGCAAGGGCATGGTGCTGGATCCGGCCGACCACGACACGTGGAGCGCCGGATCGTTCTTCACCAACCCGATGCTCGACACGCCTGCCGACGTCCCGGCCGGCGCGCCCCAGTGGCCGCAGCCCGACGGTCGCGTGAAGACCAGCGCCGCCTGGCTGATCGAACACGCCGGCGTCTCCAAGGGCTTCACGATCGGCAACGCCGCCGTCTCCACCAAACACACCCTGGCCCTCACCAACCGCGGCCACGCCACCGCCAAGGAACTCCTCACCCTGGCCACCCACGTCCGCACCCAGGTCCAGCAGTCCTTCGGCATCACCCTGGTCAACGAACCAGTCCTGGTGAACTGCACCCTCTGACGGGTCCCTGAAAAAGATTTGCAACTGCCCCTTCCCAAGGGTGGGTGGGGTCGCTAATCTTTTGCGGGATTCGGTGGGAGGTGGAGTGTGAGGCGTAAAAGATTTTCTCGGCGCGAGGTGCTGGCCGGGGTTGGTGCGGGGCTGGCGGCTGCTGTGGTGCCTGGGTGTTCCGGGGGCGACGGCGGGCGGTCCGGGGCCCTGCAGGTGTGGGGCGGGGTGCCGGCCAAGTCCGGGCCGGCCGATCTGGTGAAGGCGTTCGAGCAGAAGTTCCCGCAGTACAAGGTGAACTACACGCGGTTCGTGAACGACGACCGCGGCAACCTCAAGCTCGACACCGCGCTCCAGGGCGGCGTCGACATCGACGTGTACTTCACCTACTCGCAGGCCTCGATGGCGCTGCGGGCCGGGTCCGGGCTGGCGGCGGACCTGACCGATCGGGTGCAGGCGGACCCGGAGCTCCAGGTGTTCCTCGACACCGAGCAGCCGCGGTCGTACGTCGAGAACGGCAAGGTGAAGGCGCTGGCCACCGCGCGCGAGCCGTTCTTCGTGCTGTTCAACGAGAAGCTCCGGCAGCAGGCCGGCGTCGACCTCCCGGACGCGTGGACGATCGACGAGTTCCGCGCCACGGCGAAGAAGCTGACGACGGACAAGACCGTCGGCACCTACACAGTGCCCGACGTGGCCCGGATCGCCCTCGGCCCGAACTACTGGTACGACGGAAACCGCTCGAACTTCGGCGATCCGCACTTCGAGCAGGGTTTCCGCCTCGGTCGCGAGATGATCGCCGACGGTACGGCGTTCCCGTGGACCGAGGTGCTGTCCCGGCACCTGGACGCGTACCAGCAGAACGCTTTCCTGAGCGAGGAGTTCCACCTCTGGTCGACGGCCCCGTTCAACCTGCGGTACCTGTACGACGCGAAGAAGTATCCGCACGACTTCAAAGTCGCGTTCGCGCCGTCGCCGACCGTCGACGGCCAGGACTGGAACGGCGGCTCGTACAGCAACTTCATCATGATCAACCCGAAGTCGCCGAAGTTCGAGGCGGCCTGGGCGTTCGTGAAGTTCTGGCTGACCGAGGGCGCGTCACCGATGCTCAAGGGCGGCAAGATGCCGGCGCTCGGCAACGTCACCGACGAGCAGATCGTTTCCGGAATGCTCGGAAAAGATCCGGAAAAATACTTCGACCTGGATTCCTTCCGCCGGGTCGTCCTGGAGTCCGGCCCGAAGCTCGCCACCGACACCCGGCTGACCGGCTTCCCGGAGATCACCCTGGCGGTCAAGCAGCAGCGCGACCTGTGCTGGCTCGGCGAGAAGGACCCGGGCGGCGCGATCCGTGAGGTACGGCGGCTCGCCGACGCGGCGATCGCCCGCAACGAGAGGAGGCCCTGATGGCCACCGCGACGCTCGTCACGGCCCGTACGAAAACGCTTTCGGAACCAGGTCGCGGTATCCGCCCGTCCGGGTGGATCGGTTTCCTGTTCATCGCCCCGAACCTGCTCGGCGTGATCGCGTTCACGCTGATCCCGCTGATCAGCGTGGTGGTGCTCGCCTTCACCGACTGGAACCTGGTCTCCGGCCTCGGCGGCATCACGTTCAACGGCATCGACAACTTCGTCGCGATCGCCCGCGACCCGGGGTTCTGGCACGCGATCGGGCTGACGCTGGTGTACGTCGTGGTGTCCGTCCCGCTGACCGTCGTACTCGGCCTGGGGCTCGCCATCGCACTGAACCGCCCGCTCCCGGGACGTGCCGTACTGCGGGCGATCTTCTTCCTGCCCTACATCGTCAACGTGGTCGCGATTGGCATGACCTGGCTGATGCTGATGAACCCGAAGGCGGGCCTGGTCAACCAGGTGCTCGACGTGTTCGGGATCCAGCCGGCGTGGTTCGCGTCCTCGCACTGGGCACTGCCGGCGCTGATCGTGATGGCGGTCTGGGGCGGCGCTGGGTACTGCTCGCTGATCTACCTGTCGGCGTTGCAGGACGCGCCGCAGCAGCTGTACGAGGCGGCCGACATCGACGGCGCACCGGCGTGGGCGAAGTTCCGCGCGATCACCTGGCCGTCGTTGCTGCCGGCAACGATCTTCCTGCTGGTCACGCTGATCATCGGGGCATCGCAGGGCTTCGGGCTGATCGCACTGATCACCGCCGGCGGTCCGGGTGACGCGACGACCACGATCTCGTACTACATGTACCAGACCGGCTTCCAGTTCTACCGGTTCGGTTACGCGTCGGCGATCGGCCTGGTGACGTTTGCCGGCGTACTCGTCCTGACCCTGCTCACCTGGCGGGCACAGCGCGGGAGGGCCCTCAATGACTAGGAAATACCGGAAATGGGCGTGGGGGATCCCGTTGTGGATTCTCGCCATCGCTTTCCTGGCGCCGTTCGCGTGGATGATCTCGACGGC
>DASXXB010000362.1:0-1671 GCA_036503355.1 Kribbella sp. | reverse complement strand
GAACTGGTGGGCGACCTCGGGTGTCCAGGACAGCGGGCCGCATTCGTGTCCGTGTGACCGGGCGGCGTCGACGAACGCGAGACCGGTCTCGACGACGTCGAGAGTGTGCTCCTGCAGGAGGTGCGCGACCGCCGTGCCGGGAAGCCGGTAGGCGCGAGCATCGACCGTCCCGGCCGCCTCGACGACTTCGGCTCCTTCCGCGGTGACGTGCCAAGTCCGCGGCCGGTGTTCCCTGGTGATCCGGTCGGCGAGCCCGTCACGACGCAGAGCGGCCAGCTTCGCGCGAACGCTGACCGGGGACAGCACGGGGGCCACCAGCCGCCGGACTTGGTCGGTCGACATCAGGCGATGCCAGTAGAGGGCGGTCAGGGCCTCCCGTTGGAAGACGTCCACGGCGATCACTCCACACTCGAGGTCAGGTCGATGCCGGCACCGCTGCCCCGGGTCGGCGGACGTCCGCGTCGCGGCTGCGGCGGCGCCGGCAGCTCGGCCTGCAGGGCGTCGAGGATCCGGTCGTCCAGGTCCTCGAGCTCGTCGAGGACCTCGCCGATCGGGCGCCGGGCGAGGTTGGCGTCGAGGGCGTGGTCGACCTCGTCGTTCCACTCGGGGTGGAAGTGCTCGGCGAACTCGTCGTCCACGTGCAGGCCGCGGATCTTGAACGGGGTAGTGCGCTGCCCGCCGAGGGTGACGGTCACGACGTGGTGGAACTGCTCCAGCTCGGTCACCGTCGCCGGCTGCACCAGGCCGCCGAACTCGCGGGCCACCGTGCGGGCGCCGTCGATCGCCGCGGCCGAGGTCATCAGCAGCGACTGGTTCTGCAACAGCGCCCTGCGGGTCTCCGGCGCCAGCCGATCGGGCATCTGGTTCATCGCGTGCAGCGCGACGCGGTACTTGCGCAGCTGTTCGAGGATCGCCGCGAGGTAGCCACGAGAGGCCCCGTCGACCGCGGCGAGCTCGTCGACGAACGCGTCGCACCTGCGCCGTTTCTCCACCGGCGTATCGGCCCGGGACCGGCCTGCCCGGAACAGGTCGTAGATCATGAACGAGGTGATCAGCTTGTTCGTCTCGCCGCTGCCGGTGGTGCAGACGAACACGATCCGGCCGGTGTCCATCGCCCGCCGGACGTCGTAGGTCGTCACCGACGAGCCGAGGAACGCCGAGAGCGTCGGGCTGGTCCGGAGCCGGTTGATGATGTTGGTGACCACCGTCGTCGCGTCCGGGGCCAGTTTCGGGAACGAATCCGTCCAGTACCGGCGCACGCTCGGCCTCAACGCGGGCAGGATGGATTCGCGCCAGGTCTCGTCGTCCAACAGCGTGGGGATCTGGAAGATCGTCGGCGCGCAGTCCGCCGGGAGCCGCATCGCGAGGTAGCAGAGGGCTTCGCAGGCCTTGGTGAGGATCGACTTCGCGCGCGGCGCGGCGTCACCCCAGCCGAGCGCCGCGGCGAACGACGTCACGACCGCGTCGACGCGGTCTTCGATGTCGGGCTCCGTGAAGCCCTGCATGCTCAGCGGATTCCAGCCGGGCAACCGCTTGCTCCGGCCGCGGACGTCGAGGTTCACCTCCCACAACCGGCCTCGCAAGGCCGGGTCGGCCAGGTAGGGCTTGGCGCGCTTCCAGCCGTCGGCGTGCGGGTCGAGGAACCAGACCCCACCGCCGAGCCGGGCGATC
>DASXXB010000361.1:0-7442 GCA_036503355.1 Kribbella sp. | reverse complement strand
GCTGGCGACCGCGGACCAGGCGATCCGCGCGGGTGCCGCGTCGAAGGCGGTCGTGATCGGCGTCGAGAAGCTCTCCGACTGGACGGACTGGACCGACCGCACCACCTGCGTGCTGATCGGTGACGGCGCCGGCGCCGCCGTGCTGGTCGCCGACGAGACCGAGGACGCCGGCGTCGGTCCGGTGGTGTGGGGTTCGGTGCCGGAGATGTCCGACGCGGTCCGGATCGAGGGCCGCGAGGGCCCGTTCCAGCAGGAGGGTCTGAGCGTCTTCCGCTGGGCCACCACGCAGCTGCCGCAGATCGCCCAGCAGGTCTGTGAGAAGGCCGGCCTGAAGCCGGAGGAGCTCGGCGGCGTCGTCCTGCACCAGGCGAACCTGCGGATCATCGAGCCGCTCGCGAAGCGGCTCGGCGCGGTCAACGCGGTGGTCGCCAAGGACGTCGTGGAGTCCGGCAACACCTCGGCCGCGAGCATCCCGATCGCGCTGTCGAAGCTGGTCGAGAAGCGCGAGATCCCGTCCGGCGCGCCGGTCCTGCTGTTCGGATTCGGCGGCGGTCTGACGTACGCCGGCCAGGTCATCCGCTGCCCCTGACGCAGCAGGCGTCGTACGTCGGAAGCATCGCCGTACGCGGGAAACGGGCAGTGCACGGTCGGATGCACGAGCGGGTGCACGCGCACCGGCAATCGGGCAGCGGACCGGCCGGGCCGGACCCGGCGAGCTGACGGATATCCGCGCAACTGTGCGCGGGGAACCGCATAGACTCAGGTTCCGTGGCGGCGAACACGGACAAGAACAGCACCGGCGCCCGGCTGCGGGCGACGCTCGCGGCGGTGGCTCCCGGTACCGAACTACGCGAAGGCCTGGAACGGATCCTGCGCGGGCGGACCGGCGCACTGATCGTGCTCGGGCACGACAAGGCCGTGGACGCGATCTCCACCGGCGGCTTCGAGATCGGCGTCGAGTTCACCGCGACCGGGTTGCGGGAGCTCAGCAAGATGGACGGCGCGATCATCCTGGACCGCGACGCGACCCGGCTGATCCGGGCCGCGGTGCACCTGATGCCGGACCCGGCGATCGTCACCCAGGAGACCGGCACCCGGCACCGGACCGCCGACCGGGTCGCCCGGCAGACCGGGTTCCCGGTGATCTCGGTGTCGCAGTCGATGCACATCATCGCGCTGTACGTCGACGACCAGCGCTACGTGCTCGAGGAGACCGGCGCGATCCTGTCCCGCGCCAACCAGGCGCTCGCCACCCTCGAGCGCTACAAGCTGCGCCTCGACGAGGTGTCCGGCACGCTGTCCGCCCTGGAGATCGAGGACCTGGTCACGGTCCGCGACGTCGCCGCGGTCGCGCAGCGGCTGGAGATGGTCCGCCGGATCGCGACCGAGATCGACGGGTACGTCGTCGAGCTCGGCACCGACGGCCGGCTGCTCACGCTGCAGCTCAACGAACTCGTCGCGGGCGTCGCCGGCGAACGTGAGCTGGTCGTCCGCGACTACCTCCCGCCGGCCACCGGGCGCCGCGCCAAGACAGCCGACGACGTACTGCTCGAGCTGGACGCGGTCAGCCCCGCTGACCTGCTCGACATCGGCCAGGTCGCGCGCGCCCTGCAGATCGGTGGCGCCGAGCAACTGGACGCGGCCGTCACGCCGCGCGGCTACCGGCTGCTGGCCAAGGTGCCGCGGCTGCCGGGGGCCGTGATCGACCGGCTGATCGACCACTTCGGCCACCTGCAGAAGTTGCTCGCGGCAAGCATCGACGACCTGCAGACGGTCGAGGGCGTCGGCGAGAACCGCGCCCGCACGGTCCGCGAGGGCCTGTCCCGCCTGGCCGAGTCCAGCATCCTCGAACGCTACGTCTAGGGCATGTCCGGTCATCCAGCGCCGTAGCCACTGAAAGTCACCAGGCGCCTCCGGTTCGTGAAAGAACCGGAGGCGTCTTGCGTTTCGGCGCGGTCAGGCTAATACTCCACATGGAACATTCCGGTTGGAGGATGATGTCTGAGCTGACCCCGTTGGCGATCTCCGTGCTGGCGCTGCTGAACGAGCGGCCGATGCACGCCTACGAGATGTACCAACTGCTGCTGAGCCGCCACAACAACCGGATCGTCAAGGTCCGGCCCGGCTCGCTCTACCACACGGTCGAGCGGCTGGCCGGCCAGCAGTACGTCCGCGCGATCGGCACCGAGCGGGCCGGGAACCGCCCGGAACGGACGACGTACGACATCACCCCGGAGGGGAACGCGGCGCTGACCAGCCGGGTGGAGCGCGGGCTCGAGAGCTTCGTCTACGAATACCCGCTGTTCCCGGTGGTACTGAGCGAGGCACACAACCTGGAGGCCGACGACGCGGTACTGCGGATGCGTCGGCGGATCGAGGACCTGGACCGCTGGCTGGCCGACGTCGACGAGGCGATCGGCCTGGCGCAGGCGTCCGGCGTACCGGAGCGCTACTGGATGGCCGCGGACTACGTCCGGGGCCAGATCGCGGCCGAGCGCGGATGGCTCGCCGACACCGTCGAACGTATCGAGAGCAAGGAACTGGAATGGCTGTCCCGCAAGACACAGTGAGGCCGGAGGTCCGGCCGTGGCCGGCGTTGTGGGCGCTGGTGCTCGGCTTCTTCATGATCCTGGTCGACTCGACGATCGTCTCGGTCGCCACCCCGGCGATCCTCGAGGACCTCGGCTCCGACGTCGGCACGGTGGTCTGGGTGACCAGCGCCTACCTGCTTGCGTACGCCGTACCGCTGCTGATCACCGGGCGCCTCGGCGACCGGATCGGCCCGAAGAAGCTCTACCTGACCGGACTCACGCTGTTCACGCTGGCGTCGGTGTGGTGCGGGCTGACGAACACGATCGAACTGCTGATCGTGGCCCGGGTGTTCCAGGGCCTCGGCGCCTCGATGATGACGCCGCAGACGATGGCGGTCATCACCCGGATCTTCCCGCCGAACCAGCGCGGCCGGGCGATGAGCCTGTGGGGCGCGACCGCCGGCGTCGCGACGCTGGTCGGACCGATCCTCGGTGGCGTGCTGGTCGACGGGCTCGGCTGGCAGTGGATCTTCTTCATCAACGCGCCGGTCGGCCTGGTCGGTTTCTTCCTGGCGCTGCGGCTGGTGCCGGACCTGCCGACCCACGAGCACAAGTTCGACCTGATCGGCGTCGTGCTGAGCGCGGCCGGGTTGTTCCTGCTGGTGTTCGGGATCCAGGAGGGGCAGAAGTACGACTGGGGCCAGATCACCGGCCCGATCTCGGTGTGGTCGCTGATCATCGCCGGTGTCGTCGTCCTGGCGGTGTTCGCGTTCTGGCAGTCCCGCAACCGCGGCGAGCCGTTGCTGCCGCTGGGGTTGTTCAAGGACCGCAACTTCTCGCTGGCGAATGTCGCGATCACCACGGTCGGCTTCGCGATCACCGCGATGGCGTTCCCGCTGATGCTGTGGGCGCAGGCGGTCCGCGGGCTGACACCGACGCGTTCCGCACTGCTGCTGGTGCCGATGGCGGTCATCTCCGGCGCCCTGGCACCGTTCGTCGGCCGCCTCGTCGACCGGACGCCGCCACGCTTCATCGCCGGGTTCGGGCTGGCGTGCTGCGCGACCTCGATGTTCTGGATGAGCCAGGTGATCGAGCCCGGCGTACCGATCTGGCACCTGCTGCTGCCGATCGCGCTGCTCGGCGTCGCGAACGGCTTCATGTGGGCACCGATCGGTACGACGGCCACGCGGAACCTCCCGCTCCACCAGGCGGGCGCGGGCGCCGGCGTCTACAACACGACGCGCCAGGTCGGCGCAGTGCTCGGCAGTGCGAGTATCGCCGTACTGATGGAATCGCGGCTCGCGCACAATCTGCCGGCGATGGCCGGCGGCGCGCCCGCGGGGGAAGGGTTCTCGAGCGGCCGGCTGCCGGAGGCGGTGCGGCAGGGGTTCAGCGACTCGATGGCGCAGGCGCTGGTTCTGCCCGCGCTGGTGCTGCTGATCGGGCTCGCCGCGGCGTTGCTGTTCGCGGCGCCGAGCCACCTGCAGAAGCAACCGGCCGATGCGGGCCGGCCTGCCGAGGCGGGCTGATCAGACGACCTGGAAGGCCTGCTCGCTCGACGGGCGGCCGTTGTACTCGGCCTTGACGACATAGGTCCCAGGCTTGGCAACCGGTTGACCCGGAAGGCAGCCAGGCCTGGACCGATGTCCGTCCCACGGCACGGTGACCGCCGACTGCTTGCCCTTGGCAACGACGAGGGTGGCGTTCTGGATCGCCTTCTCGCACTGGGTGGTGCTCCAGATCAGGTCCTTGCCCGACGTCACCGTGACGGTCAGCTTGTCGGCGCCGACGGCGGCCTTGCAGCCGTCGCCGGTCGGGGCCAGCTGAACGACGAAGTTCAGCATCGAGCCGGAGACGATCTTCCGGTTCGCCGGCAGCGCGGTGACGGTGACGTCCGAGCTCTCGCACGGCAGGTCCGTTGGCGGAGTGGTCTTCGTCTTAGTCGGCGTCGGCGTCGGCGTCGGCGACTTGGTCGTCTTGGTCGTCGCCGCGGTCGTTCCGTTGCCGGTCGGCGTCGACGTGGGCGCCGAGGCGGGTGGTGCGGTGGTCGGGTTCGGCTCCGGATCCGACGCGGCGGCGTTCTGCGCGTCGCCGCCACCGCCGAACAGGTTCGAGAGCAGAACGATCAGCACCACCACGACCGCGAGCACGAGTCCCCGCCGGAACCAGTACACGCTCGCGGGCAGGTGCCCGACCGGACGGAGCAGACTGCTCATGAAGCGCACTCTAATATCGGCACTGTGCTGGATCACTCAGGCTCGCCGTCAGCTATTCACAACCCGGTGCTGACCTGGTACGACGCCAACAAGCGGGTGCTGCCGTGGCGGGAGCCGGGCGTGGGCGCGTGGGCTGTGATGGTCAGCGAGTTTATGCTGCAGCAGACACCGGTCAATCGCGTGCTACCGGCGTACCAGCGCTGGCTGGAGAGGTGGCCGAGGCCGGTGGACCTGGCCGCAGAGGCTCCTGGTGAGGCTGTGCGGGCCTGGGACCGGCTCGGGTACCCCCGGCGCGCCCTACGGCTGCACGCGGCCGCTCAGGCGATCGTGGACCGTCACGGCGGCGAGGTCCCCGACGACCACGCCGCGCTGCTCGCGCTGCCCGGCGTGGGAACGTACACGGCCGCCGCGATCGCGTCGTTCGCGTTCGGTCAACGACACGCGGTCGTCGACACGAACGTCCGCCGCGTCCTCGCCCGATCGCTCACCGGCGTCGCCCAACCGGCCGTCTCCCCCACCGCGGCCGACCAGCGCCTCGCCGTCAGCGCCCTTCCCGCCGACGAACCCACCGCCGCCCGCTGGGCAGTCGCCTCGATGGAGCTGGGCGCCCTCGTCTGCACCGCCCGCACCCCGAACTGCGCGGCTTGCCCCATCCGCTCGCAGTGCGCCTGGGTCCTGGCCGGCAGCCCGCCGTACGACGGCCCGCCCCGCCGCGGGCAAACCTACGAAGGCACCGACCGCCAGGCCCGCGGCCGCCTCCTCGCCGTACTGCGATCCGCCTCGGCACCCGTGCCTAAAACGACGCTGGACGCGTGCTGGCCGGACGCCGTACAGCGCGAACGCGCACTGGACGGACTGGTCGCCGACGGCCTGGTCGAGCCACTCGCGGACGCCCACTACCGCCTCCCCACCTGACCGAGCCGCCGGTACTCCGTGAACGCCTCGAACCCGAGCGCCTCGTAGACCGACACCCCCATCGCCGTCGCCTGCAGTACGACGACCTCGGCCCCCTGCTCGAACCCGGCGCGCGCAACAGCCGCCGTCACCAGCCGCCCATACCCACGCCGCCGCGCCGCGGGACGAGTCGCAACCCAGTAGACCCCCGCCGTACGCCCACTGCGAACGACCATCGCACAGGCCACCGGCGTACCGTCCGTATACGCCACCACCGAGGAGACGTCCGGCGACAGCAACACGCCCGCACTCGCGAACTGCGGAACGGCCTCGACGTCGGCAACAACTTCGCGATGCACCGCGGCGAACGCCTCGGGATCATCAGCGACCAACTCGACGCCGACGGGCAGGCCGAGCGCAGGCGGCGTACGAAGCGCCATGCCCACAGCGGTGGATCGGATCCGAAGACCGCGTGCTTCGGCAACGTCCGCGAGGTCGGCGTCCCGATGGGTCGAGGCCCAGAGCACCATGTCCCGCCGATGAGCCCGTCCGAAGGACTGCATGTCCTCGACGACCTGGAGCGGATCGGTGGCCGGATCGGTCCTCAACGCCGCGTTGTGGAAGGCACCGGCGTACTCCGAAGCGGCCGCGACCAGCAGCAGTCCGGGGCGTACGTCGAGCACCGCGCCGGCGCCGTACCGGCCGAAAAGGCTGAAGGCCGCCGCGATGTTCGCGTCGGCGGCCTCGTGAACGTCCATCAGCCAAGAAGCCGGCTCGAGGGGTCGAGCCGGCTTCTCACGGGGTTGGTGTTCAGTTCTTCTTGCTGCCGGTGGTGGCGTCTTCGTCGTCGTCGGCCAGCAGGTCGAGCGGCATCGCCGGGCTGCCGGACAGCGTCGCCAGCATCTGGCGGACGTTGGTCAGCTGCGCGTTGATGCTGTCCCGGCGCTGCGTCGCGGCGGCGAGCTCACGCTCGGACTCGGCGCGGATCCGCTCGGACTTGTCCTTCGCGGCGGCGACGATCTCCTGGGCCTGCCGGTTCGCGTCGGCCAGCTGCTGCTGCGCGAGGCGCTCGGCCTCGGACCGGGACCTGTCGGCCTCCCGCTGCACCTGAGCAGCGCGGTCGGTGACGGCAGCCAGCTGCTGCTCGGCCAGCGCGGTGCGGGCGGCGAACTCCTGCTCGACCTTGCCCCGGCGCTCGGCCAGGGTGGTCTCGAAGGCGGCCGCGGCCTGGGCGGACTTGGCCCGCTCCTGCTCGTACAGCGCCTGGGCCTCGCTGCGCCGCGCGGTGGCGTCACGCTCGGCCTCGTCACGCATGTCGTCGGCCTGGGTCCGGGCCTCCTCGAGGATCCGGGCGGCCTCGGCGTCGACCTCGCTCTTCCAGTCCAGCGAGTACTGCTCGGCCTCCTTGCGGACCTTCTTGGCGTGCGCCTCGGCGTCGGCGACGATCGCCTCCGCGTCGGTGCGCGCACGGGTCACCAGGTCGCGGGCCTCGTCGTCGGCCAGCGACAGGATCTTCGCCACCCGCTCACCGAACTCGGTGAAGGTCGGGGCACGGTCCTTGGAGTCCTCCTGGGCGGAGATGACGGCCGCCTCCGCGGCGTCCGTGCGGGACTGCAGCTCCTGGACGTGCCGCTGCAGCTGCTCGGACTGCTGCTGCAGGGCGGTCAGGGAGGTGGTCAGCTCACGGATGTGCTGATCCACCTGGGCAGGCTCGTAGCCACGCAGAACGGTACGGAACGGGGTTGGGCTTTCACTGCTCATGTTTTCCGATGCTCACTTCGATGGGTGGGTGGATCACACA
>DASXXB010000360.1:0-20561 GCA_036503355.1 Kribbella sp. | reverse complement strand
ACGGTGAGGCCGACCGACCTCGGGTACTCGCCCGTCTCCGCCTGATGCCGGGCGATCAGCGAGTCCGCGAGCGCGACGCCGACGTCCCACGCGTTCCGGCTCGGAATCGCCTTCGGGTCGACGGCGTAGAAGTTCCGCCCGGTCGGCAGTACGTTCACGAGTCCTCTCGTGGGCGACCCAGACGGCCCCGCCTCCACAAACCGCCCGTCGAGCGCCCGCAGCACGTTCGCCAACTCGTCCCCGGTCCGCGCCAACCGAGGCACGACCTCACTCGCCGCAAACCGCAACGACGCCACCACCCCGCCCAACCCACCAACACCCTCGGGGCTGGGCTCCCCCGCCTTCGCTTCCTCCCAGTCCCGGCCCAACACCTCGCCGACGACTACTGGAACTTTCGTCTCGTCCCATCCGAGCGTTTCCATCCCGACGACCAGCTTCCGCGCGACTGCCTCGAGAATGTCCACGCCGTCTGCCCCGCTCACAGCCGGTAGGTCGGCCAACGCCGCGAGCTCTGCAAGGTCGACGGATGCTCCGGGATTGGCCAGCAACTCCGTCTCGTCAACCCCGAAGGCGTTCCCCAGCGCGGCACGCAATCCGGGAATCGAGTACGAACCGCCCCACAGTTGCCGGGCCCGCAGTACCGCTAGCACCAGATTGACGCGTGCCTCGCCAGTCGGCGCGCCACCCAGGATGTGCAGCCCGTCCCGGATCTGCACATCCTTGATCTCGCACAGGTACCCGTCCAGGTGCAGTACGAACTCGTCGAACTCCTCGTCCGACGGCTTGTCCGACGTATGCAGGTCGTGGTGCAGCTGCGCCGCCTGGATCAGCGTCCAGATCTGGGCCCGCAGCGTCGGCACCTTCTCCGGGTCGAGTGCGGAAACGGTCGCGTACTCGTCGAGCAGGTACTCCAGCTTCGCCATGTCGCCGTACGTCTCGGCCCGCGCCATCGGCGGCACCAGGTGGTCGACGACCGTCGCGTGCGCGCGCCGCTTGGCCTGCGTCCCCTCACCCGGGTCGTTCACGATGAACGGGTACACCATCGGCAGATTCCCGAGCACTGCGTCCGGGGCGCAGTCGGCTGCCATGCCGATCCCCTTGCCCGGCAGCCATTCCAGCGTTCCGTGCTTCCCCAGATGTACGACGGCGTGCGCGCCGAAGCCGCCGTCGGTAGGCGAGGCCTCGAGCCAGCGGTACGCCGCCAGATAGTGATGCGACGGCGCCATGTCCGGGTCGTGATAGATCGCGACCGGGTTCTCGCCGAAGCCACGCGGCGGCTGGATCATCAGCACCACGTTCCCGAACCGCAGCGCCGCCAGCGCGATCGCCGGCTCGTCGCCCGACGTGTCGACGTACAACGAACCGGGCGCCTCGCCCCAGGCCTCGATCATTGCCGCCTGCAACGACTCGGGCGTGCGGCCGAACCAGGTCGCGTACGTGGACAGCAGGACCTTCGCGACGGCGTTGGCCAGCTGTTCGTCGGTCAGCCAGTCGACGTCGTGTCCACCGGCCGCGATCAGCTGATGGATCAGCCCGTCGCCCTCCAACTCGCTGACGTCCAGGTCGCCCAGGTCGTACCCCGCGTCCTTCAGCTGCCCGAGCAGCACCACCGCCGACGCCGGCGTGTCCAGCCCGACCGCGTTCCCGATCCGCGCGTGCTTCGTCGGGTATGACGACAGCACCAGCGCGATCCGCTTCTCGGCGGGCGGCACGTGCCGCAACCGCGCATGCGCGGCCGCGATCCCGGCCAACCGCGCGCACCGCTCCAGGTCCGGAACGTAGCGGGCCAGCCCGTCGGCGTCGTACGACTTGAACGAGAACGGCACGGAGATCAGCCGTCCGTCGAACTCCGGGATCGCGACCTGGGTCGCCGCGTCCAGCGGACTCACGGCCGCGTCGCTGTCCACCCACTGCTCACGGGTCGACGTCAGCGCAAGCCCCTGGATCAGCGGGATGTCCAGCGACGCCAGCGCCCCTGCGTCCCACGCGTCGTCCGCACCACCCGCGCTCGCGTTCGCCGCCACCGATCCACCGGCCGCGAGCAGCGTCGTCACGAGTACGTCGCACTTGCGCAGCAGCTCGAACAACTCGGCGTTCTCGGGCGACTCCGGATCGAGTCCGCGCAGCGTCCCGCAGTACACCGGCAACGGCTGCGCGCCGGCCTCCGCGACTGCCGCCGCGAGCGCGTCGACGAACGCGGTGTTGCCGGAGATCTCGTGCGCGCGGTAGTAGACGATGCCGACCACGGGCCGCTCGTCCTCGACATACGTCCCACGGACGCCGTACGCCGGGAGCGCGCGTGGCGGCTCGAACTCGTCGCCGGTCAGCAGCAGCGTGTCGCGCAGGAACCCGGCCAGGTTGCGGAGGTTGTCCGCGCCGCCCTCGCGCAGGTAGGCGAGCGCCTCGGTCACCGCGCCGGCCGGCACGGTCGACAGCGACATCAGCTCGGCGTCCGGCGCCGCCTCACCACTGACGACGACGGTGGGCTTGCCGACGGCGAGGACCGCGTCGAGGCCCTCCTCCCAGGCGCGGCGCCCACCGAGCAGGCGCACGACGACCACCGCGGCGTCGTCGAGCAGCGGGCCGAGCTCGGCGAGATCGAGGCGGGCGGGGTTCGCGACCTTCCACCCGGCGCCGGCCTCGGCAGCCGCCAGCAGATCCGTATCGGCGGTGGACAGCAACAGCAGGTTCGCAGGCATGCGCAGACGTTCCTTCCCGGGGTATCCACGCCCCGATTTCAGGTCCGACGGCGGCAGTTCCTGACTCCCCTGTACGGGTCACAGTGGCGGGACCGCCCCGGATTCACACCGGGTTCCTGCTGATGCCGTCGATGGCTGTGCTGACTCTATCTGTGCATCTCTATCTATGCATCGCGTAGTGAGCTGCGAGCAGGTCGGTGCCCCAGTCGTTGCGCAGGTCACGCCAGACGGAGTGGATGTGGTTGGCGTTGTCCTGCGTGTTGTCGTACTCGGCGAGGAAGGTCGGGCCGGCGATCGAGTAGTAGTGCCGGTGGCCGACGCCGGGCTGGGTCTCGCCGGCCCACGCGAACGTCAGCCGCTCGATGCCCTGCTCGGTGATGTCCTGCCAGGTCTGCAGGCCGATCGGCCCGGCGGCCCGTCCGACGTACTGACCGATCAGAAGGCTCAGGAGCTGACGCTGGTCCACGTTCATGTCGCCGTACGGCAGGCCGCGATGCAGGAGCGACGCGTCGGCCACCGGGTCGTGACGGGTCAGGATGTCGTCCGGAGCGTCGGGTGAGACGAGCGCGACCTCGAGCTGTCCGGGCTCCAGCGCATGCAGCAACTGGAAGCCCAGGTCCTGCTCGGCGGCCAGGAACCGCCGTCCGGCCTGCGGTCCGGTCAGCACCTCGGCCGGGTTCGACCCGATGAACTGGGGCGTGAACGCGACCGCCCCGTCCACCGACATCACGTGCAAGGCCAGGTGGTGCCCGTTCAGCCGCCACGCCCACGGCTCGGTGCCGGACGGATCACCGAGCACGCGCAGGAAGAACCGTCCGCCGAGGACCGAGCCTTCCCAGTCCCCGGACTCCGGCAGCGCCGGGATGCCGCGCAGGATGACCTCCGCGTCCAGCACCGCCCACGAGTCCGCGGCGCCGCGCTCGCTGCAGCCCAGCTCGACCAGCCGCTTCGCCAGCAACTGCTGCGCCGGTGTCAGCTCGGACAGCGGCAGCCCTGGCCGGTCACCCGGCAGGTACGTCCACTCCTTGTGGTCCGGGGTGTCGAAGGGCGCCCTGATCTTGGCGAGCTGCGCGGGCGACAGGCTCGCCAGCAGGTCGAGTACGGCGTCCCGCGTCTGCTCTACAACCATGCCGATCGCTCCCGTTCCGTCGGTTCGTAGGTGGTCCACTGTTCGAACGGCCGGTCCAGCTTGTACCGGAAATCCGGCTGCCGCAGCAGAACGCGTGTTTCCGCGTTGCCAGGATTCCGCAGCGACTCGAAGAACCGTACCGACCAGTGGAACCAGCGCATGCAGAACAGCCGCATGGTGAGCCCGTGCGACACCAGCAGCACGTTCCGCGGCGCGTCCGGGCTCTCGAAGTCGCGGTGCATCGTCTCCAGGAACGTCGACACCCGGTCGTACACGTCCGAGCCCGACTCACCGTGGGTGAACCGGTAGAAGAAGTGCCCGAACGAGTCGCGAAGCTTCTCCTGCCGCTCGATGTCCTCGGTGTCCTGCAGGTTGGCCCAGTCCTGCTCACGCAGCCGCGGCTCCTCCCGCGGCAGCTGGATCAGGTCGTCGAGCCCGAGCGAGTCAAGCGTCTGCCGGGCCCGCAGGTACGGCGACACGTAGACGCGGACCGGTTCGTTCTCGAACAGCTCCCGCAGCTGCCGCCCTGCCGTGGCGGCCTGCTGGTGTCCCAGCGCCGTCAGCGGAACCGCGTGGTCCGGGGTGCGCTCGTAGATCGTCTTGTCCAGGTTCGCCTCGGACTCCCCGTGCCGGATCAACGCGATCCGCAACGGCCGGTGGCTCAACCCCATCGCTTCCCCTTCCCCGTTCCAGTCGCCGGCGTCCGAAGATCCGAGGGCCACGACCTGCGCAGCTTCGGGCGCAACGGGAAGGCTGCAGCGAGGATGGCTGCGGCGAGGCCGACCCGGCGGGCCAGTTTCGCCGTACGGCGGACGTCGGGGACTGCCGGCGCCGGGCCGTCGCCCAGAGTGCCGCGATCCTCGACGTAGCTGCCGTAGTCGTTCGTCCCGCCGAGTGTCACGCCGAGTGCACCCGCGAATGCTGCCTCGACCGGGCCGGCGTTCGGACTCGGATGCTTCCGCGCGTCTCGCCGCCACACCGCGAGCGTCTCCGCCGACCGCCCCGACATGAGCGCGGTCAGCACCGCGCACACCCGCGCCGGCAGCAGATTCAGAACGTCGTCCAGCCGCGCCGACGCCCACCCGAAGTTCGCGTACTTCGGCGACCGGTACCCGACCATCGCGTCCAGCGTGTTCGCCGCGCGGTAACCGAGCAGACCCGGTACGCCGAACACGCCGCCCCACAACAACGGCGCGACGCAGGCGTCCGAAGTGTTCTCCGCGATCGATTCCACCGTTGCGCGGGCCAGCTCGTCGGCTTCCAGGCCGCTCGCGTCGCGGGCACACAGATGGCTGAGCCGGTCGCGTGCTGCGGGAATGTCATTCTCCTCGAGCAGGCCGGCCATCGTCTCGGCTTCGCGATCGAGGCTGCGGGCTCCGAGGACCACCCACGTCGCGGCGGCAGTGGCGGAGATGTGGAGGAGCGGATGCTTGCGGGTGAGTCGCTCGACCGCGAGGCCCAGGACCGTTGTGACGCCGACCAGGGTTGCCGTGTAGCTGACGCCGGCCGGGCGCGAGTCGTCGTACAGGTGCTTCTCCAGGCGGGTTGCTGCCTGGCCGAAGCCGGCGACCGGGTGGAGACGCTTGGGATCTCCCAGGACGCGGTCAGCGGCGAAGCCGAGCACGATGCCGAGAGCCCTGCCGGCCGGAGGCTGGACGAGGCGCTCGAGCCGAACCTGTCGCCTACCGGTTGCACGGGACACCCTCGGAAGTCTGCCAGGTGAACCATTGTGATTGGGTGACCGCATGGGAATCGCGGACCTGCTCCAGCAGGTGGACGGGAGTGGGGAGTTCGGCGTCTGGCTGGGCCGGCTGGACGGCGTACCGGTGTTCGTGCACGAGGCGGAGCGGACGCATTACTCCGCGAGCACGATGAAGTTGCCGGTGGCGATGGCGATGATGCGCAAGGTCGAGGCCGGTGAGCTGGCGCTCGACCAGCCGGTGACCGTGCACAACGACTTCGAGTCCGCGGCGGGCGGCCGGTTCGGGGTGGACCCGGACGAGGACGAGGCGCCCGCGACCTGGACGAAGCTGGGCACGCAGGTGCCGCTCGGCTGGCTGGCGACCGAGATGATCACCCGCTCCAGCAACCTCGCCACCGATCTCGTGCTCGAGCAGGTCGGGATCGCGGCGGCCCACGCGGCCCTGACGGAGGCGACGCTGGTCGGCTCCCCCGCCGAGTCGAGGATCCAGCGTGGCATCGACGACATACCCGCCGCGCGGGCCGGGATCAGCAACCTGATGAGCCCGGCCGGGATGGCCGGCGCGCTCGTTGCGGTGGGCAACCAGGAAGGTGCCTCCGGCGACTACCTGCGCGATCTGCTGGCCGGCAACCAATGGAACGGCGAGATTCCCGCCCAGCTGCCCGCAGGCACCCGGGTCGAGCACAAGAACGGCTGGGACAGTCGCATCCGGCACGACGGCGGCATCGTCCGCCCCGCCGACGCCGACCCGTTCGTGCTGGTCGTCTGTACGACGTCCGAGCTGCCGGACACCGACGCGCAGAAGCTGATCGCGTCGATCGCGCTCGAGGCCTGGAACCACCGCCACGACCTGGAGGCCGTGCGGTGAAGATCACGACTCATCTGGTCTCCGCGCCGCTGCACACGCCGTTCGTCACCGCGTTGCGGACGGCAACGCACGCCGAGTCGCTGCTGGTCGAGATCAGTGACGGCGAGCTGAGCGGCTGGGGCGAGGCGCCGCAGGTCTGGAAGGTGACCGGCGACTCGCTCGCCGGTTCGCAGGCGTGCATCGAGGGACCGATCACGACCGCACTCGACGGGCTCGGCCCGGACGACCTCACCGAGGCGCTGCGCCGCGTCCAGGGTGCGGCGGCCGGCAATTTCGCCGCCAAGGACGCGGTCGACGTCGCGCTGCACGACCTCGCCGCCCGCCGCTGCGGGCAGACCCTGCACGGCTTCCTCGGCTCGACCGTCGACGTGGTCCGCACCGACGTCACCTTGTCGGTCGGTGATGCCGACGCATTGGCCGAGGCCGGCAAGGCGCGTGTCGCGGACGGGTTCGACGTACTCAAGATCAAGGTCGGCACCGACGCGGCCGGTGACATCGAGCGGGTCCGCCGGGTGCGGTCGGCGGTCGGCCCCGAGGCGCGGCTCCGGCTCGACGCCAACCAGGGCTGGACGCGCCGCGAGGCGGTGACGGTGATCCGCGCGCTCGAGGACGCCGGCTGCGCGATCGAGTTCGTCGAGCAGCCGGTCGCCGCGGCCGACCTGGACGGCATGGCCTGGGTGACCGACCGGGTCGGTACCCCGATCCTCGCCGACGAGTCGGTGTACGGCGTTCGCGACCTGGTCGCCGTGATCCGGCAGGGCGCGGCCGACCTGGTGAACGTGAAGCTGGCCAAGTGTGGCGGCCTGGCGACCGCCCGCACGCTCCTCGAGCTGGCCCGCGAACACGGTCTCGGCGCCATCGTCGGCTGCATGATGGAGGGCCACGTCGGCGTCGGCGCGGCCGCCGCCCTGGTCTCGGCGTACCCGACGACGGCGGTCAACGACCTCGACGCCGCCTGGTGGTTGCGCGAGCCCGCGGTCACCGGCGGCATCCGGTACGACGGCTCGCGGATCCACCTGCCTTCTGCTCCGGGACTGGGCGTGACAGGCTTGACCGCATGAAGTTAGCTGCCACCAAGGTCCCGATCAGCACTGTCTGGACGTCGCCGGACGCGCCCCGTGACATCGACGCCCCCGCGACCGCCGCACAGCCCGACGTTGCCGGCTGGGCGAAGTCGATGGACACCGAGACCCGGCTCGGCCTGCACGGCCGGACCCTGACCCAGCTGCTGTTCGCCGAGCCCGTCCTGGTGCGCTCCGAACGCAACGGCTGGTCCGAGATCGCCGCGCCCTGGCAGCCGTCCTCACAGGACGAGCTCGGGTACCCGGGTTGGGTTCCGTCGAGCCACCTGGGCGAACTGCCGCAGAGCGCCTCCGACCCGGTCGCCATCGCCGTACCGACAGCCACGCTGCTGGCCGAGCCCGGCGGCCGGCCGCTGGCGGAGCTGTCGTTCGCGACCGTGCTGGCCTCAGACGAGCACGCCGACGGCCACACCCGGGTGGTTACGCCCGACGGCGGCTCCGGCTGGCTGCAGGACGCCGTACTGCGCTCCGTGTCGGAGCCGTCCTCCCCCGACGACCGCCTGCGACTGGGCGAGCAGTTCCTCGGGCTGGAGTACCTGTGGGGCGGTACGTCGGCGTACGGGCTGGACTGCTCCGGGCTGATCCACACGGTCGGCCGTGTACTCGGCCTGCGGACGCCACGGGACGCTCACGACCAGGCGGACACGCTGCCGAACATCCCGATCGACGAGGCGCGGCCGGGTGATCTGTACTTCTTCGCGCGGGACGGGAAGCCCGTGCACCACGTCGGGTTCGTGTCCGCGGCGGGGATGCTGCACGCGTCGGAGACCGGCAAGCGCCTCGAGAACGAGGCGCTGACCGACGACCGGCGGGCGACCCTGGTGCGGGCCGCCCGCTTCTGAACACCGCCGTACTCAGGACTCCTTGGGGTGCAGCTCCGGCGCCGGGTCGTCGGACTTCATCGTGCGGGACTTGTGCAGGCTGAGCACCGTGGTGATGCCGAGCGTCACGATGATGAAGCCGAGCGAGAACCAGATCGGGATCTCCGGCGCCCAGGTGATGTGGTGACCGCCGTTGATGAACGGCAGCTCGTTGACGTGCATCGCGTGCAGGACCAGCTTCACGCCGATGAACGCCAGCACCACCGACAGCCCCAGTGACAGGTACACCAGGCGCTTCAGCAGGTCGCCGAGCAGGAAGTACAGCTGCCGGAGGCCCATCAGCGCGAAGACGTTGGCCGCGAACACCAGGAACGGCTCCTGGGTCAGACCGTAGATCGCCGGGATCGAGTCCAGCGCGAACAGCAGGTCCGTCGTACCGAGCGCGATGATCACGATCGCCATCGGGGTGACCAGCCGCTTGCCGTTCTTCACCAGCGTCAGCTTGACGCCGTTGTACTCGTCGGTCGCATTCAGCCGCTTCTTCGCGAACCGGATGACCGCGTTCTCCTTGAAGTCGTCGTCGTCGTTCTCGCCCTGCTTCGCGAGGTGGATCGCGGTGTAGACCAGGAACGCGCCGAAGAGGTAGAAGACCCAGGAGAACTGGTTGATCGCAGCCGCGCCGACCGCGATGAAGATGCCGCGGAACACCAGCGCCAGGATGATGCCGACCAGCAGCGCGGTCTGCTGGTACTTCCTCGGTACGCCGAACCTGGACATGATGATCAAGAAGATGAACAGGTTGTCGACGCTCAGGCTGTACTCGGTGAGCCAGCCCGCGAAGAACTCCCCGGCGTACTCGCCGCCGGAGAACCACCAGACGCCGAGACCGAACACGACCGCGAGACCGACGTAGAACGCGATCGCGGTCGCGGACTCGCGGGTGGTGGGCTCGTGCGGCCGGCGGCCGATGATGAACACGTCGAACGCGAGCAGCGCGAGCAACAGCCCGACCGTGATGTACCAGACGTAGTCAGCTACGTGCACAGAATCCTCCGGAGCTCAGACGAAAACCGACTCCGAAGGTCTCTTCCGCGTCACACTGCGTGACGCCGGGGGCACCGGGTCGAGGACGAACCTCGACCGTGATGACGATGCCGCCGCGAAAGGAATACTCCCCTTCCTCGGAACCATTCTGACGGTTGGACGTCCGAGATTCCAAATCCCCGCCCCGGGTCGTTGATCACAACCTGATCCGGGAATAGTTGCAGCGCGTGATCTATTACCTGCCGATCGATCGCGTGGGCAGTACTCGCGCAGATCGTCCCGGTCGGCCGCTCAGGCATGCGTGACGACCTCGACGTTGTTCGAGTCCGGGTCGCGCAGGAAGACGGCGTAGTAGCCCGGGTGGTACTCGGGCCACTCCCGCGGCGCGTGCAGCACCTCGACGCCGAGCTCCTGGGCCGCTCGGTGCACCGCGTCGACGGTCGCCCGGTCCGGCGCCCCGAATGCGAGGTGAATCTCGCGCTGTGCACCCCCGGTCGTCTGCGCGCCGAGCCAGAACTTCGGCACCCCGTCCGCCCCGGACCAGCCGAGCACGTCACCGAAGTCCATCGTCACCCCGACCCCGAGCGGCCCCAGCACCGTCTCGTAGAACCTGCGGCTCGCGGTCAAGTCGTCACACTGCAGCGACACGTGGTCGAACATGCTTCCTCCCTGGCCAATTCTGGAACGCACCCTAGACCCCGCCGGGGACAATCGGATCCCGGAAGCGGTGGGCCAGGAGAGTGTCGAACGGGTGCAGCTGTACGCCGAGGCGGGCGCGGATGCCGGCGGCGTCGCGGGCGAGTTCGGTCGAGCGCTCGACGTCACCGCGGACCGCGGCGACCCAGCTGAGTCCTTCCAGACTTTCGGCCACGCCCCACTCGGTTCTGGTCTCGTTCCGGACCAGTTCAGCCGCGAACAACTGCTCGGAGCGCTCGAGCTGGCCGTTCACCAGGGCCGCGGCCGCGAGATGCCGGTTCGCGCGATCCAGGTACGTCTGGTCACCCAGCTCGGCGTACTGCTGAGCCGCGTCGACGAAACATCGCTCGGCTGCCCGGACATTGCCCGCATGCAACTCGGCGAGACCAAGGTTCAGCGCTGAGGTCGCGGTCAGCCAACGCTCGGCACTGCCGGACAGCGCCGCCTGAGCCGTGCCGAACGACGATCGCGCCGCTTCGAAGTCTCCGGCTGCCATCGCCGTCATGCCGCGAAGCGTCAGCGCATTCCTCCGATGTACGGCGCTACCGGTGCCGGACGCCAGGCGCAGCAGCTCGTCGCCGTGCCTGCTCGTGGCGCCGACATCACCTTGGTGGAACGCGAGCCAACCCGCACCCCACAGCGCCTTGGCCCGATCGTCAGCACCCGCACTGTCGCTGCCGCCTCCGGCGTCGAGTGCCTCGGTCAGCCATCGACGTCCTTCAGGAACCCCGCCTCGCCACAACCAGAACATCCACAGCGAACCGGCCATCGACAGCGCCCGGTGCGGCTCGTTGTCGAGCAGCCACCGCAGCGCGGTACGCAGATTGGGCAGCTCGACGTCGAGACGCAGATGGGCGGCAGTCTGACCTGTGGCCCGCAGCAACGGCTCGAGCTCGCGAGCCAGACCGAGGAAGTAGCCGGCATGCCGCGACCGGAGCTCGCTGGTCTCCGCGGGTACGACGGCCTCGCGCCCGACGTACTCACGGACCACGTCCAGCATCTGGTACCGCGTCCCGCAGGCATCGTGTGGTGACACGTTCACGAGGCTGTGGTCGAGCAGCGTGGACAGGGATTCCAGTGGATCGGCGCCCGGTCCGTCGGTGCAGATCGCCGCAGCCTGTTCGAGGGTCCAGCCGGAGAACACCGCGAGCCGCCGGAGGAGGGTCTGCGCGGCCGGATCCAGAAGGTGGTAGCTCCAGGCAACGGTCGCCTGCATCGACTCCTGGCGGCGTGGCAGATCCTGTGGTCCACGCGTCAGGACGCCGCTCCCTGCGGAGAGTTGGTGCGCCAGGTCGGCCAGCGAGAGATGCCGGGTCCGCGCCGCCGCCAGCTCGATCGCCAGCGGCACGCCCTCCAGCCGTCGGCAGATGTGGGCCACCAGCGACGGTTCGATCACCAACTCCCGGTTGGCCGCAAGCGCGCGATCGACGAAGAGTCCTACCGAGTCCACCAGGAGAACGTCCTCGGACGCCTCGGCCGGCAGGCTGATCGGTCCCAGCACGAACTCGCGCTCAGCACTCAACCGCAGCCGGGCACGGCTGGTGACCAACACGGTCAGGCCTGGGCAGCGCTCCAACAGCTCAGCCAATTCCGGTGCCGCGGCGAGGACGTGCTCGAACGTGTCCAGGATCAGCAGCGACCGACGTACGCCGAGGGCGCGAACCAGACCGCCGAGCACATCCGCGCCGATCGCCGCCGCGCCGACCGACCGCGCAATCGTGGTGACGACCAGGGCCGGATCCCCGACCTGACCGAGTTGCACCCAGTGCACGGCCGCGAATCTGGGGCCGCAGACTCGCGCGGTCTCGAGCACCAAGCGCGTCTTCCCGACACCGCCGGAGCCGGTGACGGTGATCAGGACAGGTGGTTCGCCCGCCAGCAACTCACCGAGTTCCTCGATCTCCCGGTGCCGGCCGAACAACGACGTCCGCGGCAACGGCAGGCTGTCGAGAGCACCGTCGAGTGCACTGTCGAGTGCACTGTCGAGTGCACTGTCGACGGTCACGCTCGGCGACAGCCCGCGAGCTACCCGCTCGAAGACACTGCGCTCCGCAGGCTCCAGCTCCAGCGCGGTCGCGAGCTGCCGGGCGGTGGCGGGATAGATACGACGACGAGCTCCACGCTCGATGTCGCTCACCGCCCGGACGCTGATCCCGGCCCGGTCGGCAAGCTCCTCCTGGGTCAGCTGGGCCAGTGACCGGAGGCGGCGCAGCGCGGCGGCCAGATCCGCACCTGTCATCGCCCACCCCCTTCCCGCAGCCGGCCAGACGGTCGGCCAGTCGGTGGGTCAGTCGGTGAGTCAGTCGTCATGGTCCGGCCGGCCTGGACGGGACCACGCTGAGAACGTCCAGATCCAGCCAAGGAGGCAGGGAAATGTCCACCGAGAACAACAAGCTACTCGTCCGGCGGCTGTACGACGAGGTACTCAATCAGCAGAACGTCGCCCCGCTCGCGGACCTCGCTGTCCAGGCGTACGCCGAGCACGATCCCCTGCCCGGTCAGGGTGACGGACTCGCCGGGCTCACCGACCGCGTGCGAATGCTGACCAGCGCGTTCGCTCCACGCTTCGAGATCGAGGACGTGGTGGCCGAGGGTGACCTAGTGATGGTGCGGTGGACGAACACCGGGACCCACGTCGGGGAGTTCGCCGGGATCCCGCCCACGGGCAGGTCGTTCCGGATGACCGGCATCGACGTCTACCGCCTCGAGGCCGGCCGGCTCGCCGAACACTGGCACGCCATCGACGAACTCGGGTTGCTCCAGCAACTCGGCATCGTCCCGAGTTTCGACGGCGCCCCGGCCTGAGCCGGGACGCCCTCGGGCCCCTCGACCTACTTGGCGCCCGCGTTGGTCATCTGGCGGAGCTCCTTCTTGAGTTCGGAGATCTCGTCGCGGAAGCGGGCGGCCACCTCGAACTGGAGCTCAGCGGCGGCGTTGTGCATCTGGTCGGTGAGTTGCTGGATGAGGTCGGCCAGGTCGGATGACGGCAGCCCCCCGGCCAGCTCCTTCGCCTTCTCCCCCGCCTTGGCCCTGCCACCACCCGGGACCGGCGCCTTCCCGCGCGACTGCGTGCGGCCCGAACCGAGCAGCTCGGCGGTGTCCGCGTCCTCACGGGCGAGCATGTCGGTGATGTCGGCGATCTTCTTCCGCAGCGGCTGCGGGTCGACCCCGTGCTCTTCGTTGTACGCGATCTGCTTCGCGCGCCGCCGGTTGGTCTCGTCGATCGCCTGCTCCATCGACGGCGTGATCTTGTCGGCGTACATGAACACCTGACCGGACACGTTCCGGGCCGCGCGGCCGATCGTCTGGATCAGCGAACGCCCCGACCGCAGGAAGCCTTCCTTGTCCGCGTCCAGGATCGCCACCAGCGACACCTCGGGCAGGTCCAGGCCCTCCCGCAGCAGGTTGATACCGACCAGGACGTCGAACTCGCCCATCCGCAGCTCGCGCAGCAGCTCGACCCGGCGCAGCGTGTCGACCTCGCTGTGCAGGTACCTGGTCCGGATGCCCATCTCCAGCAGGTAGTCGGTCAGGTCCTCGGACATCTTCTTGGTCAGCGTCGTGACCAGGACCCGCTCGTTCCGCTCGACCCGGACCCGGATCTCGTGGATCAGGTCGTCGATCTGCCCCTTGGTCGGCTTCACGATCACCTCCGGGTCGACCAGACCGGTCGGCCGGATGATCTGCTCGACGTACCCGTCGGACTTGTCCTGCTCGTACTGCCCCGGGGTCGCGGACAGGTACACGGTCTGGCCGATCCGCTCCAGGAACTCCTCCCAGCGCAGCGGCCGGTTGTCCATCGCGGACGGCAGCCGGAACCCGTGCTCGACCAGCGTCCGCTTCCGGGACATGTCGCCCTCGTACATCCCGCCGATCTGCGGGACGGTCACGTGCGACTCGTCGATGACCAGCAGGAAGTCCTCGGGGAAGTAGTCCAGCAAGCAGTGCGGTGCCGACCCCGGCTCGCGGCCGTCGGTGTGCCGGGAGTAGTTCTCGATGCCGGAGCAGGTCCCGATCTGCCGCATCATCTCGATGTCGTACGTCGTCCGCATCCGCAGCCGCTGCGCCTCCAGCAGCTGCCCGTTGCGCTCGAGCTCCGCGAGCCGCTCCTCGAGCTCGGCCTCGATCGAGGTGATCGCCCGCTCCATCTTCTCCGGCGCGGTCACGTAGTGCGTGGCGGCACCGATGTAGAGCTCGTCCTCCTCGCTCAGCACCTCGCCGGTGACCGGGTGCAGCGTCATCAGCCGCTCGATCTCGTCGCCGAAGAACTCCACCCGGACGGCCAGCTCCTGGTAAACCGGGAACACCTCGAGCGTGTCGCCGCGGACCCGGAACGTGCCACGGGTGCCGGCCAGGTCGTTGCGCGCGTACTGCACGCCGACCAGCTTGCGGAGCAGGCCGTCGCGGTCCATCTCGGTGCCGACCTTCACATGAATCATCCGGTTCATGTACTCGTCGGCGGACCCCAGGCCGTAGATGCACGACACGGTCGCGACCACGACCACGTCGCGGCGGGTCAGCAGCGACCAGGTCGCCGAGTGCCGCAGCCGCTCGACCTCCTCGTTGATCGAGGAGTCCTTCTCGATGTAGGTGTCGGTCTGCGGGACATACGCCTCGGGCTGGTAGTAGTCGTAGTACGACACGAAGTACTCGACGGCGTTCGCCGGGAAGAACTGGCGCAGCTCGTTCGCGAACTGGGCGGCCAGGGTCTTGTTCGGCTGCAGGATCAGCATCGGGCGCTGCACCCGCTCGGCCAGCCAGGCGACGGTCGCGGTCTTACCCGTACCGGTCGCGCCCAGCAGCACGACATCCTGCTCGCCGGCGTTGATCCGCCGCTCGAGGTCCGCGATCGCGGCCGGCTGGTCACCGGCCGGCTCGAAGTCCGACACCACCTTCAGCGGGGCGACCATCCGCTGCAGATCCGACACCTGTCTCATGCCCACCACCGTACGGCCGCCCGCCGACAATTTCCCGTCCCGGCCCCTCCGCCCCGGTCAGGCAGTTGCCAAACCCGCAGGTCAGAAGCTCTTGATGAGGCTGGCGTTCATGAACTGGAGCTCGTTCACGCGGCGGTTGTAGACCCGGGCCTCGAGGGCGGCGTCGGTGGCCGTCACCCGGTCGAACTTGTCCTGGTACGCGGTCACGAAGCCCCTCATCGCGACCTTCCGGCCGTTCTTCGCGACCCAGTCACCGGTGTAGGTGAGCGCGTAGCAGGCCTTGATGTTCGGGTTGGCCGGCTTGCACTCGGCACCCTTGCCGATCCGGACGCCCTCCATCCCGTTCGACTCGACGTCGACCAGGTGCTCGGCGAAGCCCTTCGCCTCGTACAGCTCGGTCTGCCGGACCCAGTAGTACCCGTCGATCAGCCCGCGGGCGTTGAACTGCTGCAGGATGTAGTTCTTCCCGGCCTTGGACTTGTCCCAGTCCGGCAGCCAGCCCTTGGACGGCGTGAACCAGACCCCGAACCCGACCTGGACGCCGACGTCGTTCGGGCCCTTGGAGTCGTCCGGGGTCGGCGTCGGCGACGGCGTGTACATGGTGCCGAGCGGCTCCGGGGACTGCTGCGTGGTGGTCTCGCTGTCGTCGTTGCCCCTCACCAGCAGTACGACGCCGATCGCCACCAGCAGCACCGCGACGATCGCGGCGGCCATGATGATCCACGGCATCCGGTTCGGCTTCTGCGGGTGGTTCGGCCGCGCCGGGCCGGGACCCCAGCCACCGCCGCCGGGCGTGCCACCCGGCCGGCCCTGCGGCGCCTGCTGGCCCGTGCCCCAGCCACCAGGTGCCGGAGCGGATGCCGGCGGCGGGCCCGGCGGTGGACCGTACTGCTGACTCATAGCTGTTCCTCGCGGTAGTTCTGGTGACCGGTCGTTCGGGGATGCGTCACATGCTGTCGATGACGGACTTCTTCATGATGGCGGCGTCCGCCTCGGCCTTCGCGGCGTAGTCGTCCCTGGTCCGGAAGTCCAGTGCGGTGACCACACCGTCCTTGCGCCGGTACACCTCGACGGAACCCTTGATCTTGGTGTCGACGCCGTTCACCTTCGCCGTCGAGGTGTAGTTGAGCGCAACGCACTCCACCAAGACGTCCTTGGGGCACGGCAGGTTCCGCACGTTGCCGAGCTGCGCGACGTCCTTCTCGGTCTCGCCCTCGACGATCCCCAGCAGGTACGCGTTCGCGGTGACGTCACGCTTCTGCCGCACCCACAGGAACGCCCGCGCGTTCGCGGTGTCGTTCGGCGGCCAGGTGGCGACCTGCTTGCCGGCCTTCTCCTTGGCGTAGAGACTCCACCCCTGGACCGGGACGATCGAGACCCCGAACCCGACCTGGATCGCGTTCGGCGGCGGCTGGTACGACGACTTGGGCGCGGCCGGCGTACTGGCCGGGGTGCTCGGCGGGGTCTCTGCGTTGTCGTCGCCGCCGGACAGCGCGACCAGGACGACGGCGACGATCGCCACCACGAGCAGGCCCGCGCCGATCGGGAGCAGCAGCGGCGGGAGGTTCGGCAGCTGGAAACGCTTCTTCTTCTGCGGCACCGGCCGGCGCAGCGAGGGCGGGCCGACCTTGTCACCCCAGGACGACGACGTCTGCGTCGCCGGACCGGCCCCGGGACCGGCAGGGCCACCTGGACCGCCTGGACCGGCGCCGGGCGTGCCCTGGCCGCCCCAGGGCGACGGGGGCGGCTGCACCTCGAGGTCCCAGGGCGACGGCGGGAGCTGCTGCTCCGGCTCGCCGCCCTGGTCCGCGTCCGGCGCGGGCTCGTTGACCCAGGGGTTACTGCCGGCCCGCTTGTCTCGCTTTCCGCTCACTGACTCTGGACCACCGACTTCAGCATCGCGGTGGAGTCCGGGTCGAGCGTCGACAGCTTGTCCTTGCGCCCGTACACCTCGACCAGGGTCATCACACCGTCGTTACGCTCGATCACCGCGTTGAACCCGACCGCGGCGTAGCTGCCGCTCTGCGAGGTGCTGGTACCGGAGTAGGTCTGGGTGAGCAGGGTCTTGACCGAGGTCTTGTCGTCCGGCCCCGGGGTCGTCGTCTTGACGGGCTTCTTCTGCACGCCGGTCAGGCCCTTGGTGTCGGCCGTGATCGACTTGCTCAGCAGCTCCTCGGCGGACATGCCGCCGGACTTCCCGGCCACGACCATGAACAGGCCCTCGCCCTGCTTGACCAGGAACACGCCCTTGTAGTTGTCGAGGCTCTTGCGGACGTAGCCCGGCTGCGGCTTCACGTAGATGCCCTCGGCAACCGCGATGCCCTCGTCGCCCCCGCCCTCGCTCGGCTGGGTCGTCGGCTCGCCGGTCGGTGAGGAGGTGGGCTCACCGGTCGGCTGCTCGGTCGGCTCGCCAGTGGGCTCACCGGTCGGCTGGGAGGTCGGCTCGGTCGTCGGGGTCGGGTCGGCCTGGTCGTCGCCGCCCCTGAAGATCAGGGCCAGGACGACACCGATGATCGCGACCACCGCGAAGGCACCACCGGCGATCAGCAGCGTCCTGCTGCTGCCACCACCCCTGCGCGGCGGCTGCTGGTTCCACTGCTGCTGGCCGCCGTACTGCTGCTGACCCGGGAACCCCTGCTGGTACTGCTGCTGGCCTGGCTGCTGACCCGGGTACGCCTGCTGCGGCTGCTGGTACTGCTGCTGCCCGGGGTAGGACTGCTGACCCGGCTGCCCTTGCTGCGGGTACTGGCCGCCGTACCCAGGCTGCTGCTGGTACGGCGCCTGCTGACCAGGCTGCTGCGGACCAGGCTGCTGCCCCTGCTGCGGGCTCGGCTGCTGTCCCGGCGGCGGGCCGTAACCGGGCTGCTGCCCCGGCTGGCCGCCGTACGGCTGCTGTCCGCCCTGGCCACCGAACGGCGGCTGCTGGTTGCTCATACCTGGGTCTCTCCAGTCGTCGCAGCGGTCGGTGCTGTCACCCCACGGGCGGACTTCGGTACCGAACGCACCGAGTTGCCGCACGCGGAGCAGAAGTCGGAGTGCGGGAGCAGCGGCATCTCACAGCGCGAGCAGAACGCCAGGTCGCCGGACGCGTGGTTGGAGCCACCGCGGGCGGCCGACTCCAGCGCCGCCTCCAGCAGGCCCTTGTGCAGCACGGTCCGTACCCGGATGATCAGCGCGCCGAGCAGGATCAGGCCCCAGACGACACCGAGGATGGCGCCGATCGTCGAGCCGCGGCCTCCGACGAAGCCGAGCAGGTAGACGCCGCCCTGGAAGAGCGCGTTCACCACCATCGCCTGCAGCAGGCCGCCCACCCAGCGCGGCGTGAAGCCGTCGTACCCCTCGCCGAGGCCGGAGAACTCCGCACCCGCGAGGCCGGTCGCCGACCCGTAGATCAGCGGCTTGATGAACCCGTGCAGCACCACGATCGAGATCCAGGTCCCGGCACTGCTGCCCGGACCGGCGAAGCCGCCGCTGATCCAGCCCCAGTGCAGCACCAGCGTCTCGAAGCACGCGTACCCGACGCCGGCCACGACACCGAAGGTGAAGCCGTCCATCAGGTCGTCGTACCGCGGCCGCGAGGCCAGGTAGAGCGGGCCGATCTGGCGGATCAGCTCCGACACCACCGGCACCAGCAGGAGCAGGATCAGCAGGTCCCGCAGCGACGGTCCGGCTTTGGTGTCGCCGAGCGTGCTGAGCGACAGGCCGATCTTGTCCGACCAGATCCAGGTGAACAGCCAGGCGAGAACACCGGTCAGCACGAAGGCCGCGGCGACCACCGGGATCGGCTCGTCCTCCCAGAGGTTCACGTCGTACAAGTAGATGATGTAGACGATCGGGATGGCGAAGGCCGCGATCATGATCGCCACCGGCAACGCGCCGAGCGCGGCCGTCACCACGGTCAGCAGCAGGGCGATCCCGAGCGCGACCTTGTAGGTGTACGGCTGTTTGCCGGATCCCTGCGGCATGATCGTCGAGACCAGTTTGAACGACGCCACCGTCTCATCCGGCCTGGCGGCGTACGCGTTCTTCCGCTCGGAGTCCCCGGTACGCATGTCGTTGCCACAGTGGTGACAGAAATGCGATACCTCGGGGACGTCAGAGCTGCAGCGCGGACAAACCACGCCATCCTCCCAACCTCGGACGTCCGGTACGGCGCGGGGCGCGCCGACCGCGTCCGGCCCCGTTGCTCGGGGGCCGGACCGGGACAGATTCTCGTACAGGTGGTCCCGGAAGCATCATTTCCCGCGCAGGGGTCACCTTTTCGTGTCCGGACCGTGCCTTAGGCGCTGTTCGAATGTTGCCCACACCTCGTCCACGCGGCGATCCAGGTCCGCCAGGCTGCCGGAGTTGTCGACCACCACGTCCGCGACCGCCAGCCGGTCCGCGCGGGACGCCTGGCTGGCGATCCGTTGTTCGGCTTCCGCGTCAGTCATCCCGCGCTGCGCGATGAGCCGTTCGGCCTGGGCCTCGACCGGTACGTCGACCACGAGCACCACGTCGAATCCGTCCGCCTGACCGGTCTCGACCAGCAGCGGGATGTCGTGCACGACGATCGCGTCCGCCGCCGCGGCCTTCTCGATCTCCGCGGCGCGGGCCCGGACCCGTGGATGGATGATCGCCTCGAGCTTGCGCCGGGCGGGCTCGTCACCGAACACGAGCTTCCCCAGCGCCGGCCGGTCCAGGTCGCCGTCGGCGGTCAGTACGCCGGGACCGAACGCCGCCACCACCTCGGCCAGCCCTTCGGTGCCCTTCGCAACCACTTCCCGCGCCAGCACGTCGGAGTCGATCACGACGGCCCCGCGCTCCCGGAGCCGCGCCGACACCGCACTCTTCCCCGCCCCGATCCCGCCGGTCAGTCCCACTCTCAGCACGCCCCAGACCCTACCGTCCCGACTTTGAGCCCCCACCAACCGCTTCGGGGCCGGCGAAACGGTTGATGGGGGCTCAAGGTCGGCGGGGGCGAACGCACGAGACCCCCGCACCCAGGTGGGCGCGGGGGTCTCGGGGTGAGCTAGCGGATCAGCCCTGGCCGGTCAGCTTCTCGCGAAGCGCCTGGAGCGCCTCGTCGGAAGCGAGCGCACCCTCGACGGGGGCGTCGTCCTTCGGGGCAGCGGCCGAGGAGTACGTCGATGCCTCGCCGGCCTCGACGTCCGCGGAACGGGACTCCTCGATCTGCTTCTTGTGGGCCTCCCAGCGCGCGTGGGCCTCGGCGTACTGCCGCTCCCACTCCTCACGCTGCTTGTCGAAGCCCTCGAGCCACTCGCCGGTCTCCGGGTCGAAGCCCTCCGGGTAGATGTAGTTGCCCTGGTCGTCGTACGTCGCCGTCATGCCGTAGAGCGTCGGGTCGAAGTCGTCCGAGACCGGGTCCACACCCTCGTTGGCCTGCTTGAGCGACAGCGAGATCCGGCGCCGCTCCAGGTCGATGTCGATGATCTTGACCAGGACGTCGTCGTTGACCTGGACGACCTGCTCCGGGATCTCGACGTGCCGCTCGGCCAGCTCGGAGATGTGCACCAGACCCTCGATGCCCTCCTCCACGCGGACGAACGCACCGAACGGAACCAGCTTGGTGACCTTGCCGGG
>DASXXB010000359.1:0-14181 GCA_036503355.1 Kribbella sp. | reverse complement strand
TGTGAACCTCGTCGCTGAGGGAGGGGGTGGGGTGTGTCATGATCGGGCGGACGAGTGTGGAGGAACACCGGTGACCGGCTGTGGCTGGGAGTCCGGGGCGGTCCCGCCACTGTGACTGGGTGCGCGATGTAGTCGGCGCGTCCGGAAGCCAGGACATCCGCGGTCGTCCGTCGGGCGCGTACCGCTGTCCGGCGTACCAGCCGTAGCGGGCGTGGACACCCGCTCGACGAAGGGACCTACCGCTGATGCGGCCTGTGGTGTCGACCGGTTTCCCGTTCACCGCCGTTGTCGGTATGGAGGATCTTCAGCTCGCGCTGATCCTGGCGGCGATCTCGCCCGCGATCGGTGGGGTGCTGATTCGCGGCGAGAAGGGTACGGCGAAGTCGACCGCCGTCCGTGCGCTCACCGAGATCCTCCCGCCGGTGGACGTCGTATCCGGCTGCCGCTTCTCGTGCGACCCCGACCATCCAGATCCCACCTGCCCCGACAGTCCGCACACCGGCGACGCAGTGGTGCGGGCGGCGCGGTTGGTGGAGCTGCCGGTCGGGGCGACCGAGGACCGGGTGCTGGGGTCGCTGCACCTGGAGAAGGCGCTGTCGGAGGGCGTGACGGCGTACGAGCCTGGTCTGCTGGCGGCTGCGCACCGCGGGCTGCTGTACGTCGACGAGGTGAACCTGCTGCACGACCATCTGGTCGACGTACTGCTCGACGCCGCAGCGATGGGCCGCGCGACCGTGGAGCGGGACGGGGTGTCGGTCACGCATCCGGCGCGGTTCGTGCTCGTCGGCACGATGAACCCGGAGGAGGGCGAGCTCCGTCCGCAGCTTCTGGACCGGTTCGGGCTGACCGTGGACGTGGTGGCCAGCCGCGATCCTGCTGTCCGCGTCGAGGTGATGCGCGCGCGGCTCGGCTACGAGGCGGATCCGGCCGGATTCGTGGCCCGGTACGACGGTCCGCAGCGGGAGCTCGCCGAACGCATCGTGAAGGCGCGGGACCTGCTGTCCGAGGTGATCCTGACCGACGCGGCGCTGCGGCAGATCGCGGAGATCTGCGCGTCGTTCGACGTCGACGGGATGCGCGCCGACCTGGTCACGGCGCGTACGGCGGTGGCGCACGCGGCCTGGTCCGGACGCACGGTCGTCGAGGTCGAGGACGTTCGCGCGGCCGCGAAGCTGGCGCTGCCGCACCGCCGCCGCCGGAATCCGTTCGACGCTCCGGGGCTCGACGCGGACCAGCTGGAAGAGGCCATCAACAACAGCACCCCGCCAGAAGACCCGGACGACGACCCGACCCCGGACGGTCCGGGCGGACCCGGGGGAGTGGACGAGCCCGGCGGTGACAGAGCAGACGCCGACGCCGCGGATGTGGCGGACAGCAGCGCCGGCGACCCCGCACAGGGCGAGGGAGACGGGGAGCCGGGCGGCACGGCGCCGAGTGGCGAAGTCGCCCAGAGTTCAGCCCCTTACAGGGCGCGGGTGCTCAGCGTGCAGACGGCTGGGGCGGGCGTTGCCGGGCGGCGGTCGCGGGCGTTGACGGACGTGGGACGCGTAGTGGGCGAGCGGGCTCGGGTGGGGCGGGAGTCCGGGAGGCCGCATGTGCTCGGGACGGTGCGCAGCGCGGCGCCGTACCAGAAGGTGCGCGGGCGCAGCGGGCCCGGGCTGGTGGTGCGTGCGGACGACGTACGGCTGGCGGTCCGGGAAGGGCGCGAGGGGAATCTCGTGCTGTTCTGCGTCGACGCGTCCGGTTCGATGGGGACGAAGAAGCGGATGGGCGAGGTGAAGACGGCGATCGTCTCGCTGCTGCTCGATGCGTACCAGCGCCGCGACACCGTCGGTCTCGTGACCTTCGCCGGTCCGTCCGCGACGATCGCGCTCCCGCCGACGGGCAGCGTCGAGACCGCCGTTCGCCGGCTCGAATCCCTCCCCACCGGCGGACGTACGCCGCTCGCCGAAGGCCTCCTGCAGGCGGACGAGGTACTGCGGATCGCCGCGATCCGCGACCCGCGCCGCCGGCCGCTCCTGGTGCTCGTCACGGACGGCCGCGCGACGTACGGAGACAACGCGTTCGCCCGCGCACGGCAGGCGGCGGCCCGGTTGGCCGGGCGCGGGGTCGCCACGGTCGTCGTCGACTGCGAGCCGCGCCGTGGCATCCGCCTCGGACTCGCGGCGGAGCTCGCCGCCGACCTCGCAGCGGAGTACCTCGATCTCGGAGACGTTGCCGCGGGCAACCTCGTCCGGACGGTCACCGAACGGAAGGCGGCCTGAGATGCCGAAGGGACAGCCGGCCGCGGTTCCGGACGACGGCCTGACCACCCGCCAGCGCCGCAACCGCCCGCTGCTGATGGTGCACACCGGTGAGATGAAGGGGAAGTCCACGGCCGCGTTCGGGATGGCGCTGCGCGCCTGGAACCAGGGCTGGAACCTCGGGGTCTTCCAGTTCGTGAAGAGCGCGAAGTGGAAGGTCGGCGAGGAGAGCGCGTTCAAGGCGCTCGGACAGGTGCACGAGGCAACCGGGCAGGGTGGGCCGGTCGAGTGGCACAAGATGGGCGAGGGCTGGAGCTGGTCCCGGAAGGCGGGTACCGAGGAGGATCACGCCGCCGATGCCCTCGAAGGCTGGCGCGAGATCCAGCGCCGGCTGGCCGCGCAGACCCACGACCTCTACGTGCTGGACGAGTTCACGTATCCGATGAAGTGGGGCTGGATCGACGTGGACGAGGTCGTCGACACGCTGGTCGGAAGGCCCGGTCATCAGTACGTCGTGATCACCGGCCGCGACGCGCACCCGAAACTGCTCGAGGCCGCGGACCTGGCCACCGAGATGACCAAGCTCAAGCACCCGATGGACACCGGGCAGAAGGGTCAGAAGGGGATCGAGTGGTGATTCCCCGGGTGGTCGTCGCCGCACCGGCTTCCGGCGCCGGCAAGACGACGGTTGCGGTCGGGTTGATGGCGGCGCTGCGGCGGGCCGGGAACGTGGTGGCCGGGTTCAAGGTGGGGCCGGACTACATCGATCCAGGGTTCCACGCGGTGGCCACCGGACGGCCCGGGCGGAATCTCGACCCGATGCTGTCGGGGGAGGAGCGGGTCGCGCCGCTGTTCGCGCACGGTTCCGCCGGTGCGGACCTGGCTGTGGTCGAGGGCGTCATGGGGCTGTACGACGGTGCGCTCGGGACGGAAGGTTTCTCGTCCACGGCGCATGTCGCGAAACTGCTGAAGGCGCCCGTGATCCTGGTGGTCGACGCGTCGGCGGCAGGCCGGAGTGTCGGCGCCGTCGTCCAGGGATTCGTTGCCTTCGACACCGAAGTACGGATCGTCGGCGTGATCCTGAACAAGGTCGGCTCCGACCGGCACGAGGCCGAGGTGCGCGCCGGCGTCGCGCCGACCGGCGTACCGGTCCTCGGTGTGTTCCGCCGCGACACGCGCCTGACCGTCCCGAGCCGGCATCTCGGTCTCGTCCCTGCCAACGAACAACGCGCCCAGGCCGAACAGGCAGTGGCCGCCGCGGCCGAACTGGTCCGCCAAGGTGTCGACCTGGAAGCGGTAGTCGCCGCAGCCCGGACGGCGCCCTCCCACGGCACCACACCCTGGAGCCCCGCCACGGAACTCACCGACGCCGAGCCGGGAGAGCGGCCGGTGGTTGCGGTTGCGGGCGGGCCGGTGTTCTCGTTCCAGTACGCCGAGACGACCGAGCTGCTGGCTGCCGCGGGCGCTGAGGTGATCACCTTCGACCCGTTGACCGATAAGTTGCCCGAGGCAACCTCCGCACTGTACCTCGGCGGCGGCTTCCCGGAGTTGCACGCCGAGGCGCTCTCCGCCAACGCCGTACTGCGCACGCAAGTCGCACAGGCCGTCGCCGCCGGGCTCCCCGTGATCGCCGAGTGCGCCGGCCTCCTCTACCTTTGCCGCGAGCTCGACGGCCACGCGATGACCGGCGTACTGCCTGCCACCGCGCGCATGACCGGTCGGCTGACGCTCGGCTACCGTACGGCGGTCGCAGCCGGTACGTCGGCGTTCTTCGATGAAGGGCGTCGCGTCCGCGGGCACGAGTTCCACCGCACCACGGTCGACCTCGACCACGACGTACAGCCGGCGTGGCATCTCCCCGGCGGCGTCGAGGGCGTCACGCTCCCGCACGTGCACGCGTCGTACCTGCATCTGCATTGGACCGCCACCCCGGACGTCCCCGCCCGGCTGGTTGCCGCCGCGCGCACGTACGCCCGATGAGTCTCGTCGTCGGAGTAGGGCTCCGATCCAATACGCCGTACGCCGAGCTCAGCGAGCTGGTCAGCCGGGTCGTCACCGGCGATGTCCAACTCGTCGTCACGGTCAAAGGTCGCGAGAACGAGCCTGCCGTACAGCAACTGGTGGAAGAACTGGGCGCGGAGCTCCACACCTTCAGAGCGGACGAGCTTGCTGATCAGCCGGTACCGACACCGAGCGCCCAGGTGGAGCAGTTGGCCGGAGTGCCGAGTGTCGCCGAAGCAGCCGTCCTCGCCACCGGCGCACAACTCGTGATGCCGAAGCAACGCAGCACCAACGCGACCATCGCGACGGGTTGGCTACCCACGGCGTATGGGGCGGCTGAGCGGGCCGTGGTCCATCGGGTGATTGCCGAGCGGCGCGACGTCCGGCGCGGGTTCCTCGACGTCCCGATCGACGACGCGTTGCTCACGCGGGTCCTCGAGTCCGCACACCGGGCGCCGAGTGTCGGCCTCAGCCAGCCGTGGGACTTCCTGCTGATCCGCGACCGGGTGACGCGGCAGAAGGTGCATGAGCTGGCGACGCGGCAGCGGGACGCGTTCGCGGCGACGCTCCCGGCGGACCGCCGGACAAAGTTCGACGGGCTGAAGATCGAGTCGATCCTCGACACCCCGTTGAACATCGCGGTGACCTGCGACCCCGGCCGCGGCGGTCGGCATGTCCTCGGCCGGCACGCCGATCCCCGCACCACGTGGTTCTCCGCGGCGATCGCGATCCAGAACCTGTGGCTCGCCGCCCGCGCGGAAGGGCTCGGTGTCGGCTGGGTCTCGTTCTTCGGGCCGCAGGAGGTCGCCGCCGTTCTCGGACTGCCCGCCCACCTCGAGTTGGTCGGCTATCTCTGTGTCGGGTACGTCGAGGAGTTCGCCGCGGCGCCCGAACTGGTCCGCTCGGGCTGGGCGAAGCGCCGCCCGCTGTCCTGGGCGATCCACCACGAGAACTGGGGCCGACGCGACACCTCGATCGTCGACGACGCCCGCGAGGCCGCACAGAACGCCGTACCGGCAAGGGGTCAACGCGTCCAGGTGATCGTCGGCGGCGGCCCGACCGACCTGCAGCAGGCCGAGGCCCTCGTCGTCGACCTGAGCAACGAGCGTCCACAGCACGACTTCGGCGTCCTCTGGCGGCCGGCGCGGACGCTGGAGGAGGCCGAGGAGTACGGCGTGGAGATCGCCCGCGACCTCGCTTTGCAGGGCGCCGGCCACCTCGACGTACGGCTCGCAGAGACTTCACCAGCAGCAAAGGCGTTGGCCGAAGGCCTGAAGCTCGGTGCGTCGGCCTCTGGTCTGACACACTCCGACGCATGAGCGAGCCGATGTACGTCCCCGCGTTCTCGATGAAGCAGCGCGTCACGATGATGGCGAACAAGTACGAGCTGATCGCGACCAACCCGGATGGGAGCGACGGGCAACTGCTCGCGTTCGCCCAGCAGAAGCGGATGGCGTTCAAGGAGCAGGTGACGTTCTACACCGACGACACCAAGACACAGCCGGTGTTCTCGTTCAAGGCCCGCAAGACGATCGACCTCGGGTCCGGGTACGACGTGTTCGACGCCGACGGGCAGTCGATCGGCTGGTTCAAGAAGGAATTCGGCAAGAGCCTGCTGCGGTCCAGCTGGCAGCTCAGTGCGCCGGGCGTCGACGCGGACGGCACCGAGCGGAACCCGACGATCGCGATCGTCCGCCGGGTCTGGGAGTTCGTGCCGTTCGTCGGTGAGATCCCGCTGCCGTTCATCTTCCACTTCGACTTCACCGAGAAGACCAGCGGCCGGCCGGTGCTGTCGGTGGAGCGGAAGATGTCGATCCGGGACCGCTACCGGATCACCGTCCCCGACCAGCGCCTCGACTTCCGGGTCGCGGCCGCGATGACGGTCGCGCTGGACGCCCTGCAGTCCCGCTGAGGCCATTCTGAGCCGGATTCTGAGCCAGTTCTGGGTGCGGCGTACTACCTGAGTCGTACGCCGGACTCACTCTTTCGGGTGAACCTACCCCGAGGGCACTTGGTTCCGTCGGTGCCCGGTGCGAGGCTGTATCCATGGGCGTAGCACAGCGCAGTCGACGGTGGTTGGTTCCGGTCACGACGGTAGCCGTGGTGGCGGGGGTGGGGGCACTCGGGCCGGTGGTTGCGGATGCCTCGCCGAAGTTGCCCGGGATCTCGGCACAGGATCTGCTCGCGAAGGTGCAGACCGCCAAGGTGGACGGCCTGAGCGGCACGGTCCGCTCGGACGCGGACCTAGGGCTGCCCGCGATCCCAGGTATGGGGGATGGCGGCAGTAGCCAGCTGACCGAGATGCTGAGCGGCCAGCACACCGCACGGATCGCGTTCGCGACGCCGGACAAGGCGCGGGTCTCGGTGCTCGACAACCAGGCCGAGCGGGTCTGGACCACCGACGGCACGTCCGCCTGGGCGTACGACTCGGCCAAGCGCGAGGCCACGAAGCTGACCCTGCCGGCGCACCGGACCGCGAAGCCGGAGAAGGTGGCGCCGAAGTCCTACGACCCGCAGTCCGTCGCGAAGCAGTTCCTGGACGCGATCGACCCGACCACCAAGGTCCAGGTCAGCGGCACCGAGAAGGTCGCCGGCCGGGACGCGTACAAGCTCCGCCTGGTCCCGAAGACCGACAAGACCACTGTCGGCTCGGTGACGCTGGCGATCGACTCCAAGACCTGGGTCCCGCTGGACGTGACCGTGATGCCGCGGACCGGCAACGACCCCGCGGTCGAGGTCGGCTTCACCTCGGTGTCGTTCGACGTACCGTCCGCGAGCACCTTCAGCTTCACCCCGCCGAAGGGTGTGAAGGTCACCGACCGAAAGGTGCCCTCCAAGGTCACCCCGCAGCAGATCTCCCCGAAGCAGAAGGGCGAGCCGGGCCGGTTGCTTCCCCGCAAGCCCGGTACGGCGGCGGACGAGAAGCCGACCGTCATCGGTGAGGGCTGGGACAGCGTCGTGATGCTCAAGGGCGCCACGCAGGCCGCCGGGATGCCCGGCAGCGGTCCGCTCGCGCAGTTGCTGGCGAAGGCACCGACCGTGCAGGGCTCGTGGGGCAAGGGCAAGATCGTGACCAGCAAGATGGTGAGCGCGCTGATCACCGACGACGGCCGGGTCTTTGCAGGCCTGGTCACCCCGGACACCTTGCAGGCCGCCGCGGCGAAGGCCCCGCGCTGAGCACCGAGATGGCGAGCGCGCCGGTCGTCACTCACGGGTTGACCAAGCGGTTCCGCGGCGGGCAGGTCGCGGTGGACGCGGTTGATCTGGAGGTGCCGGCCGGCAGCGTGTTCGGCTTCCTCGGGCCGAACGGCTCGGGGAAGACCACGACGATCCGGATGCTGCTCGGCCTGATCGCGCCGACCGCGGGCGAGGTCGAGCTGCTCGGCGAGTCGATGCCGAAGGCGCATCTGCGGGTGCTGCCGCGGGTGGGCGCGCTGGTCGAGGGACCGGCGTTCTACCCGTTCTGGACCGGCCAGGCGAACCTGCTGCGCTTCGACGCCGCCGACCGCACCGCCGACCCGAAGACCCGGAAGGCACGGGCGGGGGAGGCGCTGGAGCGGGTCGGGCTGTCGAACGCGGCCGGCAAGAAGGTCCGGGCGTACTCGCTCGGCATGCGCCAGCGGCTCGCGATCGCGGTCGCGCTGATGCAGCGCCGGGAGCTGCTGGTGCTGGACGAGCCGACGAACGGCCTGGACCCGCAGGGGACCCGCGAGGTCCGGCACCTGATCCGCGAGCTCGCCCGCGACGGTACGACGGTCTTCACCTCCACCCACCTGCTGGCCGAGGTCGAGCAGGTCTGTACGCACGCCGCGGTGATGAGTCGCGGGAAGCTGCTCCGCCAGTCCACCGTGGCCGATCTCCGCTCCGAGCTCCGTCCGAGGCTGGTCGTCCGTACGCCGGACCTCACCCAGGCGGCCGACACGCTGCAGGGCCTGGGCGTCGCGGACCTGAGGACGACCGAGGAGACCGTCGAGGGCGATCCCGGCGAGCTTCCGATCGAGAAGTTCGCCGCCGCACTGGTCGCGGCCGACGTCCGCATCCACGGCTTCGGCCTGGAACGCCCGAGCCTGGAAGACGCGTTCGTGGCACTCACCGGGGAGGGCTTCGATGTCGCTGAGTGAACCGGCCGCCGAGGCCTCCGGAGCAGCGGCTACCACGGTTGTCCCGCGGCCGAGCGCGGGCCGGCACACGCTCGCCTTGTTCGGGTCCGAGCTGCGGCTGGTGTTCGGGCGCGCCCGGACCCAGGTCGGCCTCGGCGTGCTCGCCGCCGTACCGCTGCTGATCGGGGTTGCGATCAAGATCGCCGACAACAACGGCGGTACCGACGGGTTCCTCGGGCAGATCGCCGGCAACGGGCTGTTCCTGATCGTCGGCAGCCTCGGCCTGTCGTTGCCGTTCTTCCTGCCGACCGCGGTGACCGTGGTGTCCGGTGAATCGCTGGCCGGCGAGGCCAGCCTCGGCACGCTCCGCAACCTGCTGACCGCGCCCGCCGGCCGGTCCCGGCTGCTCGCCGCCAAGATGGTCGCGCTGACCGTGTTCTGCTTCGCCGCGACGATGACGATATGGCTCTCCGGCCTGATCGTCGGCTTCATCCTGTTCCCGGTCGGCGACGTGCTGCTGCTGTCCGGCTCGACCGTCCCGCTCGGTGAGGGCCTGCTGCGCGCGCTGGGGATCGCGGTCGTAATCTCGCTGTCGCTGCTCGGGCTGGCCGCGATCGGCCTGTTCGTCTCGTCGCTGACGTCGACCCCGCTGGCCGCGATGGCGGCGACCTTCGGCACGTTCATCGTGCTCGGGATCCTGACCGCGATCCCGCAGCTGCACGCGATCCACCCGTGGCTGCTGATGTTCCGCTGGCAGTCGTTCGCCGACCTGCTCCGAGATCCGCCGTACTACCACGAGATCGTCCGCAACCTGCTGCTCCAGGCGGGCTACGTCGCGGTCTTCTACGCCGCCGCCTGGGCCCGGATCACGAGCCGCGACATAACCTAGGCCCGGTGGAAGCCGACCTTGTAGCTGTTCTGCGGTGCCCGGTCTGTGCCGACGGGCTCACGCTGGACGCCCGGACGGCGCGGTGCCCGCGCGGGCACGCGTACGACCTGGCCAAGCAGGGCTACCTGAACCTGCTGCCCGCGTCCTCGAACGGCATCGAAGGCGACTCGGCCGCGATGGTCGGCGCCCGCACCGTCTTCCTCGGCACCGGCCACTACGCCGCGATCCGCGACGCCCTGATCCTCGCCGCAGACCTCGGTGAGGACGATGTCGTCGCCGAGGTCGGAGCCGGCACCGCTTACTACCTGTCCGGTGTTCTCGGTACGTCGCAACACCGGCGCGGGATCGCTCTGGACGTGTCGAAGTACGCCGCTCGCCGCGCAGCCAGGGTGGATCCGCGGATCGCCGCGGTGGTGTGTGACGCGTGGCGCGAGCTGCCGCTCGTCGACGGCGCGGCCCAGGTACTGCTGAACGTGTTCGCCCCACGCAACGCCGCCGAGATGGCCCGTGTCCTCGCGCCGGACGGCCGCCTGCTCGTGGTCACCCCGAACCAGCAGCATCTCGCCGAGCTCGTCGACGTACTCGGGATGGTCAGCGTCGACGAGGAGAAGGAGCGCCGGCTGCAGGACTCGCTGGCGGGGGAGTTCGAGCAGGTCGGCGCCGAGCCGGTCGAGGAGACCATGTTCCTCGACCGGACGGCGGTGGAGCAGTTGGTGCTGATGACGCCGAGCGCCCGGCACCTGAACTACCGCGAGTTGCTGCAGCGGATCGCCGTACTGCCCGATCCGGCGATCGTCACGTTGTCGGTCACGCTGTCGACCTGGCAGCCCTCTCGCTAGGTCAGGCGGCCTTGCCGATGACCTCACGGGCCACGACGGTGCCGTGCTTCTCCGCGTCCACGTGCGCCTCGGACTGCGAGGCCTTGGAGGCGTCGATCAGCTCCTCCATGCCCGGGGTGACCGGGGCCAGGGTGAGCTCGGCGGCGGCGGTCCGGATGTTCATGCCGAACACGTCGCCGAAGATCCGCTCGAGGTACGGCGTGGCGTGGTCCCAGCCGTACTTCGGCGAACCCTCGCCGTAGCCGCCGCCCCGGGCCAGGGCGAAGATCGCCGGCCGGTCGACGAGCGGGCGCGAACCGAAGGCGAGGTCCTTGTCGATCACCAGGACATCGATCCAGGTCTTCACGTTCTGCGCGATGCCGTAGTTGTACATCGGTACGGCGAGCAGGACGGCGTCGGCGTTCACGATCTCCGCCTTCAGTTCGTCGGCGATCGCCTGGGCCTCCGCGAGCGGCATCCGGTCGGAATCGGCGACCGGCTCCTGGCCCACCTGGGCGGCGGCCAGCGTCGGCCACAGGGTCGCGGGCAGCGGGTGCTGCCCGAGGTCACGCCGTACCACGACACCGTCCGGGTGCTCCGCCTTCCAGGCGGCCTCCGCGCTGTCCGCCAGGGCGCGGGACACCGAACCGTCCAGCCGGATGCTGGCGTCGACGCGTAGCAGGGTGCTCATCTGTTGTGTCTCCATCGAGTTGAGGGGGCGAGCTCGGTTTGAGCTGTTCTGAAGATAATCTGTGAAGCAGAACATATTCAAGTCAGATCGTATTCCGGGTGGCGTACGCCACGTAGGATGGGGGCATGTCCAGTACTTCGCCCGAGGTCGCGGCCCGGGGTACGCGTGGGGTCGAGCCTCAGGCCGCCAGTGGCGCGCCGGTGGAGGCCGACCTCGGCTGGGCGCTGGGCGTCGTCTTCCGGCAGTACGCGAAGGCCTCCGCGGCGGCGCTCGAGGGTCTTCCCGGCGGCCCGCGCGGGTATCAGGTGCTCGCGACCACGAGCGCCGAAGGCCCGAAGAAGCAGCTCGACCTGGCCGCACAGCTCGGCGTCGACCGGACCGTGATGACGTATCTGCTGGACGACCTGGAGAAGGCGGGCCTGGTCCAGCGCCGGCCCGACCCGGCCGACCGCCGGGCGCGGCTGATCGCGCCGACCGAGCAGGGCCACGAAGCCCTGTGTGAGCTGGAGCGGAAGCTCCGGGCGACCGAGGACCAGATGCTCGGCATCCTGGACGAGTCCGAGCGGGCCAGCTTCCGGCTGCTGCTGCAGCGGCTGGCGATGAAGGCCAACGCGATCGACCCGCTGCACAACGCCTGCACCCTTGCAGAGGCCGAAGACCCCGCGAGCACCTAGTGCAGTGGTACGAAGCCTGATTCGTAGGCGCGGATCACGGCCTGCGTGCGGTCGCGGGCGTTCAGCTTGGCGAGCACGTTCGCGACGTGGGTCTTGACCGTCTGCAGGCCGAGGATCAGCTCGGCGGCGATCTCCGCGTTGGACAGCCCGCGGGCCATCAGCCGCAGTACCTCCTGCTCGCGCTCGGTCAGTTGGTACTCGTCGAGCCCGCTCGGTGCCGGCGTACCCAGATGGGCCAGCGCGAGCGCGCGGATCGCCTCCGGGAACAGCAGCGACTCGCTGCGCGCGACGGTCCGGATCGCCGCGATGATGTCGTCCGGCGGAGTCCGCTTGAGCAGGAACCCGGACGCGCCCGCGCGCAACGCGTCGTACACGTAGTCGTCGTTCTCGAACGTCGTGACGACCAGGACACGCGGGGCCGGGTCCAGGCTGTCCAGCAGCAATCTGGTCGCCTGGATGCCGTCCACCGCGGGCATCCGCACGTCCATGAGGACGACGTCCGGACCGGTACGGCGTACCAGCGGGAGCACCTCGGCGCCGTCACCGGCCTCGCCGACGACGGTGAGGTCCTCCTCGGCGTTGATGATGGCGCGCAACCCGCTGCGGATCAGCGGCTCGTCGTCGACCACGACCACGGACAGGTTCATGTCGTCCCCTTCGTCACGCTGATCGGAAGCCGTACGGTCAGTTCCCAGCCCGGGCCGTCCGGCCGGCCGATCGGGCCGGCTTCGACGGTGCCGCGCAGTACCGCGACTCTTTCACGGATCCCGGCCAGCCCACGGCCACCGCCGGAGTGGTCGGACCGGCCACTCACCGGATTGGCGACGGTCAGCTGGAGGCCGGACGAATCCAGGCAGATCGACAGCCGTACGGCGAGTTCGCCGGCCGGGCGCCCCGCGTGCCGGATCGCGTTGGTCAGACCCTCCTGCACGATGCGATACGCCTCCCGGGAAACCGCGGCGGGCAGCTGTTCGAGCTCACCGGAGCGTTCCACTTCGATCGTGATGCCACCCGCGCGGGTGGCCTCGACGAGCCGGTCCAGACCGCCGAGCGTCGCCTGCGGGGCGGTCCCGGAGCCCGGGCGGCGGTCGTCGCGGAGCAAGCCGAGCACGTGGTCGAGATCCGCCAGCGCGGCGCGTGCGGAGGTCTCCATCGCGGCCAGCGCCGTCTCGGCGAACTCCGGATCGCTCGCCAGCACGCGGCGGGCGGCGGCCGCCTGGATGGTGACCAGGCTGAGCGCGTGCCCGACGCTGTCGTGCAGCTCGCGCGCCAGACGGTTGCGCTCGGCAAGCGTCGCGGTCTGCTTCTCGAGCAGCTCGATGCGTTCGGCCGCGGTCGGGCCGAGGACGCGGGGCGCCAGGTACGCGAGCAGGGCGCCGACCGCCGCGGAGAGCAGGAACAGTCCGGCAAGCCCACCGATCGCGGCGGCCGGCATCCACAGATCGGTCCAGCTGCCGCGGACGTCGTACGACCAGCCCGGAACGATGTCGCGGGACCCGGCCGAGCGGAACGGGGCCGCCAGCCAGATGGCGCCGAGGCCGAACACGATCGTGCTCAGGATGCCGACCACGCCGCCCGCCAGCAGGTGCAGGCAGAACCACAGCGCCGTACGCCGTCGTTGGGCCCAGGTCCTGGCCGGACCCAGCGGCCGCTCCTCGAAGCGCACCGCGAGCAACGACTCGACCGCGATGCCCTCGACCTCGCGGACCGCGGGCAGCAGACCGAGCACGACCGGCGGCACCAGGCCGATCAGTGCCCAGAGGATGCCGGTGGCAACCTTCGGCGGTGTGAGGTCGTGGAGAACCGCGCCCAGCGCGCTGTCCACCAGGATGAACGCCAGCACCAGCGCGGCGCCGAGTAGCAGGTACACCCAGCGCAGGTACGTCGATGGGCGCCACAGGCAGCTGACCGCCCGCCACACCCCCCGCGCCGCCGTTCGCACGGACCCATCCTGTCAAAGCCGGGGGAGCGCCACCTCCCTCCCCGGAGTGAACGCCCGGTAACCGTCTCGGCGACGTGGGCTGCATCACGAAGAAGTTGAGGGTTTACGCAAATTTGACGCAAAGCGGACCGGTTCGGCCGTCGCGGGCGTCGCGATCTGCTGCTCAGGCAGGTACGGTCTGTGGTCGGGGCGGGTGCCCGTCCGTGAGTTTTCGTCTACGGACAGGTATGGGGAACAGCTCCAGGACGGGTGGCAGGCAGGACTGCGAGGACCCGGTACGGCGGACGTTAAGTCCCCGTGAAGTCCCCGCGGACCGATTGACCACCTCTCCGGATTTGATGTTTGATCAAATATCGGGACGAGAGAGGTCGATATGAGGTTGAGGCGTTCCGTCATCGCCCTGATGGCGGTCCTGGGGCTCGCCGCGGTGAGTGCGTGCAACGGTGGGGACGACAAGGCGGCCGGCGGAGACGGCGGCCTGCAGAAGGTCAGCTACCTGACGTCGTTCAACACCTTCGGTCGCGAGGCGTACGCGTACGTCGCGCTGGACAAGGGCTACTTCAAGGACGCCGGCTTCGACGTCAAGATCACGCCCGGCAGCGGGACCGTCGACGTGATGAAGCTGGTGGCCGGCGGCCAGGCCGACTACGGCATCGGCGACTTCACCGCGTTCGCGATCACCCTCGCCAAGCAGAAGCTCCCGGTCACCTCGGTGGGCATGATCCACCAGCGCTCGATGGCGGCGATCATGTCGCTGGAGGGCCTCGGCATCAACTCGCCGAAGGACCTGCCGGGCAAGACGATCGGCGACCAGCCGGGCTCC
>DASXXB010000358.1:0-6246 GCA_036503355.1 Kribbella sp. | reverse complement strand
GTGGAGGCCGAGGTCATTCCCGACGCCGGTCACTCGCCCGCGATCGACCAGCCCGCGAAGACGGCCCGCATGCTGGTGGACTTCTTCCACGACCGCTCGAGCTTCGCCAACCTCGTCTGACATGCCCGCTGACGCGCTGTGGTTGCAGCTGGAGGACGACGTGTTCCCGGGTCAGGCTGCGCGGTGGATCCGGCCTGCGGCGGGCGGCGACGTTGCCGGCTTCCGGCTGCGGGTCGAGTGTGCGGAGGCGACCGAGGTCGTTGTCCATGTGTCCGCCGATGAGCGGTACGAGCTGTGGCTCGACGGTGAGCTCATCGGTCGTGGGCCTTCACGCGGCGAGATCGGCCACTGGTCGTTCGAGAGCTATCGCCTGCGGTTGCCGGTCGGCGGACACTGGCTCGCTGCCCGCGTCTGGAGCCTCGGCGAGGACGCGCCCCTGGCCCAGCTGAGCCTTGGAGATGGACCTACCTTCCTGCTGGCCGCTGAGGGCGTGTCCGGGTTCGACACCGGTACGGCGGACTGGCAGGCGGCCGTACTGCCTGGCCACGGGCGGCGGCCGAAGGGTGACGGCTACGGCTGCGGAATCAGGCATCTCAGTGACGGCCGTGCCTACCCCTGGGGTTGGCAGACCGGCGCGGACCACCTCCAGTGGACGGCGGGTGCTCCTTCGAGCGCCGGGCAGCGCGTGCTGGTGCCGGCTCGTCTGCCTGCACCAGCACAGCAATGGGCCGCTGGTGCCCGCGTCCGCCACGTCGCAGAGCATCCCGCGGGTACGCCGACACGCGACCGGGTCGTCGACCCGGTGGACCACCTGGCCAGCGAGGCCGGCGACTGGCAACGGCTCCTCGACGGTACGTCGCTGGTTGTGCCGCCGGGGACGTGCCGTCGGGTGCTGATCGATCTCAACCAGTACGTGTGCGCCTACCCGGTCGTCGACCTCGACGGCGGACGCGATGCCGAAGTACGGATGCACTGGCAGGAGTCTTTGTACGACACGGATCCCCAAGCAGGTAAGGGACATCGCGATGTCGTCGCGGGCAAGCTGTTCGGGCGGCCGGGGCTCGAAGAGGACGGCATCGGCGACCTGTTCATCGCGGGCGGCGGCCGTGAGCGCCACAGCACGTTGTGGTGGCAGTCCGGCCGGTACGTCGAGGTCCTCGTCACCACGGCGGCCGAGCCGCTGACGATCACCGGACTGCGGTTCCGTGAGACGCACTATCCGTACGAGGACCGCAGTCGCTTCACCGCCAGCGATCCGCGGCTGGCGCAGGTCGGCGTACTCGCGTTCCGGACGCTGCAGGCGTGCAGCCACGAGACGACCATGGACTGTCCTTACTACGAGCAGCTGCAGTACACCGGTGACACCCGGCTGCAGTGCCTGATCGCGTACGCCGTTACCGGCGACGACGGACTCGCCCGGCAGGCGTTGCGCGCCTTCGCCCGCAGCAGGCAGGACAACGGGCTGGCTTTGTCGCGGACGCCGTCGCGGAAGTCGTCGCCCATCCCACCGTTCACGTTGTGGTGGGTGGCGATGGTGCACGACTTCGCGCTGTGGCGTGGCCATCTGACCTTCGTCAACGAGCTGATGCCGGGGGTTCGTGCGGCCCTCGACGTCCACCGGCGTTCGGTCGACGCTCAGGGGATCTTCCATGCCCTGCACGGCTGGAACTTCACCGACTGGGTGCCGGGCTGGGAAGCAGGCAGCCCGCCTGGGATCGTGCAGGACGGAGAACAGCACGCCGATTGGCCAGGTCCTGGGCGCGGGGTCTCGGCGGTTTTGCAACTGCAATTGGCCATGGTCGCTCGGCAGGCCGCCGAGCTGGAGACCTGGGTCGGCGGGTCCATGGCCGACCGGAACGCGCAGTTGGCGGAGCGGCTGCTCGAGGCGGCCGACGCGGCCTTTTACGACGCCGACCGCGGGCTGTACGCCGACGACCTCGACCACACCTCCTTCAGCGAACACGCCCAGGCGTTGGCGCTGCTCGCAGGAGCGAAGTACGGCGAGACGGCTGTCCGGAGGATGCTCGAGGAGCCGCCTGCGGGTCTGGCGCGGACCACCGTGTACTTCGATCACTACCTGTTCGAGGCACTGCACCGGATCGGGCGGACCGACGTACTGCTCGAGCGGCTCGGGCTGTGGTACGGCCTGCTGGAGCGCGGCCTGCGGACCGTGATCGAACACCCGGAGCCGACGCGTAGCGACTGTCATGCGTGGGGTGCACATCCGCTGTACCACTACGTCGCGACGCTGCTCGGGGTCCGGCCGACTGCGCCTGGGATGGCGGCAGTCACGATCGCACCGCAGCTCGGCGGTCTCGAGTGGGCTCAGGCGTCGGTGCCGACACCGCACGGTCTGCTGCGGGTTCGGGCCGAGGCGGGTCAGGTAGCTGAGGTCACCGCACCACCTGGGATCGCCGTCACCATCGCGCCTTCCAGCTGACCGATCTCAGGGGACGCCTGCCCGGGCTCAGCGGACGGCTGACCGGTCAGCGGAGGCCTGACCGCTCAGCGGAGGCCTGACCGATTTCAGCGGAGCGGTCGGATCGCGACCAGGATGTCCAGGTTGTCGAGGCCGATCGGCGTCAGCGCGTTCTTCAGCGCGTCGTCGTACACCACGGCCGAGACGCCCACCTTGTCCTCCGCGGCCGGGCCTCCGCCGTACACACCGAGGCCCTTCGGGATCAGGGCGAAGACGGCGGTCCCGATCCGGGTCAGCTCGTTCTTGCTGAACTTGACCCGATGGACGCAGAGGTTTCCGCCGTACACCTTCTGGAACGCGGTCCGGAAGGCGGCGAGATCGCCGTGCGCCACGCCGATCGTGTACACCTCGGGGGCGCCGGGTGTGCGGCCCTTCGGGTAGAGGACCTGCGGGTCGTTGGCCTGGTCCTCGCGGGGAGTGATGAACTTGTCGATTGCGAACTTGTCGTAGACGTTCGGCTTGGTCGACCAGCCGCCGGCGGGCGCCGGGCACGGGACCTGGTCCGGCGGGAGGCTCAGCTCCGCGGTCGTCGACCGGACCTTCGGCACGGTCTGGGTCCGGACGTCGATCGTCCGGTCGCTCCACGTCCCGGTCAGCGTCACCGCGATGGCCTTGGTCCCGGTGGGCTTCGCAGGGGTGAGCTTGTCGAGGTCGAGGTTCTTCAGCTTCACGACGTACTGCGCCGGGCAGACCGGTGCTTCCGTCAACCAAGGCTGCTCGCTCACGGGCCGCGGCAGTCGCGGGCAGAAGACCGGATCCTTGCCCGGCTCCACGACCACCTGACCGGTCGCCTCGACCCGGTCGCCGTCGCGGACCAGCAGGTCGTCGTACGGCGCCTGGTTGCCGTGGGCAAATGTTTGCGGGGCGCCCGTTGTGGGCTGGGGACCGGGCAGTACGGCGATGACGCCGGCCGCGACCGCTGCCACACTGGCCGCCGCGAGCGCGGGAACCCAGCGGCGGTGCTTGCGGCCGCCGCTCATCAGGAACTCGAGGTCGGGCTCCGGCGGCGGGTCCTGATCGGCCCGCCAGCGAGCGCCGGCCCGGGTCAGCAGGTCGTCAACTTCGTCCACAGGATTCATTCGTTGACCTCGAGCAGTGTACGGAGCCGGGTGCGAGCGTCCGAGAGAGTTGATTTGACGGTGCCTTCGGAGCAGCCCATGACCGCGGCCGTCTCGGCGATCGACAGGTCGGCGAAGTAGTAACAGTCGACCGCGAGGCGCTGCCGCGACGAGAGCGACATGATCGCGTGGTCGACGTCCATCCGGGCCTCGAGATCGGGCCGCGAGACGGGCAGCTCGACGGCGTTCAGGAGACCGCCGTTCGGGCGCATCCGGCGTACTGCCTTGCGCGCCTGGTCCGCGGTGATCGCGAGCAGCCATGCGGACGGCGTACCGCGACTCGCGTCGTACTGCGACCGCTTGGCCCACGCCCGCGCCAGCGCCTCCTGGACGATGTCGTCCCGATCCGCGCCGACCGCCAGCCGCCCCGCGAGCCGCGACATCGCCACCAGATGCGGCCGCACCCACGCGACGAACCCCGGCCCGTCCCCCGGCGGCGGCCCCACCACCCCCACCACCGGCTCACCCGTCATCGTCGGCATACCTTCTCTACCCCCGATCAACCCCGTCCGGTTGGGTCCCTACCCGATCCCAACGACCCCACCACCCCAACGTCACCACCCCACCCCATTCCGTAACCCACCCGAGTCATCCAACCCGGAAACAATCCCGCACCACCCGCAACAAACCTTCCGCAAACCACCCCTCCCCCCACCACCCCGAAGTTATCCACAGATCCCAGAACCCACCCCACAGCCCGCCCCGCACTCCCTACGGTCGAAGAACGACAGTCCAGGGAGAACCACATGCCGCCCACCCCCGACCCCACCACCCTCCACCAAGCCTTCGAAACCACCCACCCCCTCAACTGGTCCAACACCCCCCTGACCACCGCCGGAATCACCAGACTGCACGGCGCGAGAGCCACGCAACGGAGTCTCCAACTCCTGGAGCAGGCGGTCGCCGTCGAACCAACCGTGACGGCCCAGTTCCTCGCCTCACTCCCATCCGGCACCACGCCGTACCAGCTCGACCGCCGAGTCAAGTCCCCAGAATCCCTCGCCCGCAAGATCGCCGACTGGGAGGTCGCCGCTGCGGGTCGCCCGATCGACGACCTGCTGCGCTATACGGTGCTCACGGAGAGCCCGGACGAGCTGGTCACCGCCGCCCGAGAGACCGTCGCCGCGTTGAACAGCCATGACTGGCGGGTCAGGTCGGCGATGCATTCCTATACGGACGGCTCGAGGTACAAGGGCCTCCACGCCGGTATGACGCTTCGTGGGTGTCCCCGAATCGAAGTCCAATTCCACTCGGTGGTGTCGGCGCAGGTGAAGGAGGCGACGACCGCGTGGTACCAGATCGAACGGAGCAAGTCGGCGACGCTCGACCAACGTGCTGAGGCGCGGCGGCTCTGCACAGAGGCGTCGCATTCGCTGCAGCCGCCTCACGGAATCGACGGACTGACTGAGCTGGGCGGAAGACCCGTCGCAGTGAACAACTACAGTGACTCCAGACAGGACCCTGCGAACGATCGACGCGACGCACCGGACAATGAGCAGGGGGCGACACGCTCCACCACTCTCGACAAGAAGGCTGATGGGATTTCACGATGAAGCTCTACTTGGTCAGGGAAGAGGAGCGGTTGGTGTGGGTCGCCGCGCTGGCGTATGAGGTGATGTACACCTACGTGGCGAACACCGGGAAGTTTCACGACAACAATGCCTTGCGCAACGACTTCTACATGGTTCGCAACTTCACCTATGAGCCGATCGGCACCGCGGAGGCGCGGCGGCTGATAGCCCAGGGCGTCGGCACCCTGAACGACACCGACCACCCGGACGCGCTCGCCAAGTGGCGATCCGATCCCAAGCCCCTCACAGTAACCGACGTACTGTCGATGGCCGCCGGGTCGAACGAGTAGCAGGATGCGTCTCTACCTGGCGACAGGACGAGCGGCTGGTTTGGGTGGCGGCGGGTGTCGGGGGTTTGACGAAGACGATCACTCGGAAGCCCTCATCGAGTGGCGCGCCGACCCAAGCGATCGAGCCTGCCGACGTGCTGTCCATGGCCGCTGGGTCCGACGAACAGGGAGTGCGATGACGCGGTTGTTCTTGGTGAAGGATGGGGACGCGGAGCTGTGGGTGGCGGCGTTGGTGGATGAGGATGTGTGGACGTACGTCGGGAACACCGGGAAGTTCCACTACAACGACGGCGCCCGGCACGACTACTACTTCCTGAACGGACTCCAGTACGTCGACATCGGCATCGCGGAAGCCAAGAGGCTGATGCGGGCCGGGGTCGGCACGATCGATGAAGCCGAGCTCCCGGACGCCGTCCAGCACTGGCGGGAGGACACCAAGGGCATGGACCCGGAGATCATCTTCGCCTCGATGGCCGCCGACCTCGCCTAGCACGCGAGACTGATCGACGTGCACGTCCGGGTTTGTGACAGGACGACAGGTAGTGCGCTGGTGGGACGGTGTGCGCGCGTCTGGTTCCGGCTTGGGGGGTGGACGCGACGGCGGATGTGTCCTGTCGAGCTGTACGTCGCCGTTGGTCGGGTGGGTCTCAGGGGTGGGTGGGGGTGTAGAGCTGGGTGATGATGGATTCGATGGTGGGTTCGGAGACTGAGAGGTCTACGAGGGGGTAGTTGGCGGCTATCTCGGCCAGGAGGGGGGCGGCGCTGGTGGTGGTGGGGAAGGTGAGGTG
>DASXXB010000357.1:0-14041 GCA_036503355.1 Kribbella sp. | reverse complement strand
GCGGCGGCGTTCGCGGGCCATCGCGTCGTCGATCTGCTCTTGCAGGTAACCATTGGCCGCCGAGAACGACAGCTGGTTGACGAACACGAAGACGGAGTCGGCCAGCGCGGCCAGGTTGTCGGGTGCGAAGTCCAGCCGCAGGGCGGTCGCGGCGACGTGCCGCCAGGCGACGCGGGCGCCGAGCTGGAACGCGGTCAGCAACCTGGTGAGGTCGTTCCCCTCCTGCAGCTGACGACGGCCGATCTGCTCGAACACCCGGCGTACCGTCTCGTCGGCCCGGTCCAGGGTGGTCCGGTCCGGGCTGTTCAGGTTGGCGATCGACATGTCGAGGAGGCGGTGGACGAAGAGCGCGGCCGGTTTCACGACCGCGTCGCGGTTGGCGTCCAGGAAGGCCGCGTAGTCGGGCCAGTGCTCGGCCAGGCCGTTGCGGACCTCCGCGACCAGATCGGGCAGTCCGTCGAGGAGGGCTTGTTCGAGGCGAGTGCGGTCGAAAGTCAACGCAGTCATCCGAAGACTCCCAAGCGGGGCTGTCGGGGCAACTGTCACCCGGTGACAAATTCTCTCAGCCCGAATGTACTCCGTCGGGGCAGAGTTGGCAGGAAAACGCTTCCGATCATGGAGAGGTGCATCCGGACGGACTGCAGAACCTCGCGGAACTGGGCACGAGAGAACACGGCGAGAACTTTCCCGTCGCGCTGAAGCTCCTGCCCGCGGTACATCGAGAAGCGCTGCACGCTGTCTACGCCTACGCTCGCACCGTCGACGAGCTCGGCGACAGCTACCCGGGGGACCGTACGGCGGCACTGCGTGCCTTCGCCGCGGACCTCGACCGCATCTGGACCGGCCACGAACCTGAGCATCCGGTGCTGCGCCGCCTGCGCCCGGTCGTGCACGCTCACGAGTTGGCGTCCGAGCCGTTCCACCGTCTGGTCCAGGCGAACCTGCAGGACCAGACGATCACGCGTTACGAGACTTTCGAGGACCTGATCGGCTACTGCCGGCTGTCCGCCGATCCGGTCGGCCGGATGGTGCTCGGCGTGTTCGACGTCCACGACGCCGAGGCCGAGCGACTGTCCGATCTGGTGTGTACGGCGCTGCAACTCGTCGAGCACTGGCAGGACGTGGCCGAGGACCACCGGGCCGGGCGGATCTACCTGCCGCGGAAGGATCTCTCGACGTACGGCGTCGCCGAGCGCGATCTGGAGCGCGAGCATGCGACGCCGGAGTTGCGTGAGTTGATGCTGTTCGAGACCGCACGGGCGGCGGGGATGCTCGACGAAGGCGCGCCGATCGTACGCCGGCTCCACGGCTGGTCCCGGCTGTCGGTGGCCGGGTTCGTGGCCGGCGGCAGGGCGACGGTTCGGGCGTTGCGTCGTACCGGTGGCGACGTACTGGGCAGGCAAGCCCGGCCGTCGAGGACGAGTACGGCGCGGTGTCTGGTGAAGGCAGTGATCGGATGAACCCGACTGTCGCGGAGGCATACGAGGCCTGTCTGGACATCACGAGGACCGAGGCGCGCAACTTCTACTACGGCATCCGCCTGCTGCCACCTCCGAAGCGCAACGCCCTGTCGGCGTTGTATGCATTGGCGCGGCGGATCGACGACATCGGGGACGGCGACCTTCCGCCGGCGGAGAAGCGCACCGCACTGGCTCGGGTGCGCAAGGATCTTGGCCGGCTCGACGAACTGGGCGAGCCGGTGTACGTCGCGGTCGCGGATGCTGCCCGCCGCTATCCGGTTCCGCTCGGCGCCTTCGAGGAGCTGGTCGCAGGGGTCGAGACCGATCTGTCCGAGGTCCGCATCGCCGACTTCGACGAGTTGGTCGTGTACTGCCGGCGCGTCGCGGGTTCGGTCGGGCGGCTGTGCCTGTCGATCTTCGGCCCGCGGACCTCCGACGCCGACTTCGAGACGCTCTCGCTGTACGCCGACCAGCTCGGAATCGCCCTGCAGCAGACGAACATCCTGCGGGACATCCGCGAGGACTTCGTCAACGATCGCGTCTATCTGCCGGCCGACGAGCTGGAACGCTTCGGCGTCCGGATCGCGCTCGACGACCAGGGCAATCTCGACGATCCGCAGGGCCGGCTGGCCGGGTACGTCCGGTTCGCCGCGGGGCGCGCACAGGACTGGTATTCGCTCGGCTGGCGGCTGCTGCCCTACCTGGATTGGCGCAGCGGCGCCTCGTGCCGCGCGATGTCGGGGATCTATCACCACCTGCTCCGCCGGATCGGCGCCAACCCGGTGCTCGTGTACGACCGGCGATTGTCGTTGTCGGCGGGGGAGAAGGCGCAGGTGGCGCTCGCGTCGTTGGCCGGAGCGCGTTCATGAGGCGCGTCGCGGTCGTCGGCGGCGGCCTCGCCGGAATCACCGCCGCGCTCACACTGGCCGACGCGGGGTGCGAGGTGGTGCTGCTGGAGCGGCGGTCGAAGCTGGGTGGGCTGACTCATTCGTTCGAGCGTGACGGGCGATGGATCGACAACGGCCAGCACGTTTTCCTGCGGTGCTGTACGTCGTACCTCGGGTTGCTGGAGCGCCTCGGCGTACGGGACCAGGTGTTCGTGCAGCCGAGGCTCGATGTCCCGGTGCGGAGTGGGCGGCGCGGCGGCGTCGGGCGGATCCGGCGGAACGCGATGCCTGCTCCGTTGCACCTCGGACCGGCGCTGGCGTCGTACCGCTGGCTGAGTGTTGCGGAGCGAGTTGCTGCAGTGCGGGGCGCTCTGGCGATGGGCAGGGTCGACCGGGCCGCTGCGGAGACGGACGTGCAGTCGTTCGGAGAGTGGCTGGCGGCGCATGGTCAGAGCCCGCGCACTGTGGAGGCATTGTGGGAGCTGATTGGAGTCGCCACGCTTAACGCGCGTGCCGACGACGCGTCGCTGGCCGTTGCGGCGACTGTCTTCCAGGTCGGGTTGCTCGAGCGCACCGATGCCGCGGACATCGGCTGGTCGTTGGTGCCGTTGCAGCACTTGCACGGCGATGCTGCTCGGCGAGCGTTCACCGCCGCGGGTGTCGCCGTGCGATTGCGCGCTCGGGTCCAGTCGCTCGAGGCGGTCGATGACGGTTGGGCGATCGAGGGCGAGCGGTACGACGACGTGGTGCTGGCGGTGCCACCGACCGAGGCGGCGCGGCTCCTGCCGGACGGCGCGGTGGACCTGCCCACCGGGTGGGCGGAGGCATTGGGCAGTTCGCCGATCGTCAACGCCCACGTGATGTTCGACCGGGTGGTACTGGACGAGCCGTTCGTGGCCGGGGTCGACAGCCCACTCCAGTGGGTCTTCGACCGCACGCCCCAGAGCCGGGGTGGCAGTCCAGCGGCTGACACGGGACGTGCCGAGCAGTACGTCGCGGTGTCGTTGTCGGCCGCGGACGCGGTGATCGACACCCCGGTCGGTGAGTTGCGCGAAGTGCTGGTGCCTGCCCTCCGGCAGTTGCTGCCCGCGGCTGCCGACGCGCGTGTGAAGGAGTTCTTCGTGACCCGAGAGCGACATGCAACGTTCCGGCCGGCGCCAGGCACCGGCCGTCTCCGCCCTGGCGCGACCACCACGCGTCCGGGGCTCCACCTGGCCGGCGCCTGGACCGCAACCGGCTGGCCCGCCACCATGGAGGGCGCCGTCCGGAGCGGCGAATCCGCAGCGGCCTCGGTACTCCGGACGACGTCGTTCGCTGCCACGCCCCTCGCAGACGAGGTGGTCTCGTGACTGCGGTGGATCGGATGCCGACGGCAACCAATGTGCCGGGGCTGCTGACTCGCGCCCGGAGCCTGGTCGATCCGCCGCTCCGCGCCGCGCTGGATCGGCTCGACGCGCACAGCCGCCTCGTTGCGTCGTACCACCTGGGATGGTGTGACGAGACGGGACGGCCGATGACGGGGAGCTCGGGCAAGGCGATCCGGCCGGGGCTGACGTTGCTCGTCGCCGAGGCCGTGTGCGGTACGCCCGACCCGGGGGTACCGGGTGGGGTCGCCGTCGAGCTGGTGCACAACTTCTCGCTGATCCACGACGACCTGATGGATCGCGATGCCCAGCGCCGGCACCGCCCGACCGTGTGGTCGATCTGGGGTGACGCCACCGCGGTCCTGGTCGGGGACGCGCTGGCCTGCCTTGCCGACGAGGTGCTCGCCGAGTGCGACTCGCCGTACGCCGCCCGCGCCGGACTCGCGCTGGCGGTCGCGACGCGAGAGCTGATCCGCGGGCAGGTTCTCGATGTGGCGTTCGAGCAACGAGACGACGTCGGGATGGCGGAGTGCGTGGACATGGCTGTGGGGAAGACGGGGTCGTTGCTCGGGGCATCGGCCGAGCTCGGGGCCGTCCTGGCCGGCGGCGATCCGTCGACCTGCGCGGCGTTCCGCAGCTACGGGCGGGAGCTCGGACTGGCGTTCCAGCTGGTCGATGATCTGCTGGGGATCTGGGGCGCGCCGGAGAAGACCGGCAAGCCGGTGTTCTCGGATCTGCGGGCGCACAAGAAGACGTTGCCGGTCGTGTGGTCGCTGGAGTACGGCGGGACGTACGGGCAGGAACTGGCGGAGTGGCTCGCGAAGCCCGGGGTTCCGTCCGATGACGACGTACGGCGGGCCGCCGTACTGGTGGAACGCGCGGGCGGGCGTGAGTGGGCGATGGCCGAGGCTGCCGAGCGGGTGCGGCGGGCCGGGCGGGCGCTGTACCTCGGGGGTGTCGACACGGCCAACCGTGAGCAGTTCGATCAGCTGGCCGGGTTCGTCGCGGAGCGTCAGCTGTGACGGCCGAGCGGTTGACGCAGGACGTGCAGGCCGACGTACCTGCGCGGGAATGCCTGGACGCCGCGGTGGCCTACCTGCGGTCCCTGCAGCACGAGGACGGGTGGTGGAAAGGGGACCTCGCGACGAACGTGACGATGGACGCCGAGGACCTGATGCTGCGGCACTTCCTCGGGGTGGCGACCGCGGAGACGGACGCGGCGACGGCGCGATGGATCCGGTCGCAGCAGCGCGACGACGGGACGTGGGCGACCTTTCCTGGCGGGCCCGGGGACCTGTCGACGACGGTCGAGTCGTGGGTTGCGTTGCGGATGTCCGGTGACGATCCGGCGGCACCGCACCTGGCGAAGGCGGCGGAGTTCATCCGGTCGAACGGCGGGCTCGAGAAGGCGCGGGTGTTCACTCACATCTGGCTCGCGCTGTTCGGCCTGTGGTCGTGGGACGACTGCCCAGACCTTCCGCCGGAGCTGATCTTCCTGCCGCGCTGGGCGCCGTTGAACGTGTACAACTGGGCGTGCTGGGCGCGGCAGACGATCGTCCCACTGACCATCGTGAGCGCCCACCGGCCGGTGCGCCCGGTCGCTTTCACCGTCGACGAGTTGCGAGCAGGTACGGCGGTACGCGCGGCGGCGCAGGCGGTGTGGACGCTCGAAGGGGCGTTCCAGCGACTGGACGTCGTACTGAACGCGTACACGCGATGGGGGCCACGTGGTCCGTTCAAAGCCGCGCGCTGGCTGGCGATGCGGCGGGCGACGGAGTGGATCGTGGCCCGGCAGGAAGCGGACGGGGGTTGGGGCGGCATTCAGCCGCCGTGGGTGTACTCGCTGATCGCCCTGCACCTGATGGGCTATCCGCTCGAGCACCCGGTGATGGCCGCGGGACTGCGCGGACTCGACGGGTTCACGGTGCACGAGGAGACCGCGGACGGACCGGTGCGCTGGCTGGAGGCCTGTCAGTCGCCGGTGTGGGACACCGGGCTGGCCGTGGCGGCGCTGCTCGACGCCGGGGTCGACCCCGACGACAAAACGGTGCTCAAGGCAACGGATTGGCTGCTCGACGAGCAGATCGACGCACCGGGCGACTGGCAGGTCCGGCGGCCGGGTCTGGTCAGCGGTGGATGGGCGTTCGAGTTCGCGAACGACGGGTATCCGGACACCGACGACACCGCCGAGATCGTGCTCGCGCTGCGGCGGGTCGCGCACCCCGAACCGGAGCGGCTGCGCACAGCGCTCGACAATGCGGTGGCCTGGACCGCCGGGATGCAGTCGGCCGACGGCGGCTGGGGCGCGTTCGACGCCGACAACACCGACACGACCCCGCTGAAGCTTCCGTTCTGTGACTTCGGTGCCGTGATCGACCCGCCGTCGGCCGACGTGACCGCCCATGTCGTGGAGATGCTGGCGGCCGAAGGCAGGACCGACAGCGAGGAATGCCGTCGGGGAGTGCGGTGGCTGCTCGACGCGCAGGAGGAGGACGGCTCGTGGTTCGGTCGCTGGGGCACCAACCACGTGTACGGCACCGGTGCCGCCGTACCGGCGTTGATCGCGACCGGGATGCCGGAAAGCGACCCGGTGATCCGGCGTGCGGTGCGATGGATCGAGGACCACCAGAACCCCGACGGTGGCTGGGGCGAGGACCTGCGGTCGTACGCCGACCCGTCGTGGATCGGCCGCGGCGACTCGACGCCTTCGCAGACTGCCTGGGCGTTGCTGGCGTTGCTCGCCGCCGGTGAGCGGGGAACTGTCGTGCAGCGCGGAATCGCTTACCTGGTTGAGACCCAGCGTCCCGACGGGGGATGGGACGAGCATCGCTACACGGGCACGGGTTTCCCGGGCGACTTCTACATCGGTTATCACCTGTACCGCCTGGTGTTCCCGATCTGGGCGCTCGGCCGCTACGTCGGGAGCGCGCCATGACGGGCGTCGTGTACACCCCGCTGTCGGTGGAGTGGCTCGCCCTTCGCGGCAAGCTCACGGCGCCGGTCGTCCACACCGGCCGCTCGCGGAGCAGGCCGATCCAGGGCCCCACTCTCATCGCCGGGGTGGCCGGCGCCCTGACCGACGAGCTCGCGCCCGGCGACATCGTCGTGGCCAGCGAGATCCGCCGCGCTGGAGGCGCCGACGGAGGCGCCGACGGAGGCATGGGGGCTCCGCCGGCGCCGAGTGTCGCGGCCGGCTTGATGGCGGGGGAGCTGCGGCGGCTCGGGCTGACCGTTCACGTCGGGCCGATTGTCACCACGGATCACGTTGTCGAGTCGCCCGGCGAGCGGGCCGCGTTGGCGGCCACCGGGGCGATTGCTGTTGACACCGAGTCTGCGCTGCTGGCCGGTCATGACGGGCAGTCGATTGTCGTACGGGCGATTGTCGACAATCCGGGGCGGCCGCTGCGGCGGCTCGGGATGCCCGGTCGCGGTCTGAAGGCGCTCGCCCAACTCCGGCGTACGGCACCGGCGATCAACGCCTGGGCGGCCGCGACCGCTTTTGAGCGGGAGGTGCTGCTGGCCACCCCGCGTTCGTTCTGCGCCGGAGTGGAACGGGCGATCGACACCGTTGCCCGCGCATTGGACCGTTTCGGCGCGCCGGTCTACGTGCGTCGACAGATTGTTCACAATCGGCATGTCGTCAATGACCTCCAACGGCGCGGCGCGGTCTTCGTCGACGAACTCGACACGGTCCCCGACGGCAGCCTCGTCGTACTCGCGGCCCACGGGGTCGCCCCCGCCGTACGCACCCAGGCGGCCGAGCGACACCTCCGCGTCGTCGACGCCACCTGCCCGCTGGTCGCCAAGGTCCACCAGGAGGTACGCCGGTACGCCGAGCACGACCGCACCGTCGTACTGATCGGCCATCCCGACCACGAAGAGGTGATCGGCACCGTCGGCGAAGCGCCCGAGCACGTCATCGTCGTCGCCGATGCCGCCGAGGCCGAGACGATCGAGGTCCCGGACCCGGCCAACGTCGCCTACGCCATGCAGACCACGCTGGCCGTCGAGGAAGCAGCCGAAACGGCCGCAGTGCTGGCGCGCCGCTTCCCGGGATTGGCGGGCCCACGGCGTGACGACATCTGTTACGCCACCAGCAACCGCCAGGCCGGTGTCCGGGAGATCGCCGAGCAGTCCGACCTCGTGGTCGTGCTCGGGTCACAGAACTCTTCCAACTCGCGGCGGCTCGCGGAGGTGGCCGAGGCCGCCGGCACCCCTGCAGTACTTGTCGACGACGCCGGCGAGCTGGAACTCGGCCTGCTCGCCGACGCCCGGCGGGTCGGCATCACGGCTGGTGCCTCGGCGCCGCCACAGCTCGTCGACGAGCTCGTCCGCTGTTTGTCCGGTCTCGGGCCGGTGCGCGTCACCGAGCACGGAACGCTGACCGAGGACGTCCGGTTCTCGCTACCGAAAGAGGTGACCCAGCCGTGAGCATGCCGTTGCGGCAGTCCGTCCGCCTGGGTGGATATCTGATGAAGCAGAAGCTCCGGCGCCGGGAGAAGTTCCCGATCCTGCTGGAGCTCGAGCCGCTGTACGCGTGCAACCTGAAGTGCGCGGGCTGCGGCAAGATCCAGCAGACCCACGACTGGCTGAAGAAGCGGATGTCCGTCGAACAGGCGGTCGCCGCGGTCGAGGAGTGCGGTGCGCCGATGGTGTCGATCGCCGGCGGTGAACCCCTGATGCACAAGGAGATCGACGAGATCGTCCGGCAGTTGCTGGCGCGGAACAAGATCGTGTTCCTGTGCACGAACGCCGTACTGATGCCGAAGCATCTGCACAAGTTCGCGCCGCACAAGAACTTCGCGTGGATGGTGCACGTCGACGGTCTGCGGGAGCGGCACGACCAGTCGGTGTGCAAGGACGGGGTGTTCGACCAGGCCGTCGACGCGATCAAGCAGGCGCAGGCGGCCGGCTTCCGGGTGATGACCAACACCACCTTCTTCGACACCGACAGCCCGCAGGACGTCATCGACGTACTGGATTACCTGAACGACGAGCTCGGCGTGGACAACATGCAGATCTCGCCCGGATTCGCCTACGAGAAGGCGCCGGACCAGGAGCACTGGCTCGGGCCGGAGGAGACCCGGCAACTGTTCCGCAAGGCGTTCGGCGACGGGCGCCGCAAGAAGTGGCGGCTGAACCACTCGCCGCTGTTCCTGGACTTCCTGGAGGGCAAGGTCGACTTCGACTGTACGGCGTGGGCCATCCCGCTGTACTCGCTGAAGGGCTGGCAGCGCCCCTGCTACCTGATGGACGACGGGTACGTCGAGACTTACCAGCAGTTGCTCGACGAGACCGACTGGAGCCGCTACGGCCGCGGCAAGGACCCACGCTGCGCAAACTGCATGGCCCACTGCGGCTACGAACCCACCGCAGTCGTCGCAACCCTCAACTCCCTCCGGGAAACAATCCGCGCAGCCGTCAACTGAGGTGACGCGGTTATCGGCCGGTAGGTTGGGTGGTGGTGACGAGTGTTGGCGGGCCGCGGACGAGGCCGGGGATCGGTGTTGTTTCGTACGGTTTCTGTAGGCCCGGGCGCCAGGCGAGCAGCCGGGTCTTCTGGCCCGCGTCGAGTGCGACCACGAGCCAGGTGCCGTCTGCGGTGAAGGTGAGGCCTGGTTGGGACTTGGCCGGCAGTTCGATTCCCGGTACGACGTTCAGTTGGCCTGTGGTCAAGTTCAGAATTGCGAGATCGCTGGGCGGCATCGGATGACTGTCCGAGAATCGTTGGTCGGTCGTGGCCCGTTGGAGAAGCAGAGCGAGCTTCTTGCCGTCCGGGCTGACAACTCCGCAGCAGGCGGTGCGCGGTAGGGGATAGGTAGCGGTTGAGGTGCCGGTGACCGAGTGGCGATGCAGCGTGCACGGGTTGCCCTCGCCCATTTGGCAGCCAGTGGTCCAGAAGACCTGACCGAAGCCAGCCGCGAGGGGCCAGCCGGCGCGATCGATCCGGGCACGGACACGACCGGTGCGCACATCGACCAGCAGGAGCCGGGTGGGCGGAGCAGCCGGGTCGGGCTCGAGGACCCCGACGACTGTGTTGCTCACGATCGCTGACGGGTAGAAGGCGGCGGGCATCCGTACCGTCGGGCCGCCGTCGGCCGGCGTGACCGTCGCGCGTGAGTCGGGGTCTGTGGGGTACGAGACGATCCAGGCGCGGTCCCGATCGGCGAGTACTCCCTCCGTGTCGTCGATCGACCTGATGACGATCACCTGCTGGCCGTTGCTGATGCGCAGCATGCCGTTGGAGTCCGTTTCGCCGCAGGGACCGGTTGTCGCGTACGCCGTGAGCGGGTTACCGCTCAGCAGGACGGCGTACTCGCCGGGGCGGACAACGGCGTCGGGCAGCGGCGTCGCTCTACCGGTGTCGAAGTCGACGAGCCGGACCCGGTCGCCGCCGAGCAACACCTTGATTCCTGTTCGTTCTCTCGGTGCGGTGCTGGACACCATCGGAACGAGGGCGACCGCACCGCAGGCTCCCGGCGCTGTCGGCCAGGGCTTCGGCGATGTCGCTGCCGAGGTCGTTCCGGTCGGGATCGACGGAGTGGTGCTCGGAACCGCCAGGCGTTGTTGGCTCTCCGAACCTGTGCGGACGCGCACGACAATCAGCGCCAGCGCCGCCGCCACGACCAGCAGCCACACACCAACCCGGCGCCGCCACGACCACGCCCGCCCCACCTCGAGCAGCTCATCCCGCTCGTCCACCCCTTCATGGAACCACCCCCACCAGACATCGACGAGCGCCGGTGCCGTGATTTTCTGGCCTGGTTGGTTTCAGATTTGTTAGGTCTTTTCCTGGGGGAGGGATGGTGGTAGGAACGTGTCAAGCGCTCGATCTTGAGGAGTCGCCGACGGGTGGGGCTGGGGGTGCGTCGCGGAGCGCTGGGCGAGGGTGCGCTGCCGTACGACGGGGTGGCGGCCGACTCACTGCGCATGGCGGAGGTCCTGTCGACATTCTCGATGCCGCCGGACGTGACACCGAGACCCCCACGCGGGGCCTTCGCCATCCTCGAACGATGCAACAAACCATGAACGACAGTCAGGGGGACGGTTCGATGGACAACTGGGGACGTGTGGGGCAGAACCCGTTCATGTGGTCAGGTCGCCGGCCGGCCTGGCGTCATCCGCGGCGGCTTCGTCAGGCGGCTGCAGTTGCCGGGGTGATGGTCCTGGGGTACCTCGTCCTGTTTCTCGTCGCGTTGCTGGGCGGTCCGCGGATCGGCGCGGCGTACCTTCCGCTTCCCGGTGCCGGTCCGCGGCCCGCCGGCCCGGTTGCGGGTCCACAGCCCGGTCAGCTGATCCAGAGCATCCCTGTAATCCCACACAGTTCTGCTCCGACACCCACTCCCGTCTCGCAAACTCCGGTGCCAACGGCAACTAAGTCCGTCCCCGTCCCGCCGGCGCCTACCTCCGTAGCGAGTACGCCGCCCCAGCAGCGCGCCGACCGGGCCGCTCCGACGTACCAGGCACAAACTACGGAGCCAACCCACACGATGCGCCCCGAGCCGACCCGTACGGTGACGAGCAGACCGAGCGCCGCACCGACCATCGCACCGACCACCGCGCGGACGACGACCCGAACCACCGCGCCGACCAGCATCACTCAGCGGACCGTCAAGCCGACCGCCGAACCAACCACGAAGCCGTCCTCGACGCCGACCAGGAGCACAGCGACAACCTCGCCCAGCAGCCCGCCCCCGGACCCTGACAACCCGGACCAGCCCTCCCTCCTCGGCGGTCTCCTAGGCACCGTCCTGGGCACACTCGGCCTCTAACGACAGAACGTGGCCAGTCCCATCCTTCCTAGGTTTCTTTAAGGTTTCCGGACGGTCGGTCTAGGGCGGGGCGGGTGAAGTGGCAGGTGTCCGATCGAGCAGAGGAGCCTGTCATGTACATCAACACTCGTCTTGCCGGCATTATCGGTGGAGTCGTCACGGCGGCGGCGATCGCGATTCCGGCCACCGCGCTGACCTCCGGCGGTTCGCCGTCCACGCCCTCAACGAGCAAGTCAACGTCGGCGACAGAGCCGTCAGCGAGCAAGTCGCCTTCGGCCGACAAGTCCAAGACGATGTCGTCCGACCTGACGTCGGTGGCCGCGTTCGCGGGCCTGAGTGAAAGCCGCCTCCAGGTAGGCCTGGTCGCGGCGAAGCGGGCCGGCGGTAACAACGCCGTCGGGATCGCGGCGTTCGCTGCGGCGACCGGAGTCAGCACCACAACGGCGAAGCAGGTCGTGTACGCCGTCTTCGGAGCCGATCGCAGTCTGAGCGGCCCGGCCGGTGTGAACGTGCTCGCCACCAGGCTCGGCGTACCTGCCGACGAAGCCCGGAAGGCGCTGGACCAGATCGTTGCGCTGAGCCGCGAGACGGCCGGAGGCATCGATCCGCGGAGCGCTGCGTTCGCAAGGATCGCGCACGAGCTCGGTGTGAGCCCGTCGCGGCTTGCAGGAGCTCTGGATGCCGTCAAGTACAGCTTGGCCGGCAAGTAGCCCGGAACCGGTGAGTACGGCGCACAATGAGTCGCGTGCGAGTGTTGGTGGTGGACGACGATGAGGCCGTGTGTCGATCGCTGGCCGTCGCACTCGCACGGGACGGTTACGAGGTGCTCACCGGCGATGGCGGGGGAGCGGCACTCGCCCTGACCGCGAGCGCGGCGGTCGACGCGATCGTGCTCGACGTGGCGATGCCCGAGCCGAACGGTCTCGAGGTGTGCCGGCGGCTTCGCTCGCGGGGCGACCGGACCCCGATCCTGATGCTGAGCGCCCGCGAACTGGTGGACGACCGAGTCACCGGACTGGACGCCGGCGCGGACGACTACCTCACCAAGCCGTTCGCGCTCGCCGAACTGCGTGCCCGGTTGCGCGCGTTGCTCCGCCGGAACGAGTCCGGTGCCGAGCAGCTCGCCTACGGAGACCTCGTACTCGATCTGGCCACCGCCCGCGTGACGCGCGGCGTCCGCGAGATCTCGCTGAGTCGCACCGAGTACCTGCTGCTCGAGCTGTTCCTGCGGAACCCCGGCCGCGTGCTGAGCCAACCGAGCATCTACCAAGCGGTGTGGGGCTACGACTTCGGTCCGCGCTCCAACAACCTCTGGGTCTACATGAGCTACCTGCGCGCGAAACTCGAGGCAGCTGGTGAGCCTCGCGTTCTGCAGACAGTACGAGGACTTGGCTACGTACTGCGAGACGCGCCATGACATTGCGGAACCGGATCTCGGCTGCGGCCGCGCTCATCGTGCTGGTTGTGGTCGCCGGCGTCAGCGTCGTCATCTATTTGTCGTTCGCAGCCAGCCTGCATTCCCGTGTGAACGCCTCGCTGGTCGATGCCGCGCAGCAGGCCTCCACGATCGCCCAACGCCTCAAGCAGTCGGCCAGCGACAAAGGGCCGGCTCCCAGCCTCGACAAGCCGGTCACCATCGGCAGCATCGATGTGCAACTCTTCACCGGGCCGGTGGACGCCGGCCGACCCACACGATTCGGCCCGCTCGACAGCCGCGATGTCGCGGTTGCCCAGGGTGCACAGTCCGCCTACTTCGCCGACGTACGCTCGGCAGGCCGGAAGTACCGCATCTACACCGCCGCAATGCCCGACACCCCGAGCGGCGCGCTGGTGCGCACCAGTCGGCCCGGGAACGCCGACAACGGTGCCTTGCGCAACGCCGCGTTGGTGCTCGCGGGCCTCACCGCTGCTGCGGCGGCCGTCACGTACGGCGTGGCGCGATTGACCTCGGGCCGCATCCTCCGGCCGGTGGCGAGGCTGACCGCGGCCGCTGAACATGTCACGCGGACTCGTGACCTGTCCGCGCGCCTCGGCGCGACCGGCTCTGACGAGGTCGGCAGGCTCGGTACCTCGTTCGACACGATGCTGGCCGTCCTGCACGACTCGGTCAGCGCGCAGCGCCAACTGGTTGCCGACGCATCACACGAGCTCCGTACGCCGCTGACGAGCCTCACCACGAACCTCGACCTGCTCGAGGACGGTGCCGGCCTGGCCGATCCGCAGGCCCCCGCTCTGGTTCGGGCCGCACGCGAGCAGGCCGGTGAGCTGAACCAGCTGATCACCGATCTGCTCGACCTCGCGCGCTATGGCGAGTCGGTCGCGCATCAGGAGACCGTGCGCCTCGACCTGCTCACCGCCAACGCCGTACGCCGTCTGCGACAACGCTCGCCACAGTCCGCGGTCGCCACCGAACTGCGTTCCTGCCTGGTGTACGTCGATCCCGCCGCGGTCGAACATGCTCTCGGCAACTTGATCGACAACGCACTCAAATGGAGTCCTCCGGGCAGCCCGGTGCAGGTCGCGGTGGCGAACGGGCAGGTAGCTGTGACCGATCACGG
>DASXXB010000356.1:0-16349 GCA_036503355.1 Kribbella sp. | reverse complement strand
CAGTCGATCAGCCGGTCCGGGGTGATCATCGGCGGCAGCGGGCCGTCCGGATCCATGCCCTCGAACGTCGTGGTGTCGCCGGAGTCGCGCAGCGCCCGCAACTGCTCGCGCATCCGGGACTCGGCCATCGCGGTCCAGTAGATCTTCGGGATGTCCCAGGCCGGGCCGAGATCCTCGCGGTACGACCGGGCGGCGGCGAGGTCCGCGGCGTACGTCGCGACGCGGTGCGCCTTGATGTGGTCCGGGTGGCCGTAGTTGCCCCACTCGTCGTAGGTCACCAGGACCTGCGGCCGGAGCTCGCGGATGACCGGGACCAGATCGTTCGCCGCGGCGACCAGGTCGGCCTGCCAGAAGCTGTCCTTGCGGGTCTCGGGCGGGACGTCGGCGTTGCCCTCGGCGTTGTAGATCATCCCGGTGTCGCGGTACTTGCCCGGGCCGCCGAGGAACCGGTGGTCGGTGACACCGAGCTCGGCCATCGCGTTCGCCAGCTCACCGATCCGGTGCGGGCCGAGCCCGTCGGTCTGATCGGCGGCCAGGTGCGCGAGCTCGGGGACGAGGACCTCGCCCTCCTCGCCGAGCGTGCAGGTGATCAGGGTGACGTGCGCTCCCTCGGCCACATACCGCGCCATCGTCACACCGTTGTTGATGGTTTCGTCGTCCGGGTGGGCGTGCACCAGCAGCAGCCGGCGCTCAGCAAGCTCAACCATGCCGAAAGCCTACGTCGGCCCGCGGACAGTTTCGCCGGAGCGGCAGCTCAGCCGAAGCGGCGGACGAGCAGACAGCCCGCCTGGAACCGCGACTTCGCGCCCAGCCCGGCGATCAGCGCACTGATCTCGGCGCGCACCGTCCGCACCGACAGCCCGAACTCGCGGGCGATCGCGGCGTCCTTCGCACCGGTCGACATCATCCGGCCGATGGCCACCTGGCGGCTGGTCAGCTCCTTCACCGCGGCGCGGGTCCGCCGGTGCGATCCGAGCTCGTACACCTCACAGACGACCTCGGGCGCGCCGGTCAACTCGTAGGGGGCCTCTCGCCGGACCACCGGGACTGCCGGGTACACCGACATACGTCACTCCTCCCCAATCCTCAGGGAACGGATTCTCGTCCGGGAGTCAGACCGATCACCAGGTACAACCCATACAAACGACCCATACAGTTTCGCTCGGTGAGCGAACGGCCGCAGTTTGCGGTGTGACTTCTGCCACTCAGAGCCTCATGCGGAGGTCGCGGACGAACGGCCGGTCCGGGACCAGCCAGTCCGTTTCGTCGAGCTCGGCCGCCGCGAACCACCTCAGCTCCGAGTGCTCCCGCAGTACCGGATCGCCGGAAACGACCGTCGCCAGGTAGACGTGCAACCGGTACTCGGCGGAGATGTCGACGCCCGGCCCGAGCGACTCACCGACCTTGATCTCCAGGTCGAGTTCCTCGCGGAGCTCGCGGACCGCGGCCTGCTCGTCGGTCTCCCCCGGCTCGACCTTCCCGCCCGGGAACTCCCACCCGCCGTCCGGCCCGGGACGGTACGCCGCCAGCACCCTGCCGTCCTCTACTACTGCCACGCCCACGACCGTCCTCATGGCGCGACTCTGCCAGAACCTGTAAGAAACTGTCCGCGGCTTGCGGCACGATGCCCTCATGCCCTTGCAGAACAGGGTTCTGCCCACCCAGGAGATCGTCGCCGACCCCGGCCGCGGTCTGCTGATGGGCAACCGCGGCAGCATCCACCGCCCGGACCGCACCCTCGGCACCACCCGCTGGCGGTCGAAGGCGTGGATCTGCTGTGTCCTTGACTGGAAGGGGATCCGCCGCGACCCGATGCCACCCGGCCGCTGGACCGCACTGTTCTTCTTCGACGAAGCGGTCGCGCTCGCGGCCGGCCACCGCCCCTGTCATTACTGCCGGCGCAGGGATTTCCTGCTGTACGCCGGAGCGTGGGCGACTGCCAACTCCCTGCCCGAGCGTCCGCGGGCGGCCGAGATGGACGCGCTCCTGCACCACCAGCGGGTCGAATCACGGACCCGACGGCAACGAACCACCGTCCGGAAGCTGTCCGAGCTGCCCGACGGGGCGATGGTGCGGTTCGACGGGAGACCTGCGCTGGTGCTCGACCGGCGCGTGCTGCCGTGGTCCTGGCAGGGGTACGCCGCGCCGCGGCAACCACCCGGGCTGCACGAGATCGAAGTACTCACGCCACCGGCGAATCTTCTTGTGTTGCAGGCCGGATACGCTCCATTACTCCACCCGACGGCCGGTCGCAACTGAGGTAAGCCTAACTGGAAACACGCCGTACCGAGGGGTCTTCCGTTGGGCGCTCGGCAGGGGCAAAGTGTGCCCATACTGACAGCTACAAAACCATTACTGGAGTCGGCATGGGTGAGGGCAGCAACAGCCCAGGCAACATCGCCGCGGTCGTCCGCGCGCTCGAAGGACTGCATGCGGCGGTCGGCAGACTCAGCCAGGAGTACGGTGACACCCTCGGGATCCGCCGGCTGGTGTCCGATGTGGCTCGGCTGGGCGACGATCTCGCAGAGCTCGGCCCGCCCGACCCCAAGCACAGGCCCGGACCTGTTCCGGAGGAACTCGAGGAGATTCCCGACGTGGAATACGACGCGTCCATGTGGACTGACGCGGAACACGAAGGCTTCGGCGCGCCGGACAGGCATGCGCCCTGATGGCTACCGGAGTGAGCGCGCCAGGACGCGCGCAAGTAGGTCTGAAGACCGCAAGATCTGATCGTTGGTGGCTCGCGCCGTTGCGGATCGGCGTGATCCTGGCGTTCTTCATCGTCTACGCGACGATCCGGATCTTCATGAACAAGTGGTACTGGGTCGGTGACTTCCACTACCTGACACCGCTGTACTCGCCGTGTGTGACCAGCAGCTGTGTCGAGGGGTCCAGCCATCTCGGCACCTGGTTCGGTGACTTCCCGCGCTTCCTGCCGTTCAGCCTGATCACGTTCGTGATCCTGGCCGGCTTCCGCGGCACGTGCTACTACTACCGCAAGGCGGGCTACCGGTCGCTGTTCTTCGCGCCGGCCGCGTGCGCGGTGCCCGAGCCGCACAAGAGCTACACCGGTGAGCGCAAGTTCCCGCTGATCGCGCTGAACCTGCACCGCTACTTCTTCTACGGTGCGCTGATCTTCGGTGTGCTGAACATCTACGACGGCATCCAGGCCTTCCACGGCGACGGCGGCGGGTTCGGGATCGGTCTCGGCACCGTGATCATCTGGATCAACCTGGTGATGCTGTGGCTGTACACGCTGTCCTGCCACGCCTGCCGGCACATCGTCGGCGGCCGGCTGAAGAACTTCTCCAAGCACCCGATGCGCTACCGGTACTGGACCTTCGTGTCCAAGCTGAACCCGAAGCACGGCACTTTCGCGATGACGTCGCTGTTCACCGTGATCCTGACCGACTTCTACATCATGGCGGTCTCCGCCGGGTGGTTCTCCGACCTGCGCATCATCAACTGAGGATCTGAAGACTTTCCATGACTGAGCTGGAACGACACTCCTACGACGTCGTCGTGATCGGGGCCGGCGGCGCCGGCCTGCGCGCGGCGATCGAGGCGCGTGCGCAGGGCAAGCGCACCGCGATCATCTGCAAGTCGCTGTTCGGCAAGGCGCACACGGTGATGGCCGAGGGCGGCGCGGCCGCCGCGATGGGCAACGCCAACTCCAAGGACAGCTGGCAGGTGCACTTCGGTGACACCATGCGCGGCGGCAAGTTCCTGAACAACTGGCGGATGGCCGAACTGCACGCGCAGGAGGCCCCGGACCGGGTGTGGGAGCTGGAGACGTACGGCGCCCTGTTCGACCGCACGCCGGACGGCAAGATCAGCCAGCGCAACTTCGGCGGCCACACCTACCCGCGGCTCGCGCACGTCGGCGACCGCACCGGCCTCGAGCTGATCCGCACGCTGCAGCAGAAGATCGTCTCGCTGCAGCAGGAGGACTTCGAGGCCACCGGCGACTACGAAGCCAACCTCAAGGTGTACGCCGAGTGCACGATCACCGAGCTGATGAAGGACGGCGACGCGATCTCCGGCGCCTTCGGGTACTGGCGTGAGTCCGGCCGCTTCATCCTCTTCGACGCGCCGGCCGTGGTGCTGGCGACCGGCGGGGTCGGCAAGTCCTTCAAGGTCACCTCGAACTCCTGGGAGTACACCGGTGACGGGCACGCGCTGGCGATGCGGGCCGGGGCGACGCTGATCAACATGGAGTTCATCCAGTTCCACCCGACCGGCATGGTCTGGCCGCCTTCGGTGAAGGGCATCCTGGTCACCGAATCGGTCCGCGGTGACGGCGGCGTACTGAAGAACTCCGAGGGCAAGCGGTTCATGTTCGAGTATGTGCCGGACGTGTTCCGGGCGCAGTACGCCGACACCGAGGAAGAGGCCGACCGCTGGTACAAGGACCCGGACAACAACCGGCGCCCGCCGGAGCTGCTGCCCCGTGACGAGGTCGCCCGGGCGATCAACTCCGAGGTGAAGGCCGGCCGCGGTACCCCGCACGGTGGCGTGTTCCTGGACGTGTCGACCCGGCTCCCGGCCGAGGAGATCACCCGGCGGCTGCCGTCGATGCACCACCAGTTCAAGGAGCTGGCCGACGTCGACATCACCGCGGAGCCGATGGAGGTCGGCCCGACCTGTCACTACGTGATGGGTGGCGTCGAGGTCGACCCGGACACGGCGTCGTCGAAGGTGCCGGGCCTGTTCGCGGCCGGTGAGGTCGCGGGCGGTATGCACGGCTCGAACCGGCTCGGCGGCAACTCGCTGTCCGACCTGCTGGTCTTCGGGCGGCGGGCCGGCCTGGGCGCGGCGACGTACGTCGACTCGCTGAAGCAGCGGCCTGCCATTTCCGAGGCGGACGTCGACGCGGCCGCGACCGAGGCGCTGGCGCCGTTCGAGCTCGAGGGTGGCGAGAACCCGTACTCGATCCACCAGGAGCTGCAGCAGTCGATGAACGACCTGGTCGGCATCATCCGCAAGGAAGCCGAGATGGAGCAGGCGCTCAGCCGGCTGGCCGAGTTCCGCGGCCGGATCGCGAAGATGACCGTCGAGGGCCACCGGCAGTTCAACCCGGGCTGGCACCTGGCGCTCGACCTGCGGAACATGCTGACCGTGTCGGAATGCGTGGCGAAGGCGGCCCTGATGCGGCAGGAGTCGCGCGGCGGTCACACCCGCGACGACTACCCGACGATGTCGGCGGAGTGGCGCCGCAAGCTGCTGGTCTGCGCGCTGGACGCGGACGGCGGCGTGAACGTGACCGAGGAGCAGCAGATCCCGATGCGCGAGGACCTGCTGGAGCTGTTCGAGCTCGACGAGCTGAAGAAGTACCTGACCGATGAGGAGCTGCCCGCCAAATGAGCTACAAAGGCAAATTCCGCGTCTGGCGCGGGGACTCCGAGGGCGGAGAGCTCAAGGACTACGAGGTCGAGGTGAACGAGGGCGAGGTCGTCCTCGACGTCATCCACCGGCTGCAGGCCACCCAGACGCCGGACATGGCGGTGCGTTGGAACTGCAAGGCCGGCAAGTGCGGCTCCTGCAGCGCCGAGATCAACGGTATGCCGAAGCTGATGTGCATGTGCCGGATGAACACGTTCGCCGAGGACGAGGTCGTCACGGTCACGCCGATGCGTACCTTCCCGGTGATCCGGGACCTGGTCACGGACGTCTCGTTCAACTACCAGAAGGCGCGGGAGGTGCCCGCCTTCAAGCCGCCGGCGGACCTCAAGCCGGGTGAGTACCGGATGCAGCAGGTCGACGTGGAGCGCTCGCAGGAGTTCCGCAAGTGCATCGAGTGCTTCCTGTGCCAGGACACCTGTCACGTGATCCGCGACCACGAGGAGAACAAGGAGAACTTCTCCGGCCCGCGGTTCCTGATGCGCATCGCCGAGCTGGACATGCACCCGCTCGACGACGCCGACCGGCAGCACGCCGCGCAGGACCAGCACGGCCTCGGCTTCTGCAACATCACCAAGTGCTGCACCGAGGTCTGCCCCGAGCACATCAAGATCACCGACAACGCCCTGATCCCGATGAAGGAACGCGTCGCGGACCGCAAGTACGACCCCCTGGTCTGGCTCGGCAACAAAATCCGCCGCCGCCCAGCCTGAACCACCCCAACGAGCCCCTGGAACCAACCCCGGTTCCAGGGGCTCTCCCGTTGGCCAAACCCTCCACCTCAGGGGGCAACCCCTCGCGTGGGGGAGCCGGGGGTGGTAGGGCAGCGCCTAGGGTTCCGGCATGGATGTTGTGGTGTTGCGGCTGACCAACCTGGTGTTGTTCATGGTGATCTTCGTGCCGATCTCGCAGCGGTTGCTCGGGGTGCGGTTCGGGTTCGGGCGGCTTGCGGTCGGTGCGCTGATCACGTTGAGCGTGTCCGGTCCGCTGGCGATCGCGATGATCGGGCAGCCGCCGTGGACCGGGTCGAACGGCGCGGCGATCGCGTACATGGGGCTGATCGCGGTCTGCTCGATGCTCGCGGGGCTGGTCTTCCTGGTGCTGGCCGAGGCCATGGTGCCGACCGGGTCGTTGCCGCGGGCACGGGATCTGCGGCGCGATCTGAGTGGCCGGATCGCACGCACCCGCCGGTACCTGCAGATCCTGCGGATCGCGATCAAGCACGGCCTCGGCCCGTACCTGCGCGGCCGCCGTCGCCCCGGCCGGGAGAACGCCGCCGGGCAGGCCGAGCTCGCCCGGTCGTTGCGGCTCGCGCTCGACGAGGCCGGTGTCACGTTCGTGAAGCTCGGCCAGGTGCTGTCGACCCGCAGCGACATCATCCCGGCCTCGGTCGCCACCGAACTCAGCCGCCTGCAGGACCAGGTCACCGCCGCACCCTGGCCGCAGATCGAACAGGTCCTGACCGAGGAACTGGGCGGCCCGATCGACCAGCTGTACGCCGAGTTCGACACCACTCCGCTCGCCGCCGCCTCGGTCGCCCAGGTCTACACCGCCCGCCTCCACCCCACCACGCCGCCCACACCGATGAGCGAGGTGGTGGTGAAGGTTCAGCGGCCGGGGATTGCGGGGGTTGTCGAGCGGGATCTGGACATCGTTCGGCGGCTCGCTCGGTTGCTGGACCGGAACACCGACTGGGGTCGTTCGATGGGCGTCCGGGCGCTCGCCGACGGGTTCGCGGACGCGATGCGCGAGGAGCTCGACTTCACCGTCGAGGCCGGCAACATGACGACGGTCGCGGCCGGCCGCTCGGTTGCCGCCAGCAATGACCTCGTCGTACCCCGGCTGTACCCGGAGCGCAGTACCCGCCGGGTGCTGACGATGCAGCGCCTGGACGGGATCGGCCTCGGCAGCGCGAACCAGGCGATCGCCGAACGCGGACTCGACGGGGCCCGCCTCGGGCGCGCGCTCTTCGACTGCCTGCTCGGTCAGGTGGCGATCGACGGCGTCTTCCACGCGGATCCGCACCCCGGCAACTTCCTGCTGCTCGCCGACGGACGGATCGGGATGCTCGACCTGGGCTCGGTCGGCCGCCTCGATCCCGCTACGCGCGAGGCCCTGCAGCGCTTCCTGCTCGCCGTCGACCACGGCGATCCGGTCGCCGCCACGGACGCGCTGCTCGAGATCGTCGACCGCCCGGACGTGATCGACGAGCGCGGCCTGGAGCGCGCGGTCGGCCAGTTCATGACCAGGCACCTGACCGCGGGCGTGGCGCTCGGTCCGGCGATGTTCACCGACCTGTTCAAGATCATCACCGCGCACCAACTCGGCGTACCGCCGGAGGTCGCCGCCGTGTTCCGGGCGCTGGCGACGATCGAGGGCACGATCTCACGGATCTCCCCGACCTTCGATCTGGTTGCCGCGTCGAGGCAGTTCGCCGCCGCGCACGTCAGCGACCGGCTCGCCCCGGAGTCGCTCCGCCGGACGGCGACCGAGGAACTCGCGACCCTGCTGCCGATGCTGCGCCGCCTGCCGCGCCGGATCGACCGGATCGCCGCGGCGGCGGAGAGTGGGCGGCTCGGGGTCAACGTCCGGCTGTTCGCCGACGAGCGCGACCGCCGGCACTTCACCGGCCTGCTCCACCAGGCACTGCTCGCGGTTCTCGGCGCGACCGCGGGCATCATGGCGGTCCTCCTGCTCGGTACGCCGGGCGGCCCGCAGGTCACAGGGACGATGTCGCTGTTCCAGCTGTTCGGCTACAACCTGCTGGTGATCTGCGTGGTGCTCGTACTCCGCGTCCTGGTCCTGATCTTCCGTCTCCCCGGCAAGGCTTGACTTCAACCTAACTTGAACTCTGACGATAGCGGGCATGACGACAGCCACCGAGCCCCGCCCCAAGCTGTTCACCGGGCAGCATCTGCCGTTGGTGTTCGGGGTGATCGGACTGGTCACGCTCGGCGCCTTCGAGAACCGGGCGGTCGGGACGGCGCTGCCGACGATGGTCCGGGAGTTCGACGCGCTCGGCAGCTTCGGGCTCGCGAACGCGGCCCCGAGCGCGAGCTACCTGATCTCGCTCGCGATCGCCGGCCTGTGGTCCGATCGCCGCGGACCGATCCCGACGTTGCGCGCCGGTGCGATCTCGTTCGCGCTCGCGCAACTGCTCGTCGGTACGGCGACCGCGATGCCGATGGTGATCGCCGGACGCCTGCTCAGCGGCCTGGCCGAGGGCCTGCTCGACGTGTCGCTGATGGTGCTCGTGGCTCGCGCGCTTCCCGCCGTACTGCGGCCGCGGATGTTCTCGCTCTTCGCCGCGATGTGGATCCTCCCGTCCGTACTCGGGCCACTCCTGACCGGTGTCATCACCGAACAGGTCGGCTGGCGCTGGGTCTTCCTCGGCGCGGTCGCGCTCCTCGTCCCGAGCTGGCTGCTGCTGCGCCCGGCGATGCGCCAGTCCGCCGACGTACCGGCCCCGGAACGCACCGCGGAGGACGCTGCCGAGCTCGAGGCGTGGCGCGCCGCCCTCCCCTGGGCCCTTGCCGCATCCGTCGCCCTGTTCTCGATGACCGTCGCGGGTGACCACCTCCAGGCGCATCCGTTCATCGGCGGTACGGCGGTACTCGTCGCGCTCGTGGTGCTCGGGCTGGCCGCCGTACGCGTGATGCCGGCCGGAACGTTCACCGCCCGGCGCGGCTTCCCCGCAGTCGTCGCGGTCCGTGGACTCGGCGGCGCCGCGTTCGGCGGGGTCGGCGCGTACCTTCCGCTGCTGCTGACACTGCAGCACGACTTCAGCCCGTCCGAAGCCGGTGTGACGCTGTCGATCACCGGCGTGTGCTGGGCGTTCGGGTCCTGGCTGCAGGGCCGCGAGCACCGGGTCGAGCGGGTCGCCGTACTGCGGAGCGGGCTCGCCCTCATGACAGTCGGACTCGCCGTCACGTCGCTGCTCGCGTGGACGGACGCGGCCAGCTGGATCGGCCTGATCGGCTGGGGTTTCGCGGGGATCGGGATGGGACTCAGCACGTCCAGCCTGTCGGTGCTGACGCTCGACCTGTCCGACCGGAACAACTCCGGGCGGAACAGCAGCTCCGGCCAGATGGCCTCGACGATGAGCATCGCCACTGCCTTCTCGGTCAGCGGCACGCTGCTCGCGTTCAACGCCGACGATCCGCGGCCCTGGGTGTTCGGCGTCATCGTCACCGCGGGCGCCGTACTCGCCCTGCTGGGCTTCCTCGCCGCCCCGCGCGCCCGTCGCGCCTGAGACCGCGGGCGGGCGGTTACAGTGCGGTCATGGCGGATCAGGGCACCGGTACTCGCTACGAGGAGGTCGCGGTCGGGCTGGTCGGCGGCGAGTCGTTCGTCCGCCGGATGGTCCAGATCGCGCGCCAGGTCAGTACGCCGGGACTGCGCGTCGAGCCCGCGGTGTACCAGCACGAGAGCGAGGCCCCGCAGCGGGCGCGGGCGGTGATGGATCGGGTCGACGTACTGCTGTTCGCCGGTCCGCTGGCCTACGACCGCACCCTGGCCGAAGGGGATCTGGCCGTGCCCGCGCTGTACGTGCCGCCGAGTGGAGCGGCCCTGCACGCGGCCCTGGTGCAGGCGATGAACACGGCCGCGTTCGATCCTGTCCGGATCAGCGTCGACTCGGTCACCGACCAGGACGTCAAGGACTGCTACGACGAGGTCGGGCTGTCGGCGCGTCGGGTCCGCGTCCGGCCGTACCAGGAGGAGCTCGAGCCGGGCGATTACGTGGACTTCCACCGCAAGCTCTTCGCGGCCGGCCGGACCACCGGTGCGGTCACCACGATCGCCGCGGTGGCCGAGGCGCTGGAGGCGGACGACGTACCGACGGTGCTGATGCGGCCGTCGACGCAGACGATGCGCGAGACGTTGCGGGCGGCGATCCTGACCGGGAGTGGCGCGCGGCTGTCCCGCTCGCGGATCGCGGTCGTGATCGTGCAGGTCCCGGACTCTGCGCTGCCGACGCGGACCAGCCCGGCGCAGTACTGGTACCAGGAGCTGCGCCTGTCGCTGCACCACGAACTGCTGCACGACGCCCGCCGGATGGACGCAATCGTGCTCCCCCACGATCAGACGAGCTTCCTGGTGATCACCACGCTCGGCTCGCTCGGCACGGTCACCGGCGATCTGGAGACGGCGCCGTTCCTCGGCCGGGTCCGCGACGCACTCAACCTCGACCTGCAGGTCGGCATCGGCCTCGGCCGGTCCACGCTCGAGGCGGAGAACAACGCGTACCGCGCGATCGCGATGGCGGTCGCGGACAGCGCCGACCTCGCCTACCTGGTCGGCTCCGACGACCTCGTCCTGCGGTTGCCCGCCGGTCCCGCGTCCGACGTACCGCCTGTGGCTGACGAGACCAGGGACCTGGAGACGTTGCGGATGCTGGTCCAGGACCTGGACAAGGCCGGCGACGAAGCGCGGCTGGTGGATGCCGAGCAGGTCGCCGGGATCCTCGGCGTCACGCTGCGGACCGCGCGCCGGACGCTCCGCGGACTCGTCGACAGCGGTCTGGCCTGGCCGATGCCGGCCGCCCGCGCGGGCAAGGTCGGCCGGCCGCCGATGGTCTACCAGCTGCTCGACGAGCGTCTGAATTAAGGACAGTCAGAAATTCTAATTACGCTCTTGCGCATATAGCGCTTCTCCGGGCACTGTGGTGCGGGCTGAAGAACCCACAGCCGGTTGGCCGAGGAGAGGGGCGCGGCGTGCGGAAGCTCGGATTGTTGCTGGCTGCAACTACATTGGTGACCGGGCTGGTCCAGGTGGGGGCCGCACAGGCCGCTGCGCCGGCCGGCGTGTTCCAGGACTTCGAGACCGACGCGGACCTGCAGGGTGCGACCGTGACGCTGCCCCAGGCCGACAGGATCGAACGCACCGCCGACCCGACCCACGGCAGCTCCGGCCTGAAGTTCACGATCGGCCCGTCCAACACTCCTGGGGCCAGCGCATCGTCCGGTATCAACCTGTACGCCGGTACGCCGAGCCTCCCGGTCTCGGACTGGTCCGGGCACACCGTGCTGGGCTTCGACTTCTTCACCGAGCAGGACTACACGACCGTCGGCCGGATCACGGTGCGGGACCGGTCGAACAAGGCCTGGGGCGTCGACTACCCGATCCGCGCCCGCGACTGGACCCCGATCGACCTGCGGCTCAGCACGATCGCGGCGGCCGGTGTCGACATCAGCCGGATCGCCTACATCGGGTTCTCGATGCCGCGGTCCAAGACGCCGGTCATCGGCCACTACGACGCGTTCCGGCTCGTCGACAGCTACCCGTATGACGAGACGCCGTACGCGGATCGCGCGACGGCGCAACTGCTGCGCCTCGCAGACTTCAACGGCGTACTGACGAAGCTCGACGATCAGGTCAAGGGCCTCGATCGGGCACTCGGGCACGAGGCTCCCGACGAACGGTTGCGGGCCCAGGTAGAAGCTGCGGACGCGCAGTGCGCCGACCTGCTGGCGCAGCTCGCGGCGGGTCCGATGACCTACGCGCAGTACAAGCCCTTCAACGCAGCTGTCGCTTCGCTGCAGCGGACCGTTCCGCGGCTGGCGAACACCATCCAGTCCAGGGTTCACGGCCGTATGTCGGACTTCGGGCTGGAGTCCGCGGACTCGATGAGCCTCGTGTACCCGAAGGATCTGCCGTTCACCTCGACCGGTACGGCGCCGACGGTGTCGCTGACCCGTGGTGAGTACGAGAGCGTGCAGGCCGTCGTACTGCCGTTCGCCGAGCCGCTGTCCGGCGTACAGGCCCGCGTGACGTCGGTGTCCGGGAAGGACGGGGCGGTGCAGGCGAGCGTGGCGCCCGTCGGTTCGCTGAACGTGACGCCGACAAGCGTGTACCACCGGCCGACGTACGCCGGTTGGACGCCGGACCCGATCCGCGACGACCTGCAGTCGGTCGACGTACCGGCGGACTCGTTCCAGCCGTACTGGATCCGGTTGAAGGCTGCGCCGGCGGCCGCGCCCGGGACGTACCACGTGATCGTCGCGTTCACGGCGGCCGGCAAGCGCACCCGGACGATGACCGTCGCCGCCAAGGTCTGGCCGGTGACGGTGCCGGACGCGCCGAAGCTCAACACCTCGTTCCAGTTCACGCCGGCGATCGTCAACGACATCTACGCGATTACCGACCCGGCGGCGCAGGAGGCGGCCAAGCACCAGTACTGGTCCTTCCTGCACGACTACAAGATCGAGCCGGATCAGCTCTACACCTGCGCCTGCATCCCGTCCAACGCGAACCCGGTGATCGTCCCGACGCCGGTCCAGGACGTGCTGTACATCCGGGACCACTACGGTCTGCGGGACTTCAACGCGTTCTACCTGTGGGCGGGGATGCTGAACCCGGCGAAACCCGAGACCTGGCAGGCGCAGATCGACACCTGGATCGCGCAGCTGCGGACCGCGATGGACAGCTACCGCGCGGCCGGTGTCGACAAATACGCATATGTCTACGGCTTCGACGAGGCGACCGGACCACTGCTGCAGGCGGCCAAGCAGACGTTCGCCGCGGTGAAGAAGGAGTTCCCGGACCTGCCGATCCTCACCACGCTGCGGGACAACTCGATGGGCGTCGACACCGGGCTCGCGGGACTCGTCGACATCTGGGCACCGCAGCAGGACCTGTACAACCAGGCGGTGGCGGAACGGACCCGGGCGCGCGGCGACCAGGCTTGGTGGTACCCGGACATCGCGACCGGCTCGCCGCTGCCCAACTGGTTCAACGGCTACCCGCCGATCGACACCCGTTCGTTGGCGGGGCCAATGTCCTACAAGGCCGGGACGGAAGGCATCCTGTACTACGCGACGAACCGCTGGCTGCGCTCCGACCACGCGAACCAGTTGCTGGTGAACGACGGCATCCTGTCCGCGTGGAAGGCGGCGACCTTCAACGGCACGGCCGGTGACGGCTCGATGTTCTACCCGGGTCCGAACGGGCCGATGGCCTCGATCCGGCTGGAGAACTTCCGCGACGGCATGGAGGACTACAACCTGCTCTGGCTGCTCCGGCAGCGCCTGCAGGCCAACCCGGACCTCCCGCCGCCGCTGCGTACACACGCGGAGAAACTGCTCTCCGCCGAAGACGTCGTCACCGACCAACGCACCTTCACCGAGAACCCAGCCCGCTACCGCACCTGGCGCACCGACGTCATCATGACGTTGGTAGGTCTAGAGTGAGCGCATGGCTGACCTGTTGACCGACGACCAGATCGACCTCGCGCTGCGCGACCACCTGCCGCACTGGAAGGTCGTGGACGGCGAACTGGTCCGCGTCGTCACGAGGGACAACTTCCTCGACGGCATCCGGCTGGTGGCGACCGTCGCACAGCTGGCCGAGTCGATGAACCACCACCCGGACATCGACATCCGCTACACCACCATCACGTTCCGGGTCAGCAGCCACGAGGCCGGCGGCATCACCGAGGACGACCTCGTGCTGGCCCAGCACATCGACACGGCTGCCGGCTAGGACACTAGGAGCCGGCTGACCTCTTTCCGTCATGGCGCCTGTCGGCCACGACAGGAGCTGGCCTGGGTGTGCCAAGAACCCTTAAATCTAAGGGATGACCTCACACCGCCTCAGCCTCGCCAGTGCCCTGACCATCCTCTTGGCACTCCTCCCGACGTACGCCGATGCCGCGGATCCCGGCTCGTTCTGGAACCGGCCGCACTGCGGCAAGGTGTACGGCGACGGATCGGTGACGTTCACCGAGACCGACGGCCAGGTCCTCGCCGCCACGACAGGCACGCTGCAACCAGTCACGTACGCGAAGGTCGCCGCGCTCCAGGAGCCGAACACCCTGATCAGCATCGGCCGGCAGTCGGTCCAGCGCTCCAGCGACGCGGGGTGCAGCTGGCAATTGCTGGACAAGACACCGGACGACTTGTCCGCGTACGACGTACAGCCGGGGCCGGGCGATTCGGCGTACATCTACGGTGTCAACGACCAGCCCATCTACCGCGTGCACGGCTCGCAGGTCACCACCGTCCTCGGACCGGTCGAGTGGAACGGCCTCGCCGCGCTCGACGCACGCCCCGGGCGATTGCGGGTGGTGTCCGGCGACGGGCAGATCTACGACTCCGCCGACGACGGCGTGAGCTGGCAGCGTGTCGGCGTACCGGCGGCTAGTGACCTCTTCCTGTACGACGCCGTGGTTGACCCGCGGAATCCGGACCACATCGTGATCGGCGTGATGTCCGACGGTGTCTACGTCACGTACGACGCCGGCCGGAGCTGGACGCGGTCGCGGCCGGTGGAGCGCGTGAACGCGTTCAGCCTGGCGATGTCGCCGGCCGATCCGTCGAAGGTGTGGATGGAGGGGTACGACCGGGACCGGGCGACGCGCTTCATCTGGGAGTCCACCGACGGCGGGCTGAAGTTTCGCGAGGTGCTGGACCAGAGCCGGGCCACGCTGATCAACGGCAACCGCATGTGGGCCTCCCCGGTCGACCCCGATCTCCTCTACTTCAGCTACGGCACGTCCTTCGCCAACTTCGGCGCCAACCTCTACCGCTTCGTCCCTTCCACCGGCACCCTCACCAAACACCACAACCGCAACGACGGCATCCCGTCGCTCGCCTTCAACCCCGCCAACCCCCAAATCCTCTACCTAGGCCTAGCCGAAGAACGCTGACGGAGGCCGATTAGTACGCCTTCGGGGTCGTGGAGGTAGGTGAGGCGGCCGATGTCGGGGAGGGTCTGGATTTCGCCGGCCTGGGTGCCGCCTGCGGTGCGGGCGGCTTCCAGGGTGGCCTCGAGGTTGTCGACCTCGATCCAGGCGATCGTCGGCTGCGTCTGGTACCGGCTGCTCATGATCGCGCCGTCGATCCCTTCGCCCGGACCGGTCCGCGCGAGCAGGTACCCTTCCGGCACCGGCGCCGGCGTCACCTGCCAGCCGAACACCTTGCTGTAGAACGCCGCGGCCCGATCGTGGTCCTCGGCAACTATCTCGACATGAACGATGCGTCCCATGCCCTGATCGTCACGCATCGTCCGGCGGGTCGTCTTGGACGGATCTTCCATGCATCAGCGCCGCGATCCCGTTCTGTACGGCGCGGAACGAGCTCGCACTCATCCCGGTGTACCGCTTGAAGTCGCGGGCCGCGTGCGCCTGGTCGTAGTATCCGTGCAACGCGGACAACGTGGCGGCCGCGTCGGCGGGACCACCGAGCAGTGCGCCGACGAAGTGGTAGTACCGGATGATCTCGGCGTACTGCTTCGGCCCGATCCCGACGCCGCGCCGGAACAGCCGGTACAACGTGCTGTACGACGTCGCGCACCGCCGTACGACGTCCGCGACCGCGACCTGTCCGCGCAGCTCGTCGATCGCCCGCACCGCCTCGACCACCACCGGTTGTACGTCGGTGTCCGTCAACCGCGCCACGAGGAACCCAGCCAGCCGCTCCGCCCGCTCCAGCCCGAACGGGACCGCACGAAGCTCCGTCACCAACCCGTCGACTGCCTCCTGTCCGACCCAGTCGGTCAGTTCGAGGACCTCGTCCACCAACGTCGGCAGCCCGAACGCGGCGAGCCCCCACGGCGTGAACTCCACGCCCGCATAACTCGACGTACCGATCTGGCCGAGAACCTGCGGCCGGGTCATCACGCCGAACACGGACGCCGTGTTCGGCCACTCGGCCCCGGTCACCGGATCGTGCCGGGTCCCCGGGTCGCCGATCGCGACCGCCAGCCCGGGCCGCCCGTCCGGGATCAGCACGTCACGCCGCAGCTCCGGGAGCGGGGCGGACTCCACCAGCCACACATGCTCGATCACGTCCCTCAAACCCTCGGGCGGCGGAAACCGCTGATAACCCACGCAGACCAGACCTCCACTTGCTCTCTCGGCCAGGACTCAGATCGTAAGTCTCTGGCCGCGGGGTCATCGGTTACCGTTGAGCGGTGACGACTGCGGAGGAGTATCGCCTGTTGGGGTTCGC
>DASXXB010000355.1:0-10693 GCA_036503355.1 Kribbella sp. | reverse complement strand
CCGTTGGCGCGGAGCCAGGCGAGGTCGGCCACTGTGGCGCGGGAGCCGGGCAGCACCACGAGGTCGGCGTCGCGGACTTCGGCCGGGCTGGTGGTGAAGAAGACACTGTTGGTCGGCTCGGCGGCCAGCGCGTCGAGGTCGGTGAAGTTGCTGATCCGCGGGAACCGCACCACCGCGATCGTCAACAGCTCGCCCGACGTGGTACGCCGTACGGGAATGTCGAGCGCGTCCTCGGAGTCCAGCCACAGCTCGGGAAGCCACGGCAGCACGCCGTACGTCGGCCTGCCGGTGACCGACGCGAGCATGTCGATACCGGGCTGCAGCAACGACGCGTCGCCGCGGAACTTGTTCACCAGGAACCCGCTGATCAGCGCCTGGTCGGCCGCGTCGAGCAGCGCGACCGTACCGAACATCGACGCGAACACCCCGCCGCGGTCGATGTCACCGACCACCACGACCGGCGCGCGGGTGTGCTGCGCGAGACCCATGTTCACGTAGTCGGACTGCCGCAGGTTGATCTCCGCCGGGCTGCCGGCGCCCTCACTGATCACCACGTCGTACCGCGACGCGAGATCGTCGTACGCCGCGAACGCCGCCTTGGCCAGCTCCGCCCGCTCGGTGAGGAAACCGCGGGCGGACAGTTCGCCCCACGGCTCCCCCATCAGCACCACGTGGCTGCGACGGTCGCTGCCCGGTTTGAGCAGCACCGGGTTCATCGCCGCTTCGGGTTCGGCGCCCGCGGCAACGGCCTGGATCCACTGCGCGCGGCCGATCTCGGTGCCGTCGGCGCAGACCATCGAGTTGTTCGACATGTTCTGCGCCTTGTACGGCGCGACGCGGACACCCTGCCGCGCCAGCCAACGGCACAGCCCGGTGACGACGGTCGTCTTCCCGGCGTCGGACGTCGTACCGGCGATCAGCAGTGAGCCCACGCAGGGATCTTAAGGTTCGTCGCCCTGCCTCCCTTGCGCCCCCTGCTCGGCCTCCGGCTTCACGGGCGTGATCCGGCGTCCCTGCGCGTCGGTGCTCGGCAGCCGCGGCGCCGTGCCCTGGAACCGGGTGCCGCCGGTCGACGACAGTGGCTTGGCGATGTTCTCCAGCGACTTGCCTTCCGCGTCGACGCCGAAGAACCACGCGATCAGCCCACCGAGCAGCATCACGGCCGCGCCGACGATGTACCCGACCGTCAGCGGCCCGCGCGCGGGGTTGTCCCCGGAGCCGATCAGCGACGCGAACAGGAACGGCGCGACCACACCACCGGTCAGCTGCGAGATCGCGAAGAAGAACGAGATCGCCTGGCCGCGCAGCTCGATCGGGAAGATCTCGCTGACCGTCAGGTACGCCGAGGACGCGCCGGCGGAGGCGAAGAAGAACACGATGCACCACAGCCCGGTCAGCGTCGCGGCGTTCAGCGCGCCGGCGTTGAACAGCAGCGCGGTGACGAACAGGACGACGGCCGACAGCGTGTACGTGCCGAGGATCATCTTGCGGCGCCCGACGGTGTCGAACAGGTGCCCGAGCAGCAGCGGCCCGGCCAGGTTGCCGATCGCGAACGGGAAGAAGTACAGCGCGACGCTGGAGTCGTTCAGGCCGAAGTACGACTTCAGCACCAGCGCGTAGGTGAAGAAGATCGCGTTGTAGAGGAACGCCTGCGTGACCATCATCGAGAAGCCGAGGAAGGAGCGGCTGCGGTAGTCGCGGAGCATCACCCGGGCGATCTCGCGATACGTCACCGGTGGGTAGTCGACCAGCTCGATCGCCTCGTCGTCGCCGACCTCGCGCAGTTCGCCGCCCTGCCGGCGTACCGTCGCCTCGATGTCGTCGACGGTGCGCTCGGCCTCCTCGACCCGGCCGTGCGTCATCAGCCAGCGCGGGCTCTCCGGGATGTGCCGGCGCAGGTAGATGATGATCAGGCCCATCACCGGACCGATCAGGAAGCACAGCCGCCAGCCCCACTCGATCGGGACGATGTCCTTGTTCAGGAACACCAGGCCGACCGCGGAGCCGATCAGCGCGCCGCCCCAGTAGGTGCCGTTCACGCCGATGTCGACGCGTCCGCGGTACCGCGACGGGATCAGCTCGTCGATCGCGGAGTTGATCGCGGCGTACTCACCGCCGATCCCCATCCCGGCGATGAACCGGAAGAACAGCAGCGAGTAGATGTCCCACGAGAGGCCGGCCGCGCCGGACGCGATCAGGTAGACGAGCAACGTGACGATGAACAGGCTGCGCCGCCCGAGCCGGTCGGTCAGCCGGCCGAACAGCAGCGCTCCGACGACCTCACCGGCCAGGTAGATCGACGCCATCAGGCCGACCTGGGAGGTGCTGAGGTGCAGGGTCTGCGGCTCCTTCAGCACGTTCCCGACCAGCGACACCAGCTGGATCTCCAGGCCGTCGAGGATCCAGGAGACACCCAGACCGACGACGATCATCCAGTGGAACCTGGTCCAGGGCAGCCGGTCCATCCGGGCCGGCACCAGACTCGGTATCGCCTTGCCGTGTTCCAACGCGTGCTCGCTACTCATCTCTGCTCCTCCCGGCCGCTGTGGTGAAAACCCATCAGCCGGTACCCCAAGGGTGACGATCTCCAAACGCTGGGTGAGGCTGGCTAGAGTTGCGAGCATGGAGAACGAGATCAGCGTGGTGGACGCCAAGGAGCGCAGTCGCTACGAGGCGCACGACGCCGCCGGCAATCTGATGGGCTTCGTCGACTACCACCTGCACCCCGGAGTGATCACCTTCGTGCATGCCGAGACGCTGCCCGAGTTCCGCGGCCGCGGGGTGGCCGGCACGATCGCCACCAAGTCCCTCGACGACGCCCGCGCGCTCGGCCTCCGGGTGAAGCCGGCCTGCCCGTTCTACCGGAGCTTCCTCGAGGAGCACACGGAGTACGCCGACCTGGTGAAGGCGGCGCAGCAGTGACCGCTCCGGAGCTGGGCAAGCTCGAGTGGAAGCCCGCGAGCGGCGTACCGGAGCTGCTGGCTGCGCCGGTGCGGGACGCGCTCGGTGACGTTCCGGCGTACGCCGCCCCGATCGACGCCGATCTGGCCGACACCGCGGCGTTCTGCGCGGAGTACGACGTACCGATGGCGGCCTCGGCGAACTGTGTGATCGTGCTCGGCAAGCGGGCCGGCGAGGAGTCGTACGCCGCGGTGCTCGTGCTGGCCACCGACCGGGCGGACGTGAACGGCGTCATCCGCAAGCATCTCGGTGTCCGGAAGATCTCGTTCGCCGCCCAGGACGACGCGGTCACCCGCACCGGCATGGAGTACGGCGGCATCACGCCGATCGGCCTGCCCGCCGACTGGCCGGTGCTCGTCGACGAGGCGGTCGTCCACGCCGGTCAGGTCGTGATCGGCAGCGGCATCCGCGGCTCCAAGATCCTCGTCGACGGCGCCGAGCTGGCCAAGTTGCCGACAGCAACCGTCCTGGATCTCGCCCAGCACTGAACGGCCCGCGGATGGAACAGCACGACTGGCCCGCAGAGTACGCCGAGCTGACGGCGGCGGACCGGCGTGCTCCGTTGCCGCCCGCGGACCTGGACCGGCTCGCGGACGCCGCCTTCGTCCTCGGGCACGACGACGAGGTCGCGGCGTACCGCGAGCGGGCCTACGCCGAACATCTCTCCCGCGGCGAGGTCGTGGCCGCGATCCGGAGCGGCTTCTGGCTCGGCTTCCACCTGCAGCAGCACGGCGAACTCGCCCGCGCCGCCGGTTGGCAGGCGCGCATCGAACGACTGGTGCCGGACGACGACCCGCAGCTCGCCGGACTGGTCGCCATGGCGAACGCGGCGCTGCTGATGAACTCCGGCGACGCCGCCGCGGCACTCCCCTTGTTCGAGCAGAACATGGCCTGGGCGACCGAGCCGGACGCGATCGTGCTGGCCGCTCTCGGCCGCGGGAACTGCCTGAACAGGCTGGGCCGCGGCGCCGAGGCGCTCAAGGCTCTGGACGAGGCGATGGTCCACGCGACCGGCAGTCAGGTGCGCCCGGAGGTCGCCGGGATGGCCTACTGCTCGGTGATCGCCCTGTGCATGAACCTCTACGACATCCGTCGCGCCCAGGAGTGGACGCAGGCGCTCACGGGTTGGTGCGATCAGCAGTCCGGCCTCGTCCCCTACCGCGGGACGTGTCTGGTGCACCGCGCACAGATTCTGCAGTTCCGCGGCGCGTGGTCCGACGCCGCCGGTGCGGCCGAGGACGCGTGCCGGCGGTTGCCGGCCGGTACGGTGGGGTCCGCGTGGTACCAGCTTGCCGAGGTGGAGCGGCAGCGCGGACAGTACGACGCCGCGGAGCGCGCGTACCTCACAGCGGCCGCCGACGGGATGGATGTGCAGCCCGGGCTCGCACGGCTGCGCGCCGCCCAGGGCCGGCTCGACGCTGCGGTCGCGGGTCTCGAGCGGGCGCTGGCCGAGGACCAGTTCGCTCCGCGCCGCCCTACGCTGCTCGCGGCCCGGGTCGAGCTGGCGGTCGCCTGCGGAGATCGCGAGACGGCGCGCAAGTCGGCCGCCGAGCTGAACGAGCTGGCGCGCGCGGACTCGCCGTACCTGCAGGCGCTGGCGGCGTACTCCGAGGGCGCGGTCCGGATCGCGTGCGCCGATCCCCAGGGAGCCATCCCGTCACTGCGGCGGGCGTGGTCGCTATGGCAGCGGCTCGAGATGCCGTACGAGGGCGCGAAGACCCGGCTGCTCGTCGGTCGGGCCTGCCGTCAGCTCGGCGACGTCGACGCCGAGCAGATGGAGATCGACGGCGCGCGGGCCGTGTTCGAGCGACTCGGTGCGGTCGCCGACCTGGCGGCCTTGGAGCCCGAACGCGACAGCGGACTCAGCCCGCGGGAGCTCGAGGTACTGCGCCTGCTCGCAACCGGCGCCACCAACCGGGCGGTGGCCGAGCAGCTGTTCCTGAGCGAGCGGACCGTGGCTCGGCACGTCAGCAACATCTTCGCGAAGCTCGGCGTGAACAGCCGGGCCGCCGCGACGGCGTACGCCTACGAGAACGGGCTCGCTGGGTAGAAATGACCATGCGCTCCCCCGGCGGATGGCGTGGTCGGCTGATGTGCGGGACCGCTCGGTCGTCCTAACTTGAGGGTTATGGACAGGGTTGGGACGGTGGTGATCGGCGCGGGACAGGCCGGTCTGGCGATCGGGTACTACCTGCGCGACGACTTCGTCATCCTCGACGCGCACGAACGAGTCGGCGACTGCTGGCGGGAGCGGTACGACTCGCTGCGGCTGTTCAGCCTGCCGCGGTACGCGAGCCTGCCCGGGCTGCGGATCGGTACGCGCGACTGCCCGAACCGGGACGAGATGGCCGAGTACCTCGAACGGTACGCCGTACATCACGAGCTGCCGGTGCGGACCGGCGTACGGGTGACGCGGCTGTCACGGGACGAGGAGGGATTCCTCGTCGAGACGACCCGAGGCGACTGGCGGGCCGACAACGTCGTGGTCGCGGCCGGGATGCACAGCGTCCCGCGACGGCCGTCGTTCGCCGGTGAGCTCGATCCGTCGATCACACAGCTGCACTCGTTGGAGTACCGGAACCCGTCGCAGCTCGCGGACGGAACCGTTCTGGTCGTCGGTGCGGCCAACTCCGGCACCGACGTCGCACTGGAGGTCGTGAAGACGCATCGCACCCTGATCGCCGGGCGGCACCCGGGCCAGGTTCCCGTCGACATCGACTCCGCGGCAGGGCACTTCTTCACCCCGATCGTGATGTTGCTGTTCAAGTACGTTCTGACCCGCCGTACGCCGATGGGCCGCAAGGCGATCGCGAACGCCGAGCACAACGGGCTGCCGCTGACCCGCAACAAGCTCGAGCATCTCGATGCCGCCGGCATCGAACGGATCGGCCGCATCGCGGGCGTCCGGGACGGCCGGCCCGTGACCGCGGACGGCGACGTACTCGACGACGTCACCACCGTGGTGTGGTGCACCGGCTCCGACCCGGACCACACCTGGATCGATCTTCCGGTCTTCGACGCCGACGGCCGGCCGCGGCACGAGCGGGCTGTCTCGGCCGACGTACCGGGGCTGTACTTCCTCGGCCTCGACTTCCAGTACGCGATCGCGTCCGCGAGCATCCAGGGCGTCGGCCGGGACGCCCGCTTCCTCGTCAGACAACTCGGTCGCCGGACTGTCGCCCGAGCGCCGGCTGTGGACAGGCGGTAGCATCACCCGCTGGAATGGGTGCGTGGCTGGGTGTGGGTCAGGGTGAGTGAGCAGGCGACGATGAGCGGCGGCCGGACCGTGAGCGGTGGCGACGAAGGACCGACCGCGCTCCGGATCATGCTCGGTGGTCAGCTACGGCGGATGCGTGAAGCCGCCGGGTTCAGTCGCGCCGACGCGGGCTGGCAGATCCGGGCCTCGGAGTCCAAGGTCAGCCGGATGGAGCTGGGCCGGGTCGGGTTCAAGGAACGCGACGTCAGCGACCTGCTCGAGCTGTACGGGATGGGCGACGAGGACGAGCGCGTCCGGCTGATGGAGCTGGCCCGCGCCGCGAACAACCCCGGCTGGTGGTCCCGGTACGGCGACGTACTGCCGTCCTGGTTCGCGAACTACGTCGGCCTCGAGCTCGCCGCGACGCTGATCCGCACCTACGAGCTGATGTTCGTCCCGGGCCTGTTGCAGACCGAGGACTACGCGCGGGCCGTCGTACAGCAGGGAAAGACGTTCCTGCCCGACCAGGAGGTCGACCAGCGGGTGGCGCTGCGGGTGAACCGGCAGCAGATCCTCACCCGGCCGAACCCGGCCAAGCTCTGGGTCGTCATCGACGAGTCCGTGCTGCACCGCCCGGTCGGTGGCAGCGACGTGATGCGGGCCCAGATCGAGCACCTGATCGAGTGGTCGCGGCGGCCGAACGTCACGCTGCAGGTGATGCCGTTCAGCAGCATCGGCTACCCCGGCGCTGGTGGATCCTTCAGCCTGATGCGGTTCGCCGACAGCGACCTGCCGGACGTCGTGTACGTCGAGCACGCGTCCAGCGCGCTGTACCTGGACAAGGTCGAAGAGGTCGACGAGTACATCGCGATCATGGAGAGCCTGACCATCGCCGCGGACCCGGTGTCCGCGACCGAGGGCCTGCTCAAAGAGGCCCTCGCGCGGATGTAGCCGGACTCAGCGGGCGGGGTCGAGCAGGAGCTTGCCGACGGTACGGCGAGCGCGCAGGTCCTCGTGCGCGGTCGCCACGTCGGACAACCCGTATTCGCCGCCGACGACTGGCGTGAGCTCGCCGCTCGCGGTCAGGTCGAACAGTTCGGCGAGCGGGCCGCCGAGCAGCTGCGGGTTCGCGAAGCAGTCGGCCAGCCAGAAGCCGGCGACTGTCTTCGAGCCCTTCATCAGCCGGCTCGGGTCGATCGGCGCGGCCGACTCCCGGGAGGCGGCACCGAAGGTCACCAGGCGGCCGAAGCGGGCCAGCGCCGCGAACGACTCGTCGAAGGTCGGACCGCCGACCATCTCGAGCACGATGTCGACCGGCTTGCCGCCGTTCGCCTCGAGGATGCGGTCCTTGAGGCCTTCCGGCGTACCGTCGATCGCGGCATCCGCACCAAGCCCGAGGACCTGCTTGCGCTTGTCCTCGCTGGAGGCGGTCGCGATCACCCGGCCGGCGCCCCAGTGCTTCGCGAGCTGCACGGCGAGCGAGCCGACACCACCGGCACCGGCGTGCACGAGCACCGACTCCCCCGGCTGCAGGTGGGTCGAGGTCTTCAGCAGATGCCACGCGGTGGTGCCCTGCAGCACGAGCGCGAGCGCCTGACCGTCCGTCACGTTTTCCGGGACATCCCAGGCGTACGGCGCGTGCGCGACGGCCTGCTCGGCGTACCCTCCGGAACCGACGAGCGCGACCACGCGGCGGCCGTCCTGGAGATGCCCGACGACCTCGCCGCCCGGGATCAGCGGCAGCGCGGTCTTGGACAGGTAGCTGTTCTCGACCTGGTGCGTGTCCGCGTAGTTGATGCCCGCGCGGTCGACCGCGATCAGGACCTGTCCGTCGCCGGCGACCGGCTCCGGGACCTCGCTGATCTTCAGGACCTCGGGCCCGCCGAACTCGGTGATCTGAATGGCTCGCATACGCCGTACTATACACTGTACGTTATGAGGGCCAGGACGCCGCGCAACACGCTCAGCTCCGAACTGATCGTGCGCACCGCGCTCGAGCTGATGGAGGCCAAGGGCACCGACGCGTTCAGCCTGCGCGGGGTCGCGGCCGAGCTGGGCGTCGGCCCGATGGCGCTCTACACCTACTTCCGGAACAAGAACGAGCTGTACGACGCGGTGCGCGATCACCTGATGTCGCTGCTCCCCGCCGTACCGCCGGACGCCTCCTGGCCGGACCAGGTGCGGTCGGTGTGCCGGTCGCTGCGGCTGCTGATGCTCCAGCATCCTTGCCTGGCGCAACTACTTGCCGGGCGGCCGTTGAGCGGGCACGAGACGGCGCGGGTCGCCGAGGGGCTGCTCGGCGTACTGCGGTCCGCCGGGTTCGATCCGGAGACGGCGGCGCGGACGCACACGACGCTGTTCACGTATGTGCTCGGCTCGACGTCGTGGGAGATCCAGATGGCCGCCGAGCGCCGTGACCCCGAGGCCTGGCGGCGACTGCGGGCGTCGATGGAGTCGCTGTCGGCCCGCGAGTTCCCGACCGTCGTGGAGCTCGCCCCCGAACTTGCCCGAACGACAGGTGGCGACGACCAGTTCGACTACGGGCTGGAGCTCTTGATCGCCGGCCTCAAGACACCATCCCGACTTCCCTCAGAACAGCATCGTGACGATCGCGACCACTCCGATGCAGACGATCAGGCCGCGCAGAGCAATGGGCGGTAGCCGGCGGCCGTAGCGGGCTCCGATGAAACCGCCGATGGTCGAGCCGACCGCGATCAGCGCGGCGGCGAGCCAGTCGATGTCGTGCACGATCACGAACAGGATCGCGGCGACCGAGTTCACGACCGTGGCCAGCACGTTCTTCAAGCCGTTCATCCGCTGCAGGTTCGAGTCCAGGCCGAGGCCGAGGATCGCCATCAGCAGCACGCCTTGCGCGGCCCCGAAGTACCCGCCGTACACCCCGGTCGCGAAGACCGCCGGGATCACCCACCAGGCTCCGCGATGCAGATGCGTCGGCACACTGATCCACTTCGACAGCAACGGCTGGAACGCGACCAGCAGACAGCCGAGCAGGATCAGCACCGGTACGACGGCATGGAACGCGGAGTCGGGCAGCGTGAGCAGCAGGACTCCCCCGACGATGCCGCCGGCCAGCGACGCCGGCACCAGCCGGAGCATCCGGCCGCGCTGTCCTTCGAGCTCACGCCGGTAGCCGATCGCGCCGGCCGCCGTACCGGGAGCCAGGCCGACGGTGTTGCTGACGTTCGCCAGCACCGGTGGGATGCCGACGGCAAGCAAGGCGGGGAACGTGAGCAGCGTGCCCGACCCCACCACGGCGTTGATCGTTCCCGCGCCCATCCCCGCCAGCAGGACGAACACCGCCTCCAACCATGTCATCGCTGAAGAACTCTACGCACCTGACCCCGCCCCCGCAGAACTGTCCGACCGCTGAACAACCGCACTTTGTGCACCGGCCAACCAAGAATCGGCGAGGAAAACGGTCGAGGGGTGCTCAAGGAGGGCTCCGCGCGGGTGACAGCGAAGAGCCCGCCCGGATCTCCGGACGGGCTCTTCGGTGTTCGTGGTCAGCGCTGTGGCGGTTCCTGGGCCGGGGGCTCTGCGGCCGGCGGCTGCTGCTGGGTCGACGGCGTCGGCGGCGGGACCGCCGGCATGGTCGGCGCGGCCTGGCTGCGGCTGCTGACGGCCGCGGACTCGGCGGCCGCGATCGCTTCGCGCACCGCGTTGTCGGCCTCGGCGACGGCAGCGCCACCGGCACCCGAGCCGGCACCGGCTGTGTCGAGCTCCGGGACCTGGCCGTTGTCGAGCTGCGGCGCCTCCCAGTTGCCCTCGGCCTGCTGCGCGATACCGGCCACCTGGCCGACCGCGGAGCCGAGGCCCTTGAGCGCGTCGCCGATCTCGCTCGGCACGATCCACAGCTTGTTCGCGTCGCCCTGGGCGATCGACGGCAGCATCTGCAGGTACTGGTACGCGAGCAGACCCTGGTCCGGCTTGCCGGCGTGGATCGCGTTGAAGACCGTGGTGATGGCCTGCGCCTCACCCTGGGCCTTCAGGATCCGGGCCTGCCGCTCGGCCTCGGCGCGCAGGATGCGGGACTGCTTGTCACCTTCCGCGGTGAGGATCGCGGACTGCTTCTGACCCTCGGCGGACAGCACGGCCGACTGCCGCATACCTTCCGCGGTGAGGATCGCGGCGCGCTTGTCGCGGTCCGCGCGCATCTGCTTCTCCATCGAGTCCTGGATCGAGGGCGGCGGGTCGATCGAGCGCAGCTCGACCCGGTTCACCCGGATGCCCCACTTGCCGGTCGCCTCGTCCAGCACGTACCGGAGCTTCTCGTTGATCTCCTCGCGGGAGGTCAGCGTCTGCTCCAGGTCCATGCCACCGATGATGTTCCGCAGCGTCGTCATGGTCAGCTGCTCGATGGCCTGGATGTAGTTCGAGATCTCGTACGTCGCCCGCACCGGGTCGTTGACCTGGAAGTAGATGACGGAGTCGATCGACACCATCAGGTTGTCCTCGGTGATGACGCCCTGCGGCGGGAACGCGACCACCTGCTCGCGCATGTCGATGGTGTAGCGG
>DASXXB010000354.1:0-16202 GCA_036503355.1 Kribbella sp. | reverse complement strand
CCGGCCGTCAGACCGCGGTGAACCAACCGCTCCCAGGAGAATTGTGACGCGTGCCAGCAGCCGTCGCCCCGGCCCGCCGACGAGAACCGAACGCGGCATCCCCGAGGCGACTGTCGCGCGCTTGCCGGTCTACCTGCGGGCGCTGACCGCGCTTTCGGACAGTGGCATCGCGACCGCGTCGAGCGAGGACCTGGCGACCGCCGCCGGCGTGAACTCGGCCAAGCTCCGCAAGGACCTGTCCTATCTGGGCTCGTACGGCACCCGCGGCGTCGGGTACGACGTGGAGTACCTGCGCTACCAGATCGCCCGCGAGATCGGCGTCACCCAGGACTGGGCCGTGGTCATCGTCGGGATCGGAAACCTCGGTCACGCGCTGGCGAACTACTCCGGCTTCGGTACCCGCGGCTTCCGGATCGTCGCGCTGCTGGACGCGGACCCGAGCCTGGTCGGCGAGCGGATCGGCGACATGGAGGTCCGCGACTTCGCCCAGCTCGAGGAGATCGTCGAGGCCGACCGGGTCTCGATCGGCGTCATCACCACCCCGGCCGGCCCGGCCCAGGAGGTGTGCGACCGCCTGGTCGCCGCCGGCGTCACCAGCATCCTGAACTTCGCGCCCGTCGTGCTCTCCGTGCCCGACGGCGTCGACATCCGCAAGGTGGACCTCTCGATCGAGCTTCAGATCCTGGCGTACCACGAACAACGAAAGTCCGGAGAGGCGGCGCTCCCCCAGGTGCCCGAGCTACCAGCGATGAACGGTCTGGCCGATCTGCCCGGCGTGGGTGGAGGTGTCGGCGCGTGAGCTACCTCGTCGTCGGGATCAGTCATCGTTCGGCCGCCATCGACGTGCTGGAGCGGGTCGCGCTGGACGCGGACGCGGCCACCAAGCTCGCCGTCGCGGTGCAGAACTCGACCGCCGTCGCGGAGTCCGCGGTCGTTGCCACCTGCAACCGCACCGAGGTCTACGCGACCGTCGACCGGTTCCACGCCGGGATGGACGAGGTCACCGCGATCCTGTCCGACGTGACCGGCGTACCGCTGCTGGATCTGGCCGAGCACCTGTACGTGCACTTCGAGGAAGGTGCGGTCGCGCACCTGTTCCAGGTCGCGGTCGGCCTGGACTCGATGATCGTCGGCGAGAGCCAGATCCTCGGTCAGCTCAAGGAGACGCTGCGCGCCGGCCAGGACAACGAGACCATCGGCACCGACCTGAACGCCCTGCTGCAGCACGCGTTGCGGGTCGGGAAGCGGGCCCGGACCGAGACCGGCATCGACTCGGCCGGCCGCTCGGTGGTCTCCGCCGGGCTGGACGCGGTCGGCGGCTTCGAGGGGCGCCGGGCGCTGATCGTCGGCGCCGGATCGATGGCGTCGCTGGCCGCGCAGACGCTGATGAACGGCGGCGCGCAGAGCGTGACCGTTGCCAACCGCAACTACGACCGCGCGGTCGCGCTCACGGACCGGATCGGCGGTACGGCGATCCGGCTGGGGGATGTGCCCGAGGCGCTGAAGAACGCCGACCTGGTCGTGTCGTGCACCGGCGCCCGCGGCGTCGTACTGACCGAGCAGATGATCCGCGACGCGGCGGACGGGCGGCCGTTCGGCGTGCTGGACGTCGCGCTGCCGCGGGACGTCGCGGCCGAGGCCGCCCGGGTCCCGGGCGTCACGCTGATCACGCTGGCCGACCTCGCCGGGACGGCGGGTGGCAGCCAGGCCGACATCGACGACGTACGCCGGATCGTCGGCGAGGAGACCGGTGCGTTCGAGGCGACCCGGCGGGCCGCTTCGGTGGCGCCGACCGTGGTGGCGCTGCGCGCGATGGCGAACTCGCTGGTGGACGCGGAGCTGGCCCGCCTCGAGCGGCGGCTGCCCGACCTCGGCGAGCACGAGCGGCACGAGGTCGAGCGCACGATCCACCGTGTCGTCGACAAGCTGCTGCACAACCCGACGGTCCGGGTGAAGGAGCTGGGCGGCGATCCGGGCGGACCGACGTACGCCGACGCGCTGCGGCAGCTGTTCGCGCTCGACCAGGCCGCGGTCGACGCCGTCACCGCGGCGAAGGAGCCGGACCAGACGAGCACGACGCCGGCCGACGCCGCCCGGCAGAGCGGAGGTCGGTCGTGATCAAGCTCGGTACCCGCCGGTCCAAGCTGGCGACCGCACAGTCGAGTCTGGTGGCCGACGAGCTGCGCGCGCTCGGCCACGAGGTCGAGCTCGTGCTGATCACCACCACCGGTGACGTGAACCGCGCCCCGGTCGAGCAGATCGGCGGCACCGGCATCTTCGTCAGCGCACTGCGCGACGCCTTGCTGTCCGGCGAGATCGACATCGCCGTGCATTCGCTGAAGGACCTGCCGACGGCGCCGGTCGACGGTCTGACCCTCGGTGCGATCCCGATCCGCGAGGACCCGCGAGACGTGCTGGTCGCCCGCGACGGTCTCACCCTCGGCGAGCTGCCGCACGGTGCGCTGATCGGCACCGGTGCACCGCGCCGGGCGGCACAGATCGAGGCGCTCGGGCTGGGCGTGGAGTGCACCGGGATCCGGGGCAACGTGGACACCCGGATCGCGATGGTCACCGACGGCAAGCTGGACGCGGTGGTGCTCGCGCGGGCAGGCTTGTCCCGGCTGGGACGGCTCGACGAGGTGACCGAGACGCTGGACCCGATCCAGGTGCTGCCCTCCCCGGGGCAGGGCGCGCTGGCCATCGAGTGCCGCGCCGACGACACCGAAGTACTGGCTGCTCTGGCGCCACTGGAGGACCCGTCGACGCGGGCGGCAGTGACGGCGGAGCGGCAGCTGCTGGCCACTCTCGAGGCAGGATGCACGGCTCCGGTCGGTGCGCTCGCCGAGGTGGTCGAGGGTGAGGACGGCCCCGAGCTGTGGCTGCGGGGCGCGCTCGGCCAGGAGGACGGAGTACGGCGGCTCTCCGCGAACGGGCCGGTCGACGACCCGGTGGCTCTGGGCAGGGCGCTGGCGAACGAGTTGCTGGAGCGGACATGACACCGGCACAGAAGACGGCGCAGAAGACGGCCCAGAAGACGGCCCAGAAGACGGCCCACAGTACGAGCAGGAAAACGACGAGGGCGAAGGCAGACGTGAGCGCGAAGACAGCCGCTACCGCGGCACCTCAGAAGGCCGCGACCAGTACCGTCAAACACACCAAACCACTCGGCCACGTCACGTTCGTCGGCGTCGGTCCCGGTGACCCGGCGCTGCTGACGCTGGCCGGCCGCGACGTGCTCGCGAACGCCGACGCGGTCGTTGTCGAGGGCCCCGAACACGACCCGTTCCTGAGCTACTGCCGGGCGGGCGTCGAGGTCGTGGACGGTTCCGGCGCCGAGGGCAGCCGGGCGCTGCGGATCGCCGCCCGGGCCCGGCTGGTGGTGAAGACCGCCAAGTCCGCGGCGAACGTCGTGCGGCTGCTGAGCGGAGACCCGTTCACCTTCTCCAGCGGCGCCGAGGAGGCCGCCGCGTGCAAGAAAGCCGGGATCGCGTTCAACGTCGTGCCGGGTGTGAGCGAGGTGAGCGCGGTTCCGACGTACGCCGGGATTCCGCTGACCATGAAGGGCGACCGTGAGGTCACCGTCGTCGACCTCGCCGAGAACAAGCTCGACCTGACCCGCCTGCAGCCGAAGCAGACCCTGGTCCTGCTGAACGCCTCCGAGGTCCTGAAGGACACCGTCGCCGGGCTGATCGAGGCCGGCTTCGACGCGTCCACCCCGGTCGCGGCGACGGTCGGCGGTACGACGACCTCGCAGGCCAGCGTGGTCGGGACGCTCGAGACGATCGTCACCGACCTGCGCGCCGCGAAGGTCACCGGCGAGGCCGTGATCGTCGTCGGTGCGGTCGTCGAGCAACGCGAGGCGCTGTCCTGGTTCGAGACCAAGCCGCTGTTCGGCTGGCGGATCCTGGTCCCGCGGACCAAGGACCAGGCCGGCCCGCTGATGGACCGGCTGCGTCGGTACGGCGCGATGCCGGAAGAGGTCCCGACGATCTCCGTCGAGCCGCCGCGGAACCCGCAGCAGATGGACAAGGCGATCCGCGGTCTGGTCGAGGGACGCTACGAGTGGGTGGCGTTCACGTCGGTCAACGCGGTGAAGGCGGTCCGGGAGAAGTTCGACGAGTACGGGCTGGACGCGCGGGCGTTCTCCGGGCTGAAGATCGCGGCGGTCGGTGACAAGACCGCCGAGGCGATCGGTGCCTGGGGCATCCGTCCGGACCTGGTCCCGTCCGGTGAGCAGTCGGCCGCCGGGCTGGTCGAGGACTGGCCGCCGTTCGACGAGGTGCTGGACCCGATCAACCGGGTGTTCCTGCCGCGTGCGGACATCGCCACCGAGACCCTCGTCGCGGGCCTGACCGATCTCGGCTGGGAGGTCGACGACGTCACGGCGTACCGGACCGTGCGGGCCGCCCCGCCGCCCGCGCCGACCCGCGAGGCGATCAAGTCCGGCAAGTTCGACGCGGTCGTGTTCACCTCGTCCTCGACGGTGCGCAACCTGGTGGGCATCGCCGGCAAGCCGCACGCGTCGACGGTGATCGCGGTGATCGGTCCGGCGACGCTGAAGACCGCCGAGGAGCACGGCCTGCGGGTCGACGCGATGGCCGAGACGCCGTCCGTCGAGGAGCTGGCCGACGCCCTCGCCCGGTTCGGTGCGGACCGGCGTGACACCATGGTGGAGGCCGGAGAGCCGGTCACCCGTCCGTCCGAACGGCGCTCGGGTTCTCGTCGAAAGAGCTGATCGTGTCTGGATTCCCGGAAGTGAGGCCGCGGCGGCTCCGGTCGTCGGCGGCGGTGCGCAGACTGGTCGCGGAGACCACGCTCGAACCGCGGCAGCTGATCCTGCCGATGTTCGTCCGGGAAGACGCGCGGGAGCCGATTCCGATCGCCTCGATGCCGGGCGTTGTGCAGCACACCCGGGACACGGCGCGGAAGGCGGTCGCCGAGGCGGCGCAGCTCGGGCTGGGCGGCGTGATGCTGTTCGGCGTACCGACCTCGAAGGATGCTGAGGGATCGGGCGCGCTGGACCCCGAGGGGATCCTGAACGTGGCGATCGCCGACGCGCGGTCCGAGGTCGGGGACGCCCTGCTGGTGATGTCGGACCTGTGCCTGGACGAGTTCACCTCGCACGGCCACTGCGGCGTGCTCGACTCCGCCGGCCGGGTGGACAACGACGCCACGTTGAAGATCTACGCAGAGATGGGCGTCGCGCAGGCAGCCGCGGGTGCGCACGTCGTCGGTCCGTCCGGGATGATGGACGGCCAGGTCGGCGTCGTACGCAAGGCTCTCGATGCGGCCGGCTTCGTCGACACGGTGATCCTCGCGTACGCCGTGAAGTACGCGTCGGCGTTCTTCGGGCCGTTCCGCGAGGCCGTCGACTCGTCGCTGACCGGCGACCGGAAGGCGTACCAGCAGGACAACGCCAACGCCCGCGACGCGATCCGCGAGGTCGACCTCGACATCGCCGAGGGCGCCGACATCGTGATGGTCAAGCCGGCGCTGGCCTACCTGGACATCATCCGCCAGGTCCGCGACCACGTGAACCTCCCGGTCGCGGCGTACAACATCTCCGGTGAGTACGCGATGGTCGAGGCCGCCGCCGCCAACGGCTGGATCAACCGCGAAGCCGCCATCCTCGAAACCCTCACCGCCATCCGCCGAGCCGGCGCCGACACCATCCTCACGTACTGGGCCGCCGAAGCCGCCGCCCACCTCCTCAAGCGGTAGGCAGGCGGGACAGGCCTCGCCTCAGCCCTTCAGGCCGGTTTGGGCGAGGCCTTCGACGAACTGGCGTTGGGCGAGGACGAAGATGATGAGGACGGGGAGGGCGGAGAGGGTCGCGGCGGCGAGCTGGGTGTTCCACATCGGGCCGCCGTAGGCGTCGACGTACTGCGTGAGGGCCTGGGGGATGGTGAACTTCTGTTTCGAGGACAGGAAGACGATCGGCTCGAGGTACAGGTTCCAGCTGTGCAGGAAGGTGAAGATCGCGACCGCGCCGATCGCTGGTCTGGCCAACGGCAGGCAGACGCGCCAGAACAGGCCGAAGCGGCCCAGGCCGTCGACGCGGCCGGCTTCCTCGAGTTCGGTGGGCAGCGTGATGAAGAACTGCCGCATGATGAACGTCGCCAGCACGCTCGGCGCGCCCAGCATCGGGATCAGGATCAGCGGCCAGTGGGTATCCACCAGCCCGAACGCGTCGAACATCTTGTACAGCGGGATGATCGTCACCTCGTTCGGCACCAGCAGTCCGCTGAGCACGATCACGAACACGATCCCGGACCCGCGGAACCGGATCCGCGCGAACGCGTACCCGGCCAGCGCCGACACCGCGAGCGTCCCGAGCGTCACCAGCAAGGCGATGTAGAGGCTGTTCAGGTACTGCCGTCCGAACGGCTGCAGTTCGAACACCTGCCGGTACGCGTCCAGCGTCGGCGAGCCCGGCAGCAACGACGGCGGGAACGAGAAGATCTCCGACACCGGCTTCAGCGAGGTCGTCGCCATCCACCAGATCGGGAACACGAACGGCACACAACACACCAGCAGTACGCCGTAGATCAGCAGCTTAAGCCTCATGGAACACCCACTTCTTACGCATCTGCCACTGGATCACGGTCAGCACGAGCACGATCAGGAACAGCAGCAGCGACAGCGTCGCGCCGTACCCGAAGTGGTGGAACTGGAACGCCTGCTGGTACAGGTAGTAGACAAGGACGGTCGTCGACGTCCCCGGGCCGCCCTGCGTCAGTACGGCGATCTGCGCGAACACCTGCAGCGATCCGACAATCGTCAGGATCATCGTCAGCAGGATCGTTGGACTGATCAACGGTACGGTCACGCGCCGGAACCGCGCCCACGCCGACGCGCCGTCGATCCGCGCCGCCTCGTACAGCTCCGCCGGAACCCCTTGCAGCGCGGCCAGGAACAGCACCATGTTCAGTCCGACGTTCTTGAACAGCTGTACGACGATCACCGAGATCATCGCCGTACCGCCGGAGCGCAGCCAGTTCGGGCCGTCAATGCCGAAGACGTGCAGGAACGCGTTGACGCCGCCGTTGTCCTGCAGCAGGAAGCCCCACACGATCGTCCACGCGACCAGCGTCACGACGACCGGCGAGAAGAACAGGGTCCGGAAGACGACCGTGCCGCGGAGCTTCTGATTCAGCAGTACGGCGAGGAACAGCGCCAGGCTGAGGTTCAGCACCACCAGCCCGACAGAGAACAGACCCGTTGCCCTGAGCACCGGTCCGAGGCGCTGGTCGTCGGCCAGCGCCGCGTAGTTGTCGCCGCCGACGAACTCGAACGTCCCGCCCAGCACGTTCCACTCGTGGACGCTGTACCAGGCGACGAGCCCGAGCGGGACCAGGACGAACACGACGATGCCGGCCAGCTGCGGCGCGACCATCAGCCACCCGGCCAATGTGTCGCGCCGCCGCATCGTCCAGTACGGCGCCCGCGCGGCCGGGGTCCCCGACCGCGTAGGCTTCTCCAGCGTCAAGGTCATTTCGCCAGCAGGGGGTTGATCTTCGAGCAGACACCGGACAGCACACTCTTCACGTCCGCGTCCGGCTTCCAGAGCGGGTCGAGCGCGGAGCGGACAGTCTGCTGCAGCTCGGCGTACCCGGTGTGACTGGTCTTGATGTCACCGCGCTCGATGCCCTTGATGACGACGCTCTCGAGCTGTTGCGGCTTGAGCAGCGGGTTGGCCTTGGCCATCGTCTCGGTGTTGAGCTGCGACTTGCGCGGCGGCGGGAAGTACTGCGCGAGCTTGGCCGAGTTCTCCGCGTTGCTGAAGTAGGCGAGGAACTTCTTCGCGGCGTCGGCGTGCTTGCCACGCTTGAAGACACCGATCCCGGCTTGGCCGACCACGGAGTACTCGCCGGCCGGTCCCTTGGGCAGCGGCACCAGATCCCAATGGAACTTGGCCTTCTCGAGCAGTGCCGCACGACTGATCTGGGTCAGCACCATCGACGAGTCGCCGGCGAAGAAGTCCTTCGTCACGCCCGGGCCGGGCATGCCCTTGTCGGTGAAGATCATCTTGTGGACGAACGTCATCGCGTCCACCATCGCCGGCTGGTCGAACTGGCAGGTCTTCCCGTCCTCGCTCCACGGACGCGCGCCCCAGCCGGCCCAGATCGTGTTCAGCGTGTCCCAGCCCTTGTAGTCGAAGTCGCCGACCACCAGGCCGCCCTTGCCGGTCTTCGCCTGTACGGCGGCAGCGGTCTTCGCGGCCTCGTCCCAGGTCCAGGTCCCGGACGCGATCTGCTGGGCCGGCGCCGGCCGCCCCGCCGCCTTCACCAGGTCCGTGTTCACGAACACGCCCAGCGGCGAGGTGGACAGCGGATAGGCGTAGAGCTTGCCGTCCTTCTCCCAGGTCTTGGTGGTGCTCGGCAGCAGGTCGGCGTCCTTGTCGATCGGCTCGAGCGCGCCCGAGTTGACGAAGTCCGGCGCGGTGCTCTCGAGGATCCAGGCGAGGTCCGGGACGTTGCCGCCGCCGATCTGCGTGGTGAGCGTGGTCGTGTAGCTGTCGAACGGGATCGACTCGAAGGTGATCTTGCCGACCTCCGGGTGGTCCAACTTGTAGTCGGCAGCGATCTGGTTGAACAACGCCAGGTGCTTGGCGTTCGCGCTCCAGATCGTCATCCGCAGGTCGACCGGCCCGCTGCTGCTCGAGCCGGAGCCGGAACCGCCGCCGCAGCCGGCTGCGACCAGCAGGGCCGTCGCGGTCAATGCCGCTGTCAGGATCTTCATGTCAGGGGACCTCCATCAGTAGCCGGCGACGGCCGGCCAGGTGAGTTCGATGCCCTGGGCAACCAGGTGGTCCTGGAACTCACCGAGCAGGGCAGGGGTGGCATGGACCGCGTGCGGGCTGACGCCGCGGTCCAGGCAGAAGCCGGCGAGCAGGCCTGCGGCCTCGCCGATGTTCCACTCGACCGGATGCAGCCGGTAGCAGCCGTTGGTGATGTGTGTGGTGCCGAGGTTCTTGCTCGCGGGCAGCAGGTTCTCCACCCGCTGGGGGAGCAGTGCCCCGAGCGGGATCCGGAACGGGCTGCTCGCCACGTCGATGTAGTTGTCGCCGCCGGTCGAGGGGTGCAGGTCGATCCGGTACATCCCGATGCCGACGCTGTCGTCGTACTCGACCGCTCCCCGCGCGCCGCGGATCGCGACCGACAGGTCCTGCTCGACGATCGTGTACGACGCCTTGATCCGCCGCGACTCCCGGATGTACGGCGCCTGCGCCAGACCGTCCGCCGACCCGACCAGGTCACCGCGCAGCCGGAGCCCGGGGAACCCGGTGCCGCCGTCCGGACGGGGAGCCTCGGTCTGCAGCCAGTACAGGACCGATTGCGAGAGCTCCTTGGCCGCGGCGAGGTGCTTGGCGGCGTCCGGTACGTCGATCACCGGGCCCTCGAAGTAGTCGATCATCGGCCAGTTCACCAGGCAGATGTCGCTCTCGTACGCGCCCGGGACGAAGTGCCGGCGGGCGGCGATCCGGCGGAACGTCCACAGGTTCGTGTCGCCGCCGGTCCGGCGCTGGTCCGCGACGACGGCGAGCGGGTCGTCGTCCGGGTTCGGGGTGAATGACCGCCGGGAGCTCTCCAGCGTCCGTGGGTTCGGCGCTGTCCAGGACAGCAGCCGATCGCCCCAGAACGACGGCTGGTAGTTCCGCCAGAAGGCGTAGTTGGCGGGTTTGTCACCGACCTGGTCGCCGTCCACATGGTCGACCGCGAAGCAGTACGACACCGCCTGCATGTTCAGCGGCTGTGCCTGCGCCGGGGCGCTCGGCTCACCGGTCTCGCTCTGCGCCTCGAACCCCGTGACGTACTCCGTCCCGGTCAGCGGCAGCAGCTCGCCGGTCTCGGTCGCGTCCAGGATGTACGGCGCGGTGAGGGTCAACTGCTCCTCGGTGTCGCGGTGCTGCACGGTCACCGCGGTGACCCGGTCGCCGTCGGTGTCCGCGGCCACGGGCCGGTACGGCTGCAGGACGAGCAAGCGGCGGCTCGCACGGTACGGCGCGAGCATCTCGTCGAGTACGGCGACGGCCACGCGCGGCTCGTGACAGAGCTTCGACACGTACCCGGCGCCGGGGTTGAGGTGGGTGGCAGCTCGCGACGCCACGGTCAGCGGGTAGTGCCGGCGGTAGTAGTCGCGGATCCCCTCGCGGAGCGCGCGGTACGACGCGGTGACGCCGAACTGCTCGACCCAGGAGTGCTCGTCCGGCGGGACGGCCTGGCTGGTCAGCTGACCGCCCAGCCAGTCGAACTCCTCGGTCAGGATCACGGACCGGCCGGTGCGCAGCGCGGCCAGAGCCGCAGCGACTCCTCCGAGCCCGCCGCCGACCACAAGAACATCTGTCTGCATCTAGACAACACCTTTGCTGGGCGGGGAAAGAGTGATTCCGTCGGTCAGGTCGCAGGGGAGCAGGAGTTGGCGCTCGGTGGCCGTCCCGCTGAGGATCGCTTCGAGCAACTCGACCGCGCGCAGCCCCATCGCCCGCCGCGGAACGTGGAACCCGGAAAAGTCCGGATCGCTGGCCACCGGCCGGGTCGAGTCACCGAGCGCGATGACCGACAGCTCCCCGGGTACGTCGACACCGCGCTCGGCCGCCGCGGCGTACAGCGCGATCGCGTCCGCGCGCTCCTCGACGAACGCCGCGGTGATCCTGCGGGCCAGCAGGTCGTCGAGCACGTCACCCGGCGAACGGTCGGCGGTCGGTACGTGCGGTGCGCGCGGGCCGGCCGCCTCGCGGAAGCCGGAGAGGCGGTCGGCGGACGACTCCGCCCCGCTGCCGAGACCGGCGAACGCGATCCGCCGGTGCCCGAGCGCGCGGGCCTGCTCGACGACTGTGCGGGTGGCGCTGGCGTAGTCGGCGCCGACGTACGGCACCGGGCCGCCGGCGTCGTCGCGGCGGCCCACCGAGACGAACGGGTACTCCTCGGCGATCAACCGGCCCAGCTCCGCGCTGGGGATCTCGCGGCCGAGCAGCAGGCAGCCGTCGGCGATCCGGAGCCGGTTGTTCTCGTGGAAGATCCGCCGGTGGCCGTCGGTCACCGGTGCGCTGGTGAACAGCAGCAGGTCCCACCCGAGTTGCTCGGCGCAGTCCTCGATGCCGGCCAGGAACGGGTGGTAGAAGTCACCGCTCGCACTCGGGAACACCGACTCGTACGTGAACACGCCGAGGATCTGGTTGCGCTGCTGGGTCATCCGCCGGGCCAGCGGGTCCGCCTGGTACCCGGTCTCGCGGATCACCTTCAGGACCCGGTCGCGGGTCTCGGCCGGGATCCGCGCGGTCGCGTCGCTGCGGTTGTTCAGCACCAGCGACACCGTCGTCTGACTGACCTTGGCCAGTCGCGCGATGTCGCGTTGGGTGAGTCGGGTGGTGGCCTTGTCCGGCATCGATCGATCCTTCTTGATAATACGGATTGCCGGGAACCGTAGAACAGCCCCCGGACCGCCGTCAAGGCCTCGCATCCGCTGATAATTCGGATTACCACTGTCCGACCCCTTGACCCACCCCGCCCCGGCACAGAAAACTCACCGCAGTCCCGCTCGCGACGAGGAGATCCGTCATGTCTGTCAAACGTCGTACTGTGCTACTCGGTGCTGTTGGTGCTGGGGTTGGTTCCACGATGATGTTGGGAGGTCGGGCTGTGTCCGCGAGTGCGGCGGGGCTGCCGCTGCTGGCGAAGCTTCCGGCCGGGGCGCCGGACCGGCGGTTGTTCGCGCCGGTGGAGCAGCGGTTCGCGAGCTACCTGGTGATTCTCGCGCCGATGACGAACGACATCGTCGACACAGATCCGTACGGCTTCATGGGTGGCGGCTGGTGGCGGACGCCCGCGCAGCCGTACAACTCACGGGTCCAGGAACACGTTTTCACTCTCAGCTGGTTCTACGCCAACCAGCGTGCCTGGAACCCGTACTACCGAGAAAACGCTTTACTCGGGCGGCTGGACGCGGCGTTGCAGCACTACATCGGCCTGCAGAACCCGGACGGCTCGTGGCCCGAGTACCACCCCGGGGAACAGGGCAAGGCGTCCAGCGGATTCGGGATCGGTTACCTGGCCAAGACCCTGGCGAACCTCCGTAAAGCCAACGTGCTGCCGAGTCGGCGAACGCAACTGGAAGTTGCCCTGCGCAAGGGAGTCGACTGGTACCTGGACCCGGGCAACGCCGTCGTCTGGGACGACCCGTTCGAGTACACCAACCAGGCGACCGCGGGAGTGGCCGGCTCCGCGCTCACGCTGACGCTGCTGCCCGACCACGACCGCTCGCTCAAGCTCCAGGACAGGATCCGCTTCATCGCCAAGTGGGCGCAGAGCCCGGCAGGCTTCTTCTACGACCCGCGCGGGATGGACATCAACTACAACTTCGAGGTCATGCTGCCGGAGATGGCCGAGCTGTACCTGCTCACCCGGAACCCGCAGCTCGCCACGATGGCGCGCCGGTTCGCCGACTGGTTCGGGTACAACCTGCTTCGGGAGCCCGACGGCGCCGGCTGGCTGACCTACTACGCCGTCTCGGACCGGACCGCCGCCGCATCCTACGACGACGTCGTCCCCGATCCGGACCGCACCATCCTCGGCTCGCATTTCGTCCCGGTCGCGCCGGACCTCGGCGCGTTCTTCACCTCCCGCGAGGACCAGGCGGCGACCCGGGCGGCATGGGCGGCCGACCTCGCGCCGGTACCTGCCCTGGCGAAGCAGGACACGTCGCCGCGGATCATCGCGCACGCGCCGTACGGCGAAACGATGCCGAGCCGCGCTGCCAAGCAGGCGGCGATCGCACGCCTCCCGTACCTGCGCAGCGACCACTTCACCGAGCGCCGCCACGACGACTACGGCAACCAGGACTACCTCTACGTACGGCGTCCTGGCCTGTACCTGGGGGCGTTCTTCGGGGACCGGCAGGGGACCGGCGTGAAGGCCGGCACCGGATTCCTGTGGCACCCGGTGGCGGGCACGGTCATCCACGCCCAGCAGACCGCGAGCGGTTGCTGGGGCACGGTCCGCGACGGCAAGGCCGACGCCGAGACCAACCTCGTCGCCGAATATCCGTCGAAGGACCTGGTCCGCTACCACACGCCCGACGGATCGGTGTCGACCGAACTGCTCGTCGGCCCGTACTCCGTCAGCCGCCGCGTCACCGCCACGAGCGCGGCCACCGAACAAGTCCCGCTGGTGCTGCAGCCCGACGACGAAATCGTGTTCTCGGACGGGACGGTCGTCGCCTACAACCAGACCCGGACCGCGACCGCCGACGGCATCGTGATCCGTCGCGGCAAGGCGACGATCACGATCACCTGGTCCGGCCCGCGTACGGCGACGCTCAGCACGTCGACGCGGACGTACCTGCGTGATCAGCGCAGGCGCGTCCACGTCCTCCGGATCCCGCACGACGGCTCGCTCGAAACCGTCGTACGGACCGACGGTTAGGTTGTGCGCAGCCTCAGTACTTGACGGCCTGGTGTGCGACCGGTGAGGTACACGCGGAGTCCGTCCGGAGTGAGGCTGCCGCCGAGGTAGGTGTAGCGCTCGCCCGGGTCCATCGCGACCCGGGCGGCGCCGTTGCCCGGGCCGAACTCGATCCGGTCGTCGCCGACCGTGTAGCTGCCGGTGCCGGAAACGAGCTGATAGTTGCCTTGGGCCTCCAACGTTTCGACTCCGGCCAGCGTGCCGCCGGGCCGGAAACACAGTTCGATCGCGTACGACGTCTCGTCGCCGGCGAAGTCGAAGGTCAGGTCGTAGCCGTTCGAAACCTCGACCACGGTGACGTCCGTCTGCAGCGTCCGGTACTGCTTCGGCCGGTGCGGAAAGTCCATCGACGCGTAGAAGCGGCCCTCCGGGGTGAGGGCGTACAGGCCGTCAGCCCGGCGGTAGCGCTTCGGCAGCGGCAGGTGGTACGGCACCTTCACCTCCTGCTGGAGCTTGAACGTGCCCGGTCCGGTACGTCGGAGCCCGTCACTGCGGAAATGACCGGTGCTGAAGAACTGGGGGGAGAGGCGGACCGAGTCGAGAATCGCGGCGCCGCTGCGGAGCTTGAAGAACGTCGGGTTGGTGGACAGCCCCGACGAGATCACCGGGATCTCGTGGAAGTCGGTGCCGCCGAAAACGGTTGCCGTGCGCGCGCCGCGGCGTACCCGGACCGCTGCCTGCGACGGGTAGTGCTGGACGAAGTCGGTCGGTGCGGGCGCGGCGGCCGGCAGCACCGCGGACAGTTCGGGCCGCTCGAGCACCTCGGCGAGGAAGTCACCGAGCTCGCCGGTCCCGCGTGTTTCGATGCTCTTGGCAACGGTCGTGAACCGGCCGTCGCCGGTGTGCAGTGCCAGTTCGCGGAACTGGGTGAGGTACCACCAGACGTCGCGGACACCCTTCTGGTCCTGGCGGCGCGAGGCCGTCGTGTCCACCTCGCCGTTCGGCTCGAGCAGGTACAGCGTCACCTCGAGGTTCCGCCGTACGTGGTCCAGCAGGCCCGGCTTGTCGCGCAGCCACGCGATCGTCAGCAGGCACGGGTTCGTGACCTCGGCGGCGTACGTCGAACTCCGCTCGCTGTAGATCCCGTCCGGAGTCGCGTCGATGCCCTCGTCGAGCCACTCCTCGATCCGCGCGGCGTACCGCCGGTCCGGGAACAGGTGCTGCGCACGCGCCAGCGCCGCCGACACCTCCCATCGGTGGTTCGGGGTGTGTACACCGCCCGAAGCCAACGCCGGCCCGGCCTTCTTGATCACCGACGCCAGCGTCCCGAGTAGTCCTGCCGTCGCCGCCTCACCGTCCGCGTCGAGCAGCGCGTACAGCATGCACACGTCCTGGATGGCGAACGCGCTGTCGGGCGGCGAGTGCAGGTTGCCGACGTCGTACAGACCGTCCTCGTGCTGGCGCGCGGCCAACTGGTCGACCAGCCACGCCAGCGGCCCGAGCAGGGCGGCGTCGTGGTGGCACGACGACCTGCCCCAGACGTAGCCGGAAACCAGGCGGCGAGCGTTCCGCGCCACGGTCCGGACACTGTCGGAAACGTTCTGGTAGTTGCCGAGCACTTTCGGAATCTGTTTCCGGTTCGCCTCGGTCAGCAGGTTCAGGAAGTCCTCGTCCACAGCTCCCACTTCAGCACGGGCCGCGGCGGGATGCAGGGCACCGAGCGCGACCGTGGTCAGCGAACCGGTGAGGAAGGTACGTCGCAGCATCGGAAAACTCCTGTCGGTAAGCGGTTGCCAAATGTCAGGAACTGTCGCCGCCGGACCCGTCGGCGTCAAGAGCGCGCAAACGTCCGCATCCGGACATCGAGCACGTCGGCGAACCCTTGCGTAAACCGGTTTCTCGGACTAGTTTGACCGGCCAAGGCAAGCGTTTTCCACGTCCTCTGCAGGCCGGAGGAACGGCGGGAACGGAAGAGAGGTGACCATGAGTGCGCTGGGCGAGCTGGGCAGTCTGCGGGGCAGGAAACCGGCCGGGCAGAAGAAGGACAATCTCGCCGGGTACCTGTTCCTGGCACCGTGGCTGCTCGGGCTGTTCCTGATCACGATCGGCCCGATGCTGGCCTCGCTGTACCTGTCGTTCACCGACTACAACCTGATCCAGGCACCGAAGTGGATCGGCCTGGAGAACTTCAGCCGGATGCTGTCCGACGAGCGGCTGCACAACTCGCTCAGGGTGACGTTCACCTACGTGTTCGTCTCGGTCCCCCTGCAGCTGGCGATCGCGCTGCTGCTGGCCGTGGTCCTGGACCGCGGGGTCCGCGGGATGGCGTTCTACCGATCGATCTTCTACCTGCCGTCACTGCTCGGCTCGAGCGTCGCGATCGCGATCCTCTGGCGGCAGGTGTTCGGCACCACCGGCCTGCTCAACCAGGTGCTGGACCTGGTCGGTATCCACGGCAAGGGCTGGATCTCCGATCCCAGTACGGCGCTCGGCACGCTCGTCGTACTGAACGTCTGGACGTTCGGGTCGCCGATGGTGATCTTCCTGGCCGGCCTCAGACAGATACCGACGATGTACTACGAGGCGGCGTCGGTCGACGGCGCCGGGACACTGCGCCGGTTCTTCAGCATCACGCTGCCGCTGCTGACGCCGATCGTCTTCTTCAACCTGGTGCTGCAGATCATCCACGCGTTCCAGTCGTTCACCCAGGCGTTCGTCGTCTCCGGGGGCAGCGGCGGGCCGTCGGACTCGACGATGTTCTTCACGCTGTACCTCTACGACCGGGGCTTCGGGAACTTC
>DASXXB010000353.1:0-2661 GCA_036503355.1 Kribbella sp. | reverse complement strand
AGCGGATCAAGGAGGTCGAACGCCGCCAGCTGGTGGAGTGGGTCGGCCGGCTGGTCCGCGACGGCTGGACCATCACCGGACGAAAGGTTCGACTGAAGTGAGCACCGACCGCAGGCCGATCCGCCGCGCGCTGATCAGCGTGTACGACAAGACCGGCCTGGAGGAGCTCGCCAAGGCCCTGTCCGGGGCAGGCGTCCAGCTCGTGTCGACCGGTTCCACCGCGGCGCGGATCGCGGCGGCCGGGGTGCCGGTGACGAAGGTCGAGGAGCTGACCGGGTTCCCCGAGTGCCTCGACGGCCGGGTCAAGACGCTGCACCCGCTCGTGCACGCCGGGTTGCTCGCGGACCTGCGCAAGCCCGACCACGTCGAGCAGCTGCGGGAGATGCGCGTCGAGCCGTTCGACCTGCTGGTCAGCAACCTGTACCCGTTCACGGAGACGGTCGCGTCCGGCGCGGCGGTCGACGAGTGCATCGAGCAGATCGACATCGGCGGTCCGTCGATGGTGCGCGGCGCAGCGAAGAACCACGCGAACGTCGCCGTTGTCACCTCGGCTTCGCAGTACCCGTCGCTGCTCGCGGCTTTGGGCGAGGGCGGCTTCTCGCTGGAGGAGCGGCAGCAGCTCGCGGCGGCGGCCTTCGTGCACACGGCGGAGTACGACATCGCGGTCGCGTCCTGGATGGGCAACGTGCTCACGGACTCGAGCGAAGGCTCCGGCTTCCCGGCGTGGGTCGGCTCCTCGTGGGACAAGGCTTCGGTACTGCGGTACGGCGAGAACCCGCACCAGCCCGCCGCCCTGTACCTGAACGGTCGTGGCGGTCTCGCGGCGGCGGAGCAGCTGCACGGCAAGGAGATGTCGTACAACAACTACGTCGACGCCGACGCGGCCCGTCGTACGGCGTACGACTTCAGCGAGCCCGCGGTCGCGATCATCAAGCACGCGAACCCGTGCGGTATTGCCGTGGGCAAGGACATCGCGGAGGCCCACCGGCGCGCCCACGAGTGTGATCCGGTCTCGGCGTACGGCGGGGTGATCGCGACCAACCGACCGGTTTCCGTGGAGCTGGCCAAGCAGGTCGCGGAGATCTTCACCGAGGTCCTCGTCGCCCCGGCCTTCGAGGACGGTGCCGTCGAGATCCTGCAGGCGAAGAAGAACATCCGCCTGCTGGTGGCGCCGGCTGTCTCCGCGGACGAGACGGTCGAGATGCGCGCGATCAGCGGCGGCCTGCTGCTGCAGCACCGCGACCGCTTCCAGGCCGCCGGGGACGACCCGTCGTCCTGGACCCTGGCAGCCGGTTCGCCTGCTTCTGACGAGGTGCTGGCCGACCTCGCCTTCGCCTGGAAGGCGTGCCGCGCGGTGAAGTCCAACGCGATCCTGCTCGCCGCCGACGGCGCCTCGGTCGGTGTCGGCATGGGCCAGGTCAACCGCGTCGACTCCTGCCGCCTGGCCGTCTCCCGCGCCGGCGACCGCGCCACCGGTTCGGTCGCCGCGTCCGACGCCTTCTTCCCGTTCCCCGACGGCCTCGAGGTCCTGATCGAAGGCGGCGTCAAGGCCGTGGTCCAGCCCGGCGGCTCCATCCGCGACGAAGCCGCCATCGAAGCCGCCACCAAAGCCGGCATCACCATGTACTTCACCGGCACCCGCCACTTCTTCCACTGATCGCGTGGGTCGACCGCGTGCTGTGGTGGTGTGAACCCCCGCGTGCTACGCGGGCGCTAACCTCGTCGCTACGCTCCTCACCGCGCCCGCTCCGCGCGCTCCCACCCACCCCCGGCTAGCGCCGTACTCACACCTGCCGGCTACCGCCGGCAAGTTGCGGCTGCCGCCGCGAGCGACAGCGGAGCGCGCCGTGCAGGCCTGCAGACGTTGTACTTCACGTTCCGGACCAAGGGTGACCTGCTGCAGGCGGCATACGAGCGGGCGATCGCGTTCCTCACCGGCAAGCATCCACTCCGCGAGGGCCTGTCCGACACCCGAGCCCGCGACATCCTGCTCGTCGTACTCGGGCCGCAGCTCTACAACCAGTACACCCGCGACCTCGGCTGGACCCCCGACGAAGTCGCCGCCTGGACCACCACGGTCCTGCTGGAGCAACTGTTCGGCATCAGCTCGCCGATCACCTGAACCTGCGCCGGTACGACACCTGGTGGCCGTTGTCGCGCGTTCGGCCGGTGAGGGTCCACCCCGTCTTCACGTAGAAGTTCTGCGCCTGGGGATAGTTCGCCAGGGTCCAGACGATCGCTTCGTCGTACTGCGCCGCCAACTCCTCGAGCACCTTCTGCATGAGGGCGGTCCCGATACCCCGACGCCAGTACGGCGAGTCGACGGCGATGGTGTCGAGCTCCCCGAGCTCGGCGTCCACCGGATCCCGGCTCGGGCCGATCCCGGCGAACCCCGCCATACGACCGTCCACCTCGGCCACCCACCAGTTGCTCCCGGCAACGGTCGCAGTCCACCGCGCCACGCGTCCGCTGTCCAGCACTGCTGTGGGAAGCAGCCCCTTGAACCCGTCGTTGGACGAGTCCACGTAGATCCGCGCGACCTCCGGACCGTCCTGGGCAACCGTGGGGCGAATGTTCACCATCTGCCCGATTATCCCGGCGCCGGGCTGGGGGTGCAGGTGGTTATCAGTTCGGGACGATGAGGCCGAGGATTGCGATGGC
>DASXXB010000352.1:0-18244 GCA_036503355.1 Kribbella sp. | reverse complement strand
CGGGATCTCGGGATTTCGTACTGGACGAAGAACTACCGGACCGGGATCGAGCACGAGGACCCGGAGGCGTTGCAGCGGAAGTACCCGTATTACGACCCGATCCAGACGTTGCCGGAGGCTGGGCAGAAGTGGTGGGCTGACCAGCCCCGTTGACCGTCGGTGCCTGGCCAGCCGACATACCGCTGGCCAGGCACGGTGCGGGCAAGGGGAATCCGATCACCCGCACCCGCTGTCATTCCGGTGTGCCGGGCGTTGCCGAAGCGTCGAACGAAAGCAGCTCCCAGCTGTGGCCGTCCGGGTCGTCGACCGCGCGGTGGCAGAGCCAGCCCATGTCCTGCGGCGGGCGCGGTACTGCGGGTTGACGCTCCCCGGTTCTGGCAACCGGTCGTTCCGGCTGACTGAGAACCTGCGAAGCGACCTCGGCGTCCCGTGGAGCGAGGCCCACGCAGGTGCGGCTGGACCACCGAAAGGACTTGGCGGCCACCACCCGTTCCTGCTGCGACCGTGGCGTGCCGTGCGAGCGGATTCGTGGCGCGGCACTCCGTGATCGGGCGCCGCACCCGAGTCACCGCACGAAATCCTCCGCCGCCGAAGCACCTCGCCGCGCGTTGCGTCGGCTGCCGTTCACCAGGTCGTTGAAGCGGTCGACCGCCCAGATGGTGCGCAGCCCGAGCCTGCCCATCATCATCGGGCGCGGGAACTTCGGTTTCGCCGCCCACAGGGTCTGCAGGTCTTCGTGCCGATCGCCGTCGACGATCGCGTCGGCGATGAGGGTGCCGACGTACGGCGCCTGTGCCAGGCCGTGGCCGTTGCAGGCGATCGAGTAGTAGATGTCGTCCCCGATCCGGCCCGCCAGGGGTAGCCAGGAAGACGTGATGGCGATCCACCCGCCCCAGGCTCGGTCGATCGAGATGTCCGCCAGCGACGGGAAACGCGTCGCGAATGCGGTGGCCAGTTCCTCGACGAGTCCGGGGTCCGGGGTTTTCTCGGGCAGCGGATAGCTGGTTCCGCGTTCGAGGCGCCGCACTCCGAACACGACGGTGTTGCGCGGGGTGAGCCGGTAGTTTTCCATGATCGCGTGCTGGGTGACGAGGCCCATGCGGCTGGTCCAGCCGAGCGCGGCGAGGCGGTCGGGGTCGATGGGTTCGGTCTCCGCCTCGGCGACATAGACGGGGGCCGACAGGTGCCGGGGCGTGATGTCCCACTCCCCTGCGAAGGCGTTCGTGGCGAGCACGACCTTGTCCGCGCGGACGCGGCCGCGGGGTGTGGTCAGGACCGTCCGGGTGCCGTCGTGCCGGACGTCGGTGACTTTCGTCCGTTCGAAGACGCGGGCGGGCGAGTCGAGCAGGACCCGGCGCATGCCGAGGCTGAACTTGCCGGGGTTCATCATGCCGCCGACCACCTCGCGAAGGCCGCCGACGAAACCGCGCGGGATGCCGAGTTCCTCGCTCGTTCCGACCTCGACGTGGCCGCCGGCGCGGGTGACGATCTTCGCCACCCGCCGCACCCGGCCCATCTGCCCGCGCGAGACCGCGGCGAAGGCGTTGCCCGTGGCCTCGTAGTCGCAGTCGATGTCGTGCTTGGCGATGAAGCCCTCGACGTGGTGCGCGGCGTGCTCGGCGAGCCGCATCATGCCGGGCATCTTCCTGCGCGACAACAGGTTCAGCAGCTGCAGGTCGCCGCCGGGAGCACCGGCCAGCTGACCGGCGTTGCGCGAACTCGAGCCGTGCCCGCAGAACTGCGACTCCAGCAGCACGACGTCGTGGCCGCGTTCGGTCAGCCGCAGCGCGGTCGACATGCCGTTGATGCCGCCGCCGATGACGGCGACACCGCAGGCGACGTCCTCGGACAAGGCGGGCCGGACGTCGGCGGGCGGATCCACCCAGCCGCTGAAGGTGCAGTACTCGACGTTGTCGGTTTTCATCGGAGCTTCTCCTCGTGGATGCGGCGGTTCAGACCGCGCTCGCGCTGCGCCGGCCGGACGCGGGCTCGAGGCCGGTCCGGACGTTGTGTTCGTGCAGGGCGCGGTAGCTGCGGAAGTAGACGAAGAGCTGGGTTCCCCACGTGCCGAGCGCCAGGATGTAGAAGACCGTGCGGTGCTGGTCGTCCGGGAACGGGAAGAAGTCGTACATGAGCGCGATCGCGGTGCCCGCCGCGGTGGCGAGGCCGGAGCCGACGGCCAGGCCGGTGGCCCCGATCTTCCACAGCCGCCACGAGAAGCACGCGAGGAACAGCGTCGTGAGGACGTTGACGACGACGTAGAACGTCGCGGGGCCGACGTGCAGGTGCTCGCCGCGGAACTGCTGCAGGTACAGGCCCGCGGCGATGGCCACGGCGAAAGCGCCGATGTCGGCGGCCAGCGACGGCTTGTACCCGCGCGTCACCCGCATCAGGCCCATCACCAGGATGAGGGTGATGCCGACCGCCCGCGAGAACGCGTCGAAGAAATAGGCGACGGTGTAGAGGAAACTGCCGTCGTCGCCGCCGAGCAGCGACCAGATCAGGAAGTTGGTCCCGGACGTGGCGACGATGATCCACTCCAGGCCGAGCAGGTAGTTGGAGTAGCGGCGGATGAGTTTCCAGCCGCAGAAGAAGCCGGCGAACATCATCCACAGGTCGGCCAGCAGGAAGAGCAGCTCTTTCATGTCATCGAGTCCTTAGATCGTGCCCTCGTGCCGCGACGGAGGCGGCTCGTGTGATGGCGCTCATACGGTACGACACTCTTAGTCACCTGTTCAAGTTGTTTGACTAACTTCTGCGCACGGCTCCGGTTCCGTTCATCCCGCCGCCGTCGCGGCCCTGGTAACCTGGTGCTTACTTGATCAAGCGTCCAACTTGCTGGCGCATCTCGTCCCAGGGGAGGGCTCGTGGCACGGATCTCCGCGGCGCAGCGGCGCCAGGACTTCGTCAACGCCGCCGTCGAGGTCATCGCGACGCACGGCATCGACGGGGCGACCACCCGGCGGATCGCCGAGCAGGCAGGCGCGAACCTGGCGATGGTGCACTACTGCTACGACTCCAAAGAGGCGCTCTTCGCCGACGTCTACAAGTTCGTCGTCGGCAAGTTCCGCGTGCTCAGCATGGAAGTCGGGCCGCAGGCCACGGTGGCGGACACGGCCCGCAAGATCCTGCGCGATCTCATGGAGTACTACGTCGAATCGCCGAGCTTCGCCATCGCGGCGCTGGAACTCATCAACTGGGCCCGGCGCCAGCACGAGGACAGCGGGATCGAACTGTTCGACCGCGCGCTCGAGGGGGCGCGCTCCGCGCTGCGGGCCGCAGCCGGAGACGACGCCGTCGACGACGAGACGATCGACGAGATCGCTTCGACGATCGCCTGCGTGTCCGACGGTTTCGCGGTCGGCTGGATCACCTACGGCGACCGCGCCCTCGCGGCGAAGCAGATGAAAACCGCGGAATCCCTGTTCGACAGCTGGCTCGCGGCCCGGCTGGGCTCCGCGGCCGTCGCCGGGTGAACCCTGGCGGGCATCAGGCGGCGTGCCCTTCGAGCACCCGCTTGAAGCCGCCCTTGTGCCGGGCCCGGGACAGCGCCGTCGCGAGAACGACCAGCGCCGGGAAGACCAGCGTGACGTAGAAGGTCGTGGTGAAGGCGTCGGCGCTCGGGATGTGCGACCCGTCGAGCAGGTAGTCCGACGTCTTGAGGTCCACCGACGCCGGATCCACCGTGCCGGCCAGCATTCCGGCGACGTCGACCGAGTGGTAGACGAACCCCGATCCGTTCAGCACGATCGTGACGACCGCCGCCCCGACCGCGATCCCGATCGCCATCATGGTGCCCGGCATCCCCGCGGCCATCCCGGATTTCGTCTCCGGCACGACGAACTGCGGGATCGAGAACGCGGCGCTGTAGCCCGCCCGGCTGCCGAGGCCGATGATCCCGGACGCGACGACGTAATGCCACGCCTGGTCGTGGGCGAGCCCGAGGAAAAGCAGTCCGGCCCCGCACGCGACGGCGCCGCCGATCAGGATGATTTCCGGCCGGCCGCGGGCGATGAGCTTCTCGGAGTACTTGCCGCTGATGAACATGGTCAGCGCGAACGGCAGCAGGATCAGGCTCGTGGTGAGCGGGTCGAAGCCAAGGCCGTACTCCGCGAACGCGCGCGACCAGCCGGTCTTGCCGCCGTCCGCGGACAGCGGCAGGCCGTTCACCGTCTGGGCGTAGTAGTTGGACAGCACCAGGAACGCGGCGTCGATGCACCCGAAGAGCCCGGCGGAGGCACAGGCGGTGGTGACGTACGGGGTGCGCAGCACATCGATGTCGAATACCGGCGCCTTGACCCGTCGCTCGGCGAAGACCCATCCGGCCGCGGCCAGGACGCCGACGAGCAGGATCGCGGTGGCGTTCTGGCCGATCACGCCGTCCGGCGGCGCGCTGAGCGCCAGCAGGATCAGCGAAACCCAGCCGATGAGCCACAGCGTGTTGCCGACGCCGAGCCGGACCTTGGACTGCGGCCGGGAATTCGGGACGACGACCAGCAGCGCGACCGTGGTCAGCGCGAACAGCGCAGCCAGCACGAAGTAGAACGGCGAAAGCGAAAGGGCAGGCACGGTGCCGTCGGGGTTGAGGCGCGACGGCACCGACCAGATCCGCACGGAGACGCCCCCGCCGACCATGCCCAGCACCACGCCGCTGCCGGTGGCCATGATCAGCACCATGACCGCCGTGGAGATCCCCTTGCCGCGCAGGTAGCGGCGCAGGAAGCTCAGCGGCACGAATTGCGCCGCGCTGCCGAAGCCCAGCAGCGCGGAACCGACGACCAGCACCGGATAGGTGTCGACGACCGCCGCCACGAGCGCGCCTCCGGCCAGGAAGCCGCCGGCGAGCAGCGCGATCGACCGGTCGCTCAGCATGTCGGTCAGCCGCGGGATGAGCACGAATCCCGCGCCGCCGCCCAAAGTCAGCGCGGCCAGGATCCAGACCGCCGCGCTCACGGAGTTGTGGGCGTAGCTCGTGGTGATGACCGGGAGCAACGGCGGCACCATGAACGACACAGCGTTGGTCACGGTGGCCAGCAGGGCGGCGACCGCTAGAAGGGCGGTCCGGCTGGCTCGCCGCGTGCCCTCCAACGCCCGTACCTGGGCGAGCGCTGCTTCGATCTGCATGGGTGTTCTCCAAGCTTTGTGGGGAGGGGTTCACAACGGCAGGTCGGGACTGTCCACGCCGACGACGCGGTCGCCGCAGAAGACCCGCACCGATTCGGCGGGGCCGTGGCCGCCGATTCCGGCCGGGCCCCAGAAGCTCTGCGCGGAGCCGTCGCCGAGATCGGCGATCTTCGCGCCGTTGACCCGCACCTCTCCGGCGACGATGCGGGAGCCCACCTCGATCGCGCGGTCGGTGTCGGAGCCGAAGACGTAAGCGTCCAAACCGGACGGTGCGGCGTTGGCGATCCGCACCGCGTCCTCAGCGGAGTCGACGCCGTGCAGGGAGACGAGCGGGCCGAACAGCTCCGCCGTGGCGCGGGCCGGGTCTGCTCCGGCGGCGACTGTCGGGGACAGGAAGAACCCGGGCAGGTCTGGCAGCCGCGCGGGCTGGCAGATGCTCGCGCCGAGGTCGCGCAGCCCCGCGATCCGGTTCGCCACAGTACGGAAATGCGGCTCGTTCGAGATCGGGCCGACCTGAGAGTCCTCGTCCAGGGAATGGCCGACGACCAGCTTGGCGATCCGTTCGGTCAGCGCCTCCAGCAAGGGATCGACCATCGACCGGGGCGCGAGCACCTTTCCCGGTCCCTCGCACCACTGGCCGTTGAGCTTGGTCATCCCCTCCAGGATTCCGTCGGCCGTGACGTCCGGATCGGCGTCGTCGAGGACGATCACCGGGTTGTTGCCGCCGAGTTCCAGTTGCAGCACCTTGAAATCCTCGGCCGCGGCGCGTGCGATGGCCCGGCCCGCGCCGGGACCGCCGGTGAAGGAGACGATCTTGATCCGCGGGTCGGCGGTGAGCCGCGCACCGACGTCGCCTGCTCCGTGGACGAGTTGCAGCGCGCCCCGGGGCAGACCCGCTTCGACGAAACACTCGACGACGATCTGCGCGCTCGACGGTGCGTGCTCGGAGGGTTTCAGGAGGACCGGGCAGCCCGCGGCGATCGCGCTGGTCACCTTGGCGGCGGGGATGAAGCTCGGTCCGTTCCACGGCGTGAGGATCGCGGCCAGGCCCCACGGCACCTTGTAGAGCCGCACGTCCCGTCCGTCGGCAGCCAGTGCCGTCACGCGCGGGATGGCGACGAGATCCGCTGCGGCCGCGCGGATCCGGTACGGCAGGAACGCCGCGACCGTGCGGGTGACGCTGATCGGCGTGCCGCTGGTGAGCGCGTCCGCGCGGGCGATGTCCTCGACGCGGCTTTCCGCGATCGCGGCCACTCGCTCCAGCATTTCCGCCCGCTCGCGCCGGGCCTCCTCGTCCCATCGGCCGATGTCGTACGCCTGCTCGGCGTAGCGCAGGGCACGTTCGAGGTCGTCCGGCGGAGTGGTGGCGAGCCGGTGGACGGGCTCGCGCGTGTTGGGGTCGACGTTCCACGCGTCTCCGACGGATGCGCACTCGCTCCATTCGCCGGCGATGTAGTTCACCGGCTGGGGCACCGGGAATCCGTTGTGGGGCATAGCGTTCGCCTCGATTCGGGGTTGGTCAGGACTGCAGGTCGAGGACGACGCGAGTGACCGCGCCGGACGTCATCGCGTCGAAGCCCTCGGCGATCTCGGCGAACGGGACGACCTGGCTGACCATCTCGTCGAGCAGCAGCCGCCCCTGCTGGTAGAGGCGGGCGAACTGCGCGATGTCCTCGCGGGCCTGGCCCGAGCCCATGTAGGAGCCGATGAGCCGTTTCTCCTGGAAGAAGAAATCCAAGGCGGGCACGCTGATCTCAGTACCGGCCGGGGCGATGCCGACCAGGCAGGCCGTGCCCGCGGGACGCACGAGCGCGAGGGCGGTCGCGGCGGTGCGGGCCGAGCCGACTGCCTCGAAGGCGTAGTCGACGCCGTCGCCGAGCTGGCGGTGCAACTCCGCGACGGGGTCGCCGTCGCCGCCGTTGATGACGTGGGTGGCGCCGTAGCCGCGGGCGGCTTCGAGCCGTTCGTCGTCCAGGTCGACGGCGACGATCGCGGACGCGCCGGCCAACCGGGCGCCCTGGATGATCGCCGAACCGACGCCGCCGCAGCCGATGACCGCGGCGGTGCTGCCCGGGCGCAGCCGAGCCGCGCGGAACACCGCGCCGACGCCGGTGACCACGCAGCACGACAGCAGGCAGGCCACGTGCAGGGGAACGTCGTCCGGCAGCTTGACGAGCGCGTTCTCCCGCATCAGGACATGCTGGGAGAACGCGCCGATGTCACCCAGCCGCCCGATCGGCCTGCCGTCGGCGAACCGGAAACCCGGCCGCGGACGGCGGCGGATCTCGTCGATCCGCAGACACTGCGTCGACCGGCCTGCGGCGCAAGGCGCGCACAGTCCGCACGACGGAGTCAGCGCTCCGGCGACCCGGTCCCCCGGGCGCAGCCCGGTGACGGCCGAGCCGACGGCCTCCACGACCCCCGCCACCTCGTGGCCGAGCACTACCGGGGTTTCGATGGGCACCGTGCCCGTCAGGTAGTGCAGGTCGCTGTGGCACAGGCCGACGTTGGCGACCGCGACCCGCACCTCGTGCGGTTCCGGCTCGTCCACGCGGATGTCGAGCAGTTCGAGCGGCCGGTTGGCTTCGGTCAGTACTGCGGCGCGGGTTTCGATCACGCGGCCGCCTCCTCTGGAGTCGTGGGTGGGGTTAGGCGCGGGAGGACCAGAAGGCCTCGACGCCCGCACTGAGGGCACCGCTGCGCCAAGCGATCCGTGCCGCCTCGTCTTCGCGGGCGAACGCGGCTTCGATCTCGTCGGCCTGCGGGCGCAGGAGGGCGAGATGGAGGGCCGTCGTGTTGCCCTCCGGGGTCCACTCGCGAACGGTGTCGATCGCGCGGTCGCGCAGTGCCGCGGGTTCGGCCAGTTCGTCGAGCAGGCCGATCCGCAGCGCTTCCTCGGCGCCGATTCGCGGGGATCCGAGCACCAGGCGCATCGCGTGACTGCCGACCAGACGAGGCAGCAGCACGCTCGACGCGTTGGAAATCGTCAGTCCCCGGCCGTTTTCGGGCTGGTAGTACTCGGCCGCTGCCGTGCCGATGCGGGCGTCGCAGCAGAGGGTGATCTCCGAGGCTCCTCCGACGGCGATGCCGTTGACGGCCGCGACTACCGGGACCTGTGTAGCCAGGATCGCGCGGGTGATGTCGTGGAAGCTCTCGAAGGCTCGGCGGACTTCGGCTTCGGTGCTCGGCGCGTGGCGGAGGTCCTCTCCGGCGGAGAACGCTCGTCCGGCACCGGTGAGCACGATGCCGCGCACCGTCTCGCCGGCGCCGAGTTCGCGGATCTGCGCCGCTAGCCGGAGTCGAGCGTCCACATTGAGCACGTTGAGCTTCTCGGGACGGTTGAAGGTCACGACGGCGACCTCGCGGACGAACTCGACGTCGAGGAACTGCTCAGCGGGCATGGCTAGCTCCTTCGGGACGAGAAGTCGTAGGTGAGGCCTGGGTCGCGTTCCCGCAACGCGGGCTTGGACACCCGCTCGGACGGGGTGCGCGGAAAGCCGTCGACGAACTCGACATAGCGCGGCACCTTGAAGCGGGCCAACTGCGCGCCCGCTTCCCCGAGGATGCGCTCGGCCGTCGTCCGGTCGGCGGCGATCCCGTTGCGCAGCTGGAGAAACGCCTTGACCTCCTCGCCGAGAACCTCGTCGGGCACGGCGACCACCGCGGCGGCGACCACGCGGTCGTCGCGTTCCAGCGCCGCCTCGACCTCGGCGCAGGCGACGTTCTCGCCGCCCCGGCGGACCATGTCCTTGATCCGCCCGACCAGCCGGAGACCCCCGTCGGGAGGGCGGACGACGAGGTCGCCGGTGTGCAACCAGCCCTCGCGCAGCACCGCTTCGGTGGCATCCGGACGGTTCCAGTAGCCCGTCATCATCGGCTTTCCCGCGACGACCAGCTCGCCCGGTTCGCCGTCTGGCACCTCGCTGCCGTCAGGCGCGACGACGCGGGCCTGCTTCGTGGGGACCGGACCGCCCAGGCTGCCGGTGCCGGCCGCGTCGCTGAGCGGGCTGAACAAGTCCACACCGGACTCCGTCATCCCGTAGATCTCCCGCCACGGAGCACCCCATCGTTCCTCCAATTTCTCGTGGAGGGCAACGGGAATCCCCGAGCAGAACACCATCCGCAGCCGGTTGTCGCGGTCCTCGGGCACCGGCGGCTGTTTGAACAGCAACGTCGGCATCGACCCGAGAACATAGAAGAAAGTGACTCCGTGGCGGCGGACGTCGGCCATGAAGGTCGACGCGGAGAATCGCGGCAGCACGACCAGCGGTGCGCCGACGGTCAGCGCCAGCGCGGTGTTCCACTGTGGATCCATGTAGGAATACGGTTGCGCGGTAAGGATTACGTCCTCGGCGCCGAGGCCGGTTGCGGCCGCGCAGACCCAGCCCAGCCGCAACCAGTAGTCGTGGGTGAGCTGGCACGCCTTCGGGAAACCGGTCGTGCCCGAGGTGTACTGCAGGTTCGCCAGCGTCTCCGCGTCCACCGGAACCCGCGGCGGCCGGGCGGGAAACGGCTCCGAACCGTCGTCGGCTATGTCGATCACGCCGACGTCCGCCGTCTCGGCCACCAGCCCGGCCCGTTCGGCGTCGGTGAAGACGATCCGGGCGCCCGAATCGCGCAGCACGAAGGCGAGGTCCGCGCGCCGGTACGAGCAATTAACCGGGACGACGACCGCGCCCGCCTTCAACGCGGCGAGCCACACCACCGGCCAATGAACGACGTTCGGGAGCATGATCGCGACCCGCTCCCCCGGCCGGACGCCGTCGACCTCGATCAGCCGGTGCGCCAGCCGCGAGGTCCAGGCGTCGATCTCGCCGAACGTCCAGGATCCTTCGGCGAACCGCAGGAACTCCCGGTCTCCGGAGTCCCCGGCCCGTCGCGCCAGCAGCCCGGTCAGCGTCGGGACCGGCGGGTCCTCGCCCATCCGCTCGATGCTCACACGCAACTCCTCTCCAGACCGCGGGCGGCCTCGGCGACGACCCAGGCGAAAGCCGGGTCGCTGCTCGCCATCCACTCCGGATGCCACTGGACGCCGAGGACCGGGGCTCCCGGCAGTTCCACCGCCTCGGCCACTCCGTCGCTCGTCCGGCCGGTCACGACCAGCCCCGTACCGCAGCGGTCGACCGCCTGGTGGTGCCAGGAATTAGTGCGCGCGGAGGCACCGAACACACTGGCCGCCGTCGAGCCCGGTTCGAAGGTCACGACGTGGTCGGCGGTCCCGTCGGTGGGCGCGGCTTCCGCCGACAGGTGCGCCACCGGACCGGCGGGCAGGTCGGCGATCAGCGTGCCGCCGAGCGCGACATTGAGCACCTGGAGGCCGCGGCACACCGCCAGCACCGGGATCCGGCGTTCGAGCGCGGCCCGGACCAGCGCGATCTCGTATTCGTCGCGCACCGCGTCGTGGACCATCGGGTCGGTCCGCGGGTCGACGTCGCGGACGACCGACGGGTCGCCGCCCCAGTACGCCGGGTGGACGTCCTGCCCGCCGGTCACGACGACCGCGGACAGCCACTCGCACACCGCCGCCGGGTCCGCGTCGTAGGACAGGTGGACCGGGAGGCCGCCCGCCGCGGCGGCCCGGGTCGCGAAGTCCGCCATGAAACTGTCCGCGCACCGGTCGCCGTACCTCGGGTCGGCCCCTTCGACCAGGGACAACCGGAACCTCCGCCCGGTGATGCCGATCAGCGGGTTCACGGCAGCTCGAAGTAGCGCGCGGACTCCCACTCGGAGAGTTCGGCGAACGGGTCGCCGCCCATGGTGTGGAAAGCCAGCCACTCCCACCGGCGCGACGCGACCCAGAAGTCGACGAACTCGTTCCCGAGCAGCTCGCGCAGGTTTCCGTCGGCGTCGAGCGCGGCGGCCGCTTTCGTGATGGTGTCCGGGATCCGCTCGATGCCGAGCCCGGGCGGGAGGCACCACGCCATGTCGGCGACCGGCTCCGGCGGCTCGAGCTTCTGCTCCACGCCCGCGACGACCCCGGCCAGGACTCCGGCGAGCGCGAGATAGAGGTTCGCGTCCGCCCCGGGAAGGCGGTACTCGAGACGGGAGTACTCCGGGTGGCCGACGACCGCGCGCACCGCGGCGGTCTTGTTGCTGATGCCCCAGCTAATCGTGACCGGCGGTCCGCTGAGGTCCACCAGCCTGCGGTACGAGGTGATCTGCGGCAGCACGATCGAGGTGTTGCCCGCGATCGTTTCCAACAGTCCGCCGACAGCGTGCAGCATGGTCTCGGACGGTCCGTCCTCGGCGTAGAACGCGTTGGCCCCGTCGCGCCGCAGCGAGAGATTGATGTGCGACGCCTGCCCGTACCCGGCGGTGGGCTTGGCCATGAAGGTGACGCTGCGACCGAGATCGTGCGCCACTTCCCGCATCACCTGGCGGGTGCGCGCCCAGTCGTCGGCGACCTTGATCGGGTCGCCCATCGCGATGTTGAGCTCGATCTGACCGGCGGCGTCCTCGTCGTTCCAGGCCTCCCAGACGATGCCCACCTCGTCGAGCCGCTCGGTCACCGCGTGCAGGTATTCGGTCCAGTCCTTGGACTTCGCGTGGTGGTAGGCCGTGCCGGCAGTGCCGCCGAGCGGCGACAGGTCGCGGTAGCCGCGAGCCCGCGCCTCATGGATCGACTCCTCGAAGACCGTCGCCTCGATCTCGACCGCGACGGTGGCGGTGTAGCCGTGCTGAGCGAGCCGGTCCACCATGCGGCGCACCAGGTTCCGCGGGCAGAGCGGGACCGGACGGCCGTCCTTGAGCCAGTAGTCGCCGATCACCGCGTCCAGACCCGGCTTCCAACGCACCAAAGTGGACGGATCCGGCCGCAGGTAGACGTCGTCGATGTGGCCGCGCCATTCGGGGAACGCCGCCCCGAACACGGGCAGGTTGCCGAGGTCGAGGCCGAACAGCAGGTCCGCGTGCGGGAAACCGGTGTGCTTGCCGGACTCGAACTTCCGGGGCGAGACGGTCTTGCCGAGGAAACAGCCCTCGTGGTTCGTCGCCTCGAGGCGCACGGCGCGCAGGGTTTCAGACATCGTAACGAACCTTCCAGGAGGCGCCGGCCATGACCGACAGCTGCGACATGGTTCCCTGCAAGCCCAAGGCACCGGCGTTGAGAACCGCGAAAAGGTCGTCGGCGCCGGAGAAGATGCCTGCGAGCGATTCGGGATCCGAGGCGATGAGGTAGCGCGAGGCGCCTTCGCCGAGCACGAGCTGCTCCAGCCCGCCCTCCCCCTCGGTGACCACGACCAGCGTCTCGGGCATTCCCGGGAGCGTCCGGGTGCGATCCCAGAACCGCTTCGCGCCTTCGCGCCACGGGGGAATCGGCGGCGTGAGCGCGTGCAGCACCCCGGCGGCGAGATCGGTGTCGCCGACAGCCTCCGCGGCCGGCGCGAACCGGCCGTTCAGGTCGACCGTCACCACCGCATCGGGCTCGACCAGCACCCCGCTGGAGACGTCGATTCCCTTGGGGCCGAAGGCAATCGTGGCCGACTGGGGCGTGTCGTGCGACTTCACCGCGACGACCCCGCTCGTCCGGGCGAGGTCGTCCAGAGCGTAGCCGGCGCGGTGCGCGTCGCGCAGCGTGCGGCCGATCAGCCGGACGATCGGACTGGCGTCGTCCTCGATCCTGATTTCGACCCGCGCGGCGTCGGCGGCGCGCTTCCCTCTGGTCATTTTCAGTCCTTTCGAGCGCCGTCTCGCGGCGAACTTAGTCATTTGACTGAGGCGTTTGACCAGTGATAGTGAGTCACGGGTCACACGGTGTCAACACCCTTCGCCGAATTCGCCAGAAAGGTCCCCGATGACCGAACCCTCGTGCTGGACCCGCCTCGACCGCGGCGCATTCCTTGTCGCGCAAGCGATCACGGCCGCCATGCCCGCTCCCGTCCGCGAACTCGGCCACGAAACCGCGCGCGCGTTGCTGGCGAGCACGCCGTCCGCAGTCCCGCTCACGCCGCTCGACCGCGTCGAGAATTTCGCGGTGCCAACACGCTCCGGACCACTCCGTGCGCGCCGCTACCACTCCCCGACCGCACGGAACGGCGTGCTGCTCTACCTCCACGGCGGCGGATTCGTCCTCGGAACGCTCGACGGCGCGGACGAGGCGTGCCGCGCCATCGCGGCGAAGTCCGGCTGGGACGTGGTGTCCCTGGAATACCGGCTCGCGCCCGAACACCCCTATCCGGCCGCGCTCGAGGACGCCGTCGACACGGTCGCCTGGCTCCGCGAGAACGGCTCCGGCCGGATCGCCGTCGGCGGCGACTCCGCGGGCGGCAACCTCGCCGCCGCCCTCTGCCTGCATCTGCGCGACCACGATGTGCCCTTGCCGAACGCCCAGATCCTGGTTTACCCGGCGGTCGACGACCGCTTCGCCACGCCTTCCTGGACCGCGTGCGCCGACGCTCCCGTGCTGACCGCCGCCGACGCGCGCTGGTTCTGGGAGCAGTACGTCGGTTCCGCTGCCATCGACCGCTACGCGGCGCCGATGAAGGCGACGTCCCTGCGCGACTTGCCGCCGGCGCTCGTGCTCACCGCCGAGGTCGATCCCCTGCGCGACGACGCGGAGGCCTACGCCGAACGGCTGCGGACCGACGACGTGCCGGTCACGCTGATCCGCCACGAGGGCGTCTTCCACGGGTTTTTCACCGAAGTCGGCGTCTTCCCGCAGACCGGCGCGGCCCTCGACGACGTGGCCCGCCACCTCCGGGCCATTGACTCAGGTCATCTCGGCCCGTAGCTTCTTGGTCACTTGACTCAGACTTCTGACTATGTCTCGTGGCACACCCCCGGCAACTCTCGAGGAGCGGAGACCATGACCGACAGCACGACGCCACCCGCCCCCGTCGTCGACGTCTTGTGCGTCGGCACCGGGTTTTCCGGCCTGTACGCCGCTTACCGGGCACGCGAGCGCGGCTGGACCTTCGCCGGCTTCGAGGCCGCGCCCGAGGTCGGCGGAACGTGGTTCCTGAACACCTATCCGGGCGCGCGATGCGACGTCGAAAGCATCTACTACTCGTATTCCTTCAGCGAGGAGCTGCAGAAGGAATGGACCTGGAGCGAGCGTTTCGCACCGCAGGCGGAAATCCTGCGCTACCTCAACCACGTCGCCGATCGCTTCGACCTTCGCCGGGTTTTCCAGTTCAGCACCAAGGTCGTGGCGGCTCGCTGGCTGGCCGGGGAAAAGCTCTGGGAGGTGACGCTCGATTCCGGCGCCACCCGGCGAGGCCGGTATCTGCTGGCCGCCTCCGGCGGGCTTTCCACCCCGAAGGACGTCGACGTCCCGGGCCTGGAGAACTTCGCGGGCCGCACTGTGTCGACCAGCCGCTGGAACGTCTCGCTCGACGACCTCGCGGGCAAGCGGGTCGCAGTGATCGGCACGGGATCGTCCGGCGTGCAATGCATTCCGCTCATCGCCGAGGTGGCCGAGCGACTGACCGTGTTCCAGCGCACCGCCAATTACGTCTTCCCGGCTCGCAACCGCGTGCTGCCGCCCGAGGCCGTCGACGAGATCAAGAGCCGGTACCCGGAAATCCGGCAGGAATGCCGTTACTCGCCGGGCGGAATCCCGGACCGCCCGGCGACCGACCGTGCCTTCGACGTCTCAGACGAGGAACGCCAGCGCCGCTACGAGGCGGCTTACGAGCGCAGCGGATTCCTGGGCGTGGGCTCGGAATTCGCCGACCTGCTGTTCGATCTCGACGCCAACAAGACCGCGGCTGACTTCTTCCGCGGCAAAATCCACGAAATCGTCCACGACCGGCGCACGGCAACGCTGCTGGAACCGCACTTCCCGCTCGGTGCCAAGCGAAGCTGTTTCGGCACCGGATACTACGAAACCTTCAACCGTCCCAACGTTTCCCTGGTCTCGCTCCGCGAGGAACCCATCACCACGATGACCGCGGACAGCATCGTCACCGAGGCGGGCTCCTACGAGGTCGACGTCATCGTCCTGGCGATCGGATTCGACGCCTTCACCGGACCGCTCTTCGGGCTCAACGTCACCGCACCCGGGCACGGCAAGCTGCAGGACGTCTGGCGCGACGGTGTACGCACCTACCTCGGCCTGCTGACCGCGGGATTCCCCAACTTCTTCATGGTCGCGGGCCCGCAGAGTCCGGCGCTCGCCAGCAATGTCGTGATGACCATCGAGCAGGCGATCGACTGGATCACCGATCTGATCGCCCATGCGCGCGCCGAGGGCCGCGAGGTCATCGAGGCGACCTCCGAGGGGCAGGACGACTGGGTCGGCATCACCGAGCGGACGGTGAACCAGACGCTCTACGCGAGCACCGACTCGTGGTACCGGGGCTCGAACGTCGCGGGCAAACCGTCGACGTTCATGGGTTACGTCGGCGGAGTCGGCCGGTACCGGCGGATCTGCGAGGAGATCGCCCGCCGCGGCTATCCCGGCATCGCGCTCGACGGCGAGTCCGTCGCCGAGCGCATCGGCCGCATCGACACCGAAGTCGAGGCCGCCGGATGAAGGTCGTGCACCAGCGCTATGTCGCGTATTCCGACGCCCACTACGCCGGAAACCTCGTCGACGGCGCGTACAGCCTGAAGCTTTTCGGCGACGCCGGAACCCATCTGGCGATCCTCGGCGACGGCCACGAGAGCCTCTTCGCGGGCTACTCCTCCGTCGAATTTCTCGCGCCGGTCCGCGGCGGCGACGTGATCGAGGTCGAGGCGCGATTGGCGGCCAAGGGCGCCCGCAGCCGGACGGTCGACTTCGAACTGCGCGTCATCTGCCGCTCCGTCGACGCGTCCGGCCGGGCCGAGGTGCTGGCCGAACCCGTCGTCGCGACCCGTGCCCGCGGAACGGGCGTCATCCCTGCCGGACTTGTGGAGGAGAACCAATGACCAGCATGCGCGAAGAGACCTGTGAGGTCGTGGTGGTCGGCGCCGGGATGGCCGGTCTGATGGCCGCGACCACCCTCGCCGACCGGGACGTCGTCGTGCTCGAGGCCGCGGACCGGGCCGGCGGCCGCGTGGACTCGGTGCGCCAGGGCGATTACTGGATCAATCTCGGCACCCAGTTCACCGAGGGCACCGGTCCCCTGATCGACGCCCTGCACCGGCACCAGATCCCGATGGGAACGCTGGAAGGAAAGTCGGTGGCGCTGGCGCTGGGCGGGAAGCAGGTCGACACGTCCAACCCGTTCGCCCTGATGTTCCGGTCGAGGATGAGCTTCCTGGACCGGCTCGGGCTGGCGGCCGTGGGCGCCCGGATCCTCGCGAACGTCCCGTTTCTGGAAATGGAGAACCGCTGGGCGAAGCGGGTCCGGGCGAAGCTCGACGCCCGGCGCGCCGACTTCGTGCTGCGCGGGGTCACGTCGGACCTCGCCCGGAGAATGGTCCGCTCGTGGTCCGGGCAGTGGATGGGATGCGAGCCGGAAGAAACGGCCGCGACACAGTTCGTCTACTCGATGGGCATCCTGCTGACCGACCCCGGCAAGGTCCCGAACCTCTCGCTGCCCGAGGGCGGCAACCAGACGCTGACCGACGTCCTGAGCAAGGACCTCGGCGAACGGATCCGGCTCAACTCGCCAGTGACCTCCCTGAAGCGCACCGCCGACGGCGTCGTCGCGGAGTACGACGGCGCGGACGGGCCGGTGCGTCTCCGCGCCCAACGAGCCATTGTCGCGGTGCCCGCCGACATCGCGGTGCGGATCATCCGCGATCTGCCCTTCGAGTACCGCAAGGCGTTCGCCGACATCCGCTACGGCCGGTACGTCGTGGTCGGCTTCTTCACCGACGAGCAGGGACCGCAGCGCTGGGACGACTACCTGGCGGTGTCGACGCCGGAACTGTCGTTCCAGGCGGTGTTCAACCACGCCGCCGCCCTGCGCCGTGGTCCCGCACGCAAACCCGGCGGGGCACTGGCCTGTTTCGCCGGCGGGGCCGAGGCCGACAAGCTGTTCGAACTCGGCGACGAAGAGATCGTCGCGCGCTTCACTGCGGATCTCGTGAAGCTTTACCCCGAGCTGGCAGGGAAGCTCGGCGAAGGCATTCTGCGTCGGCACCCGCGAGTCGTGCCGTTCTGGGCCCCCGGAGGCAGGTCCTCGCTCGCGACGCTGCGCGAGAACTTCGGCCCCGTTCACCTGGCTGGCGATTACCAGCTCGACGTGCCTTCCCTGGCGGACGCGGCCAACTCGGGGCAGCAGGCCGGCGAGAAGGTGCTGGCGAGCTTGCCTCCGCGCGGTTGATCGCTGCTCCGCTCCCGGAAACTGCCGGTGTCGCGTGCGACGCTGATCGCGTGGAAGTGCAGTTCGACGCAGAACTGCGGATCTGGGACGCACGGCGGACCGAAACCTCGACCTTTGCGGGCCTGCCCGCCGACATCCCGGGCGAAATCCGCGAGCCGGGCGGACCGCGCCGGGAGTTCGGATCGCTGCGCGTGCCGGTCCGGGTCGGCACCACCATTTGACGGACCTCTTCCCGGACAGCACGCGCGACTCCGTGCTGCCGGTCGAACGCGGTGCGCAAGCCCAGAAGCTCGATCCTGGCGACGTCGCCAGGGGTGACCGTCACGATCCTCGACCTCTGGCCTCGGCGAAGCCGGTCCGCCCACGACTCGTCAGGCCGGGCAGGGTTTCCCAGCTCGCAGCCCGAACATCACAATTCTCCCTTTTCCCCACGGAAACAACGGATTTCGCACACACGGCACAAACACCGAGACCACAGGACGCCTTTCGAACATTTCCTGAGAATTCAAACACCGCCCGCAGCAGGGAAACGAGGTCGGATAGGATCGCCGGGAACCCGCGCGAAACAACGGCGAACGGAGTGCGCATCGTGCTGCCTGGTCCGGTCCAGCGAATCATCTACGGGATTTACACGCACCGGCTGCGGAAACAGCTCGTGGGCGCCGAATTGCCGGGGCACATCGGGATCATCATGGACGGCAACCGCCGTTGGGCTCGGCAGATGGGCATGACCGACCTCAGCATGGGGCACAAGCGCGGGGCCGAACACGTCGAGACCGTGCTGTCCTGGTGCGAGCGCGCGGGCGTCAAGCACGTGACGATCTACCTCTGCTCCACCGAGAACCTCGCACGGCGCGACGACGCCGAGGTCTCGTACCTGATGCACCTGATCGAGCAGGTCATCACCGACAAGCTCGCCCAGC